>JAISSQ010000011.1 GCA_031273045.1 Puniceicoccales bacterium
TCCGTGCCGCATCAGCCCGATGACAAAATCGCCAAGGTGACGCTTTCCGACCGCGGGGTGTTCGTGAATTTCCTCAAGGCGGCGTTGCCCGAAGAGGTTGGCGAGGTGCTCTTTCTCGACGCGGAACACGTCGCGCCCGTGCCGCCGGATTTCATCACCGACGACCTCAAGCATTTCGAGCCGGACCTCCTCTTCAAAATCGCGTTCCGCCCCGAATTTGCCGCTGCCGGCGAGGTCGCCGCCGGTGCCTACGTCCTGCTGCATTTCGAGAGTCAGCGGCGCGAGCAGCCGCATTTTTCGTGTCGTCTGATGGGCTACAAATCGCTGGGCATCACCAAGCACCTCTCGCAAAACCCGAAGGCGCGCACGCTGCCGCTGATGCTGACCGTCGTGCTCGCGCAGGGCAAAAAACCGTGGCGGCAACCGGCGCGGTTCGGCGCGGAAATGTATGGGTTGGGCGGGGAGGTAGCGCGGCGTCTGGCGCGATTCGCGCCGACGTTCGACTACGTGCTGTTCGACCTTGGCGGGCACTCGCTGGCGGACTTGTCCGGCGCGGCGTTCGCCTCGCTTGACCCCACGGTGCGCGCGCTGTTGCTGTTGCTACGGGCGAAGGCGGAGGGCGGCGACGCGCTCGCGAGCGACTACGTCCTCGACGAGTCGCTACTGCGGCGCGTGGGTGTCGAACACCTGCGCCGCTTCGCGTATTACATCCTCACCACCGCCGGCGTTGACAAAGAGCGCGTCATTGCGAAACTCAACTCGTTCAAGGACCGAAAAACCAAGGAGACCACCATGACCGTCGCAGACCAATTGAGAGCCGAAGGGCGTGCCGAAGGGCGTGCCGAAGGACGTGCCGAAGGCGTTGCCGTGGGCAAGACCGAGGGCAAGCGCGAGGGCATTCTCGCTGGGGTTGTTCGCACGGCGCAGATGTTGCTCGGAATGAAGCCGTTGCCGAAGCGGGCGTTGCTCAGCAAGACCCGTGAGGAGTTGCAGGCGATGTTTGAAGCCCTCTGTGCCCGCGAGCCACGCCTCGCGCGGGTGCTCTGAGTGCTCCGTTGCCGGGCGTGTTGCGCGCGGCGGAAACAAGCCGACTACCGGTGGTGCCGGCGGTCGTTGGAGCGTCGTTTCCCGCCGCCGGTGGTGCCGGCACTGAAAAAAAGTTCTTGCGCGGGGCGGGGGTTGGTGTTTCCTCCGCCGCCTTTTTCATCCATGCGCGGCGCGAGGAGCGCGGCGCGGTCACGAAAAACAACAACCAGCACACACAGCACAACACAAACAACACACAACGCCCTTCCAGCCGCTCCGCGTCGTCACAGCGCGCGGGGGCAGGCCTCAAAGGCAGAACAGACATGAGTAGAATCGGAAAACTTCCAGTGGCCATCCCGGCCGGCGTCAAGGTTGGCGTCGAGCGCACGGGTGGCAAAACAGCCGGCGTGAAAGTCAGCGTCGAGGGACCGAAGGGCAAGTTGAGCAAGGTCTTCGCGCCCGTGGTCGAAATCAAGGTGGAGGGCGCCGAGGTGCGCGTGACGCCGCTTGAGAGCAGCCGTTTCGCCGGCGCGATGCACGGCACGGCGCGCGCCATCATCAAGAACATGGTGACGGGCGTGACGCAGGGCTACTCGAAGAAACTTGAAATCGAGGGCGTGGGCTTCAAGGCGACGCTCAAGGGCAATGTGCTCGACCTCGCGCTGGGCTACTCGCACCCCATCCTCTACACGCTGCCGGCGGGTATCAAGGTGGACATCCAAGAGGGCACGAAGGTGGAGATTAGCGGCGCCGACAAGGAGGCCGTGGGCAAGGTCGCCGCCGAGGTGAAGAGTTACTATCCGGTCGAACCTTACAAGGGCAAGGGTGTGCGCCTCGTCGGTCAGTTCGTCCGCCGCAAGGAGGGCAAGAAGACCGCCTAACGCGGCGCGGCAATCCACCTCGAAGAACCAGCCACACAGACCAATCAAGACATGAACAAGACACTCAAGAAAATCGAACTCGCCCAAAAGCGCCACTGGCGCCTGCGCAAGAAGGTCGTCGGCACCGCCGAGCGGCCGCGCCTGTCCGTGAAGTTCTCCAACCTGCACATTTACGCGCAGGCGATTGACGACGCGGCCGGCAAGACGCTCGCCTCGGCGGCGACGACGCAGAAGGACTTGCGCGCGCAAAAAGTCCGCCCGAACAAGGAGGGCGCCGAGGCGTTCGGCAAACTCGTCGGCGAGAAAATCAAGGCCGCCGGCATCCAGAAGGTCGTCTTCGACCGCGGAACCCGCCAATACCACGGCACCGTCAAAACGTTCGCGGACGCCGTCCGCGCCGCCGGCGTCGAATTCTAACCCCCGCGCAACACGCCCAGCACGACGCAGCAAACCGCAACATACCGCGCAAGACACACCTCACACAAAAACCACTTCACGAAATGTCCAACGAACAGGAAGCACAGGAGAAGATTTCCGAACCGGCGGCCGCCGCGTCGCCCGCCGACACCGGCGCCGCCCCCGCCCCCGCAACCACCGCCGGTGGTGACGCCGGCTCCGCCGCCCCGCGCGGCGAACGCCGCGAGCGCGGCGAGCGCGGAGGACGCGGCGACCGCCGTGGTCCGCGCCGCGACGGCGCCCCCGACGGTGGCGCCCCCGCCGACCCCAACGCGGCTCCCGCCGACCCGAACGCGCCCGCCGGCGACCGGCGTGGTCCGCGCCGTGGCGGCGACCGTGGTCCGCGCCGCGACGGTCCCGGTGGCGGTCGTGGGCGCGGTCCCGGCGGACGCGGTCCGCGCCGCGACCGTGGACCGAGCGCCGACCTCGGCGCGAACGAGTTCTCGGACAAGGTCGTCCACGTCAACCGCTGCGCGAAGGTCGTCAAGGGCGGCCGCCGCTTCAGTTTCGCCGCGCTGGTCGTCTCCGGTGACGGCAAGGGCCGCATCGGTCTTGGCTACGGCAAGGCGAAGGAGGTGCCGGACGCGATTCGCAAGGGCACGGACCGTTCGCACCGCAACCTGAAGACGGTGAACCTGCGGCACCACCCGAACGGCACCTCGGTGACGATTCCGCACGAGGTGTTCGGCGAGTTCGACGGCGGTCGTGTGCTGTTGCGTCCCGCCGCGCCCGGCACCGGCGTCATCGCCGGCGGCGGCGTCCGCGCCGTCCTCGAAGTCGTCGGCATCAAGGACGTCCTGTCGAAGTCGCTTGGGTCGAACAACCCCGGCGCGATTGTGAAGGCGACGATTAACGGGCTGCTGAAACTGCGCACGCTCGACCAGATTCGCCTCACGCGCGGACTTGCGCCGAAGGCACCCGCCGTCGCCGCCGCCGAAGCGATTGCCGCCGAGCAGGCGGCTGCCGCCGAAGCCGCCGCCGCCGCCGCTGCCGGTGGCGACACGCCCGCGTCCGAACCCGCCGCCGCCGAATAAGGCGGCGCCGGCGTCCGCGCGTTTTCCCGAAGACACGAAAGTCCCGAAAGAGACCCTGCAACGAACCATTCATCCATCCACCGTTTTTAGAGACAGAAAATGAAACTTCACCAACTTCCAGAAATTCCGGGCAGCACGCACCGGCACAAGCGCCTCGGCTGCGGTCGCGGCAGCGGGCACGGCAAGACGTCCGGTCGCGGCCACAAGGGCATGAAGGCGCGCTCCGGCGGCGGTGTCCGCACCGGTTTTGAGGGCGGGCAGATGCCGCTCTACCGCAAACTGCCGCACCGCGGTTTCCGCAACGTGAACCGCGTCGAGTTCGCCGTCGTCAACCTCTCCTCGATTGAGAAGGTCGGGGGCGCGAGCGTTGACCGCGACGTTCTTGTGAAGGCGGGACTGCTCCGCGCCGGCGCCGGCCTCGTCAAGGTTTTGGGCAACGGGGAACTGACCCGCGCCGTGACCGTGACCGCGCACAAGTTCTCGGCGTCCGCGAAGGCGGCGATTGAGAAGGCGGGCGGCAAGATTGTCGTGCTTCAAACCACGCCGCCGGCACCGGCGGAAGGCGCGGCTGACGCGCCCGCCGCGAAGGTCGCCAAGGTCGCCAAGACCGCGAAGGCGAAGCCGGAGAAGCCGGCCGCCGCATAGCGGGCGCGGCGGTTCGCGCGCCACCGGTGGTGGTTCGCACCGCCGGCAGTTCGCCGCCGCCCGAACCCGAACCAAAACCATTCCCCTCACCTTTTTTCACGCCTCCGCCCAATCACCGATGTTCAAGGCATTCGCCAACTGTTGGAAAATTCCGGAACTGCGCCAGCGCCTCATCGTTGCGCTGGGGTTGCTCTTCGTCGCCCGCATGGGCGCGTGCATTCCGCTGCCGGGCATTGACCCGCACGAGTTGGAGCGCGTGACGAACAAAGCCGCCGGCGACGCCGCGAGCGGCGTTGTGGCGATGTATAACCTGTTCACCGGCGGCGCGCTGTTGAAGGGGGCGATTTTCGCGTTGGGCATCATGCCCTACATCAGCGCGAGCATCATCATGCAGTTGATGGGCGCGGTGGTGCCCTCGATTTCGCGCCTGCAGCAGGAGGGCGACATGGGGCGGCAGAAAATCGCGCAATACTCGCGCTACCTGACCGTTGGCATCGCGATTGTGCAGGGCTTCATGCTGGCGAACGCGCTGGCGACGCCCAGCGCCGTCGGTCGTGTGCTGGGCTTCAACAGTGTCGAGAACATCGAACTCGTGCTCATCAACAAGTGGCTGTTCGTCGGTCTGGGGACGATTCTGCTCACCGCCGGCGCCGTTATTATGACGTGGCTCGGCGAGCAAATCACGCAGCGCGGCGTCGGCAACGGCACGTCCATCCTCATCACCGTCGGCATCCTCGCCGACCTGCCCAACGCCGTGAAACCGTTCCTGACCGCGTTCGGCGGGAAGGTCGCCGGCGACGCCGCCTCGGCGCAATACACGTGGGAGAAGGCGGTCGGCACCGTGCTGCTGGGCGTCGTTGTTTACGCGGCGATGACGGCGGTGGCGCAGACGTTGCGCAAAATCCCCGTCCAATACGCGAAGCGCACCGTCGGTCGGCGCGTGATGGCGGGCAACAAGTCCTCCTACCTGCCGCTGAAACTGAACTTCGCCGGCGTTATGCCGGTCATCTTCGCGAGCGCGATTTTGAGTTTCCCCAGCATGTTCCTGCTGTGGGCGGTCGGACTCGCGCCGAACTCGGACTTCGGCAACATCCTGCACCGCGCGTCGGAATGGTTCCAGCGCGGGCAGGGCGCGACCTACTACGTCATCGAGGCGTTGCTGATTTTCGTGTTCAGTTACTTCTGGGTGTCGCTGATGTTCAAACCCATCCAGATTGCGGACGACCTGAAGAAGAACTCCGGCTACGTCCCCGGCGTTCGCCCCGGCGACGCCACCGCCAAGTTCCTCGACTTCGTGATGACGCGCCTGACCCTCGCCGGTTCCGTGTTCCTCGTCGTCATCGCGCTACTGCCCGACATCCTGTCGTTCCAACTCGGCTTCGCGCAACGCCTCGCCTACCTGATGGGTGGCACCGGTGGTCTGATTGCCGTCGGCGTCTCGCTCGACACAATGGCGCAGGTCGAGGCGATTTTGCTGCAACGCCACTACGAGGGCTTCCTGAAAAAAGGCCGCATCGGCGGTCTGAACATCCCGATGCCCTCGCGCAAAGTGACCACCTACGGTGAACGCAAAGGATTGGGCAAACTTGGCGTCATCTGCGCCGTCATCCTCATCCTCGGTATCGCCAGCGCCATCTACAACTTCGTGACCGTCGTCGAGGAAGTGGACGCCAAGAAAGCACCGCCGGCGGCGACCCAACCCGCGCCGGCACCCGACGTCGCGAAGGATGCCGCGAAGACGGAAACGAAGCCCGAAACGAAGTCCGCCGCGAAGCCCGAATCGAAGCCCGCCGCTGCGAAGACGGAGACCGCTAAACCGGAGGCGAAGAAAGACGCGCCGGCACCGGCACCGGCAGCGAAGCCGGCACCGGCGGCGAAGCCCGCTTCCCCAGCGAAGGACGACCACGCCGGACACGACCATTCCGCTCACGACCACGCTAACCACGCTCACTGACTTTCATCCAAAACTAAACGCCCATGATTCCCATCAAGACACCGGAAGAAATCGCGCTCATGCGCGAAGTGTGCCGCGCGGCGGCGCAAGTGCTTGAGCACATCGCGCGGCTTACCGCCGTGGGCGTCACCCCGCTCGAACTCGACCTTGCGGCGCGCGACAAGATGGCGGAGTTGGGCGTCGAGTCCGCCAGTTACGGCTACAAGCACAACCGCAACCCCTTCCCCGGCTACACCTGCATTTCGGTCAACGACGCCGTCGTCCACGGCGTCCCCGGCAAGCAACCCCTTCGCGCCGGCGACATCGTCTCGCTCGACGTCGTCGTCCGCCGCAACGGGTTCATTGGCGACAACGCCCGCACCGTCCTGCTCGAACCCGTCGCCGAGGAAGTCCGCCAACTGTGCAAAATCACCGAGGAGGCGCTCTACCAAGGCATCGCGTTCGCGCGCTCCGGCAACCGCGTCCACGACATTTCCCACGGCGTCGAGAAGCACGTCCGCCCCTACAATTACGGCATCGTTGACTCGTATGTCGGGCACGGCGTCGGCCGCCGCATGCACGAGGACCCGCAGATTCCGAACGAAGGGCAGCCCGGCACCGGCGCGCTGTTGCGCAAGGGAATGACGCTCGCCATCGAACCGATGATTACGCTGGGCGATTACCGCACCGTCGTTGACAAGGCGGACAAGTGGACGGCGCGCACACGCGACGGCAAGCCCGCCGCGCACTTCGAGCACACCGTGCTCATCACCGAGAACGAACCCGAAATCCTCACCCGCCCGTGAGCGTCACCGGCAACGCCAAAATCCGCCCAACGCGACGCTTGACAACGCCCGCCCGATTCGCATTCTCCCGACACTTTTTTCCACACAGAAGACAACCACACACAACCAACCAAACAAAATCAGACAAACCTTATGCCTCGCCTCCTTGGTGTTGATATACCAAACAACAAACGCGTCGAATACTCGCTGCGCTACATCTACGGCATCGGTCCCGCCCGCGCGGCCGAAATCGTCGCCGCCCTCGGCCTCAATCCCGCGTTGCGCGCGCAGGAGTTGACCGAGGAGCAGTTGAACAAAATCGTCGGCTACATCGTCGAGCGCGGCTACCGTTGCGAGGGCGACCTCCGGCGCGAAGTCAGCCAGAACCTGAAGCGCTTGCAGGCCATCAAGAGTTACCGCGGGCTGCGCCATTTCCGCGGGCTGCCCGTCCGCGGACAGCGCACGCGCACCAACGCCCGCACGCGCAAGGGCGCGCGCAAGACCATCGGCTCCGTCAAGAAAGCCGGGTAATCCCCTCAACCGCCCAACCGCAAGCATTCCAAAAACATGAGTCAGGAAGACACCACCGCACCCGAAACCGCCGCCGCTGACGCCGCCGCGCCCGCGCCCGCTCCGGCACCCGCCGCCGACACCGCCGCTCCTGCGAAGGACGCCGCCGCCGCGCCCGCCGCGAAGACGAAGACCGTTTCCAAGAAGAAGGCCGCCAAGTCCGGCGCCGCGAAAGCCGCCGCCGGTGACGGCGGTGCCGCCGCCCCCGTCGCGAAGGACGACGCCGCGAAGGACGCCGCTCCCGCCGCCGGTGGCGACGTCGCCGCCGCGCCCGCGCCGGAGAAGAAGGAAATCACCGCCAAGGACCTCCTCGCCGAAGGGCTTGAGGACATCAAAATCCGCAAGGCGAAAGGGTCGAAGAACATCAGCGTCGGCGTCTGCCACGTTCTCGCCACCTTCAACAACACCAAGGTCACGTTCACCGACACCCTCGGCAACGTGATTTCGTGGAGCACCGCCGGTCGGCACAATTTCCGCGGCTCGCGCAAGTCCACCGCCTACGCCGCGCAGGTCGTCTGCCAAGAGGCCGGCCGCACCGCGATGTCGCACGGCATGAAGGAAGTCAGCGTCAAAATCAAGGGACCGGGCATGGGTCGCGACAGCGCCATCCGCGCCCTGCAAAACCTCGGACTGACCGTCACGAGCATCCTTGACGCCACGCCCGTTCCGCACAACGGCTGCCGTCCGCCCAAACGCCGCCGCGTCTAATCCGGCGAAACGCGAACCGACGAAACAGGCGACGCATTCACGGAAAATTTCCCGCCGGTGATGGCAATCCGGCGGGTTCGTCCACAGCCAAACCAACAAGAAAACCAAACACAAAGAGAACAAACCATGTCCCGCTACACAGGACCCACCGTCCGCATCAACCGCCGCTTCGGGCAGAACATTTTCGCGGTCAGCAAGACCCGCGACAATCACTCCTACCCGCCCGGCATCCACGGCCCGACCAAGCGCCGCAAAGTGTCCGAATACGGCACCGGCCTGAACGAGAAGCAGAAACTGCGCTTCATGTATGGATTGAGCGAGAAGCAGTTCCGGCTCACGTTCGAGAAGGCGAAACGCCTCGGCGGCGTCACCGGCGAGAACTTCCTGCGCCTGCTCCACACCCGCCTCGACAACGTCATCTACCTGCTCGGCATCGCGAACACCCGCGCCGGCGCCCGCCAGTTCGTCAACCACGGACACGTCAGCGTCAACGGGCGGAAGGTTGACATTCCCAGTTACGCGCTGAAAGCCGGCGACGAGATTGAAGTGCGCCAGCGCACGTCCTCGCGCCAGTTGGCGACCCGCAGCACGGAGGCGAACCAGCAGCGCGCCGTCCCGCAGTGGCTCACGCTCGACGTGACGAACCTGAAGGCGACCGTCTCGCGTGTCCCCGCGCCGGAAGAGTTGCCCACGGAAATCAACGTCCAACTCATCGTCGAATTTTACAGCCGGTAATCCCTCCGGCTGAACCCACGCAACACACCACAGCAAACACACACGGAGACAAGCAACACCATGCCAATCAGACTCGGAAAATTTGAACTTCCCAAATCCCTTCGCAAGGACGAGGCGGTGTCGAACGACACCTACGCCAAGTTCATCGCGGAACCGTTCGAGACCGGCTACGGCCACACCATCGGCAACTCGCTCCGCCGCGTGCTCCTCTCGTCCATTGAGGGCGCCGCAATCAGTTCGGTCAAAATTGACGGCGTGAACCACGAGTTTCAGTCCATTGACGGCGTCGTCGAGGACGTCACCGACATCGTGCTCAACCTGAAGAAAATCCTTTTCAAGGCCGCCGAGCGCAAAAGTTACAACGTGGAGATTGACGTCAGCGACCGCGACGGCGAAATCCGCGCGAAGGACATCAAACTCGTTCAGGGATTGGAAATCGTGAACAAGGACCAAGTCATTGCTACGCTTGACAAAAAGCAGCGTTTTCGCGCTGAAATCGAAGTCAAGGTCGGGCGCGGCTGGTGTTCCGCCGAGGGCAACAAAGCCCCCGACCAAGTGATTGGCGTCATCCCTGTTGACTCGCTTTTCAGCCCCGTCACGCTCGCCAAATACACCGTTGAGCAGACCCGCGTCGGACAAATGACCGACTACGACAAACTCATTTTGGAGATTTGGACGGACGGACGCATCTCGCCCGACGAGGCACTCAAGGAGGCGGGGCTGATTTTGCAGCACCACCTGACCGTCTTCGGCAACGGCGTGACCAAGGTCGAAGGCATCGAGTTCGACAGCACCGGCGGTGCCGAAAACGAAGGCGACAACAAGTTGCGCAAACTGCTCAACATGTCCGTCAACGAAATCGAGTTGTCCGTCCGCGCCGCGAACTGCCTCAACAACGCCAACATCACCACCGTCGGCGAACTCGTCATGAAAACCGAGCCGGAAATGCTCAAATACCGCAATTTCGGCAAGAAATCGCTTACCGAAATCAAGCAGAAGTTGGAGCAACTCGGACTTTCGCTCGGCAAGCAGATTGACGAACGCCTGCTCGACAAACCGGTCAAGTAACAAGCCCGCGACCGAAGACCGCGCGTCTCTGAACGGCGCGCCACCGGCGGTCGCAACCCCCACTAACAAACTATAAATCAACCACTTACTCAATGAGACACCGCAAACATCACTTCCAACTCGGACGCAAACGAGAGCACCGCGCCGCAACCGTCGCCGCCCTCGCCGCCGCCCTCTTCACGCACGGAAAGATCCAGACCACGCTCATCAAGGCGAAGGCACTCCGCCCGTTCGCCGAAAAAATCATCACCTACGCGAAAAAGGCCGCCCTCACCGAGGAAAAAATCAAAAAAGTCCACTACCGGCGCCTTGCTATCGCCAAGGTGCACGACGAGGACGCCGTCAAAAAACTCTTCACCGAGCGCGCCACCGAGTTCCTCAACCGCGCCGGCGGTTACACCCGCATCTACAAACTCGGCGCCCGCGTCGGCGACGCCGCCGAGACCGCCCTCATCGAATTGGTCAAGGCGACCGACGAGGGTTACAAAAAAGACGCGCGCAAATCCGCCAAAAAGCCCGCCAAGCGCGGCAAAAAGCCCGCCGAGAAGGCACCGGTGACGGAAACCGCCGCCGCCGAGACCGCCCCCGACGCCACCACCGGTGACGCTCCTGCCGCCGAGACCGCCGAGACCGTCGCGCCGACCGACACCGCTTCCGCCCCCGCCGCCAAACCCAAGGGCGAAAAGAAAACCAAGCAGAAAGCCGAGGCGAAAGCCGACGCTGCCGAACCCGCCGCATAAAAACGGCGCGCGAAATCAACTCCGAGGCGGTGGCGAACCCACCGCCTTTGCTTTTGCCCTGTTTTTACCCGCCACCGGCAACGCCATTCCCAATCCGATTTCCCCGCCGCACCGGCACCACCGCCGCACCGGCACCCCGCCACCACCGCCACCAACACCAAGAGAATCGACAGCAATGACACACGACTCCCCCGAATTCAACGAGCGTTTGTCGCGGCACGTCGCCGAGGTCGAAGCCGCCATTCGCCGCCTGACGCCCGCGCCCGAAACGCGCCCCGCCGTGCTTCACGAAGCCATGCGCTACTCCCTCGAAGCCGGCGGCAAACGCCTTCGCCCCGTCCTGTGCATCGCCGCGCACGCCCTTTTCCCATCCGTCCTTTCGCCGCTGCCGGCGGCGGTCGCGCTCGAATGCTTGCACACCTACTCGCTCATCCACGACGACCTGCCGTGCATGGACAACGCCGACCTGCGTCGCGGAAAGCCGACCTGCCACAAAAAATTCGGCGAGACCACCGCGCTCCTCGCCGGCGACGCCCTCCTGACGCACGCCCTGTGGCTGCTCGCCGACGCTTACAAGGCGGCACCGGCGGTGGCGGTCGGGCTTGTCCGCGACCTCGGCGACGCCGCCGGCTCGCGCAAACTCATCGGCGGTCAGGTCGAGGACACCATCGGCACCGCCGGCGCGAACACCCCCGAACGCCTCGATTACATCCACCACAACAAGACCGCCGCGCTCATCACCGCCGCCATCACGATGGGCGTGCGCCTCACCAGCGCGCCCTCCGCCGCCGTCGCCAAAGCCCGTGAAATCGGCATGGCCGCCGGTCTCGCGTTCCAAGTCGTTGACGACATTCTCGACGTCACCGGCGACGCCGCCACGCTGGGCAAGCCCGCGCACGCCGACGCCGGCAACGGCAAACTCACCTATCCCTCGCTGCACGGTCTCGGCGCCTCGCGCGGCAAGGCGTGCGAACTCACCGACACCGCCGTCCGCTTGTGCGGCGAACTCGTCAACGAGTTCGGCGGCACCACCGACGGCTTCCTTGTCGCCCTGCTGCGCAACATGGAAAACCGCATCAACTGACCGCCGCTTCCGGCTTTACCTTCCTCCCCCGTCTCTCCGCTTCGTTCTCGCTTTCCGCTTCCTGCTTCCGTCTTCCGCGAACAATGAACCTCGAAATCATCCATTCCTTCAAAAGCAAACTCGCCGCCGGCGGCGCCGTTTACGGTCCGTTCATGAAGGCGCTTGACGCCTCGTTCATGGAAATCACCGGCTACGCGGGCTTCGATTTCGCCATTCTCGACATGGAGCACGGCCCCGCCGGTTTCGCCGAGATGCAGAACCTCATTCGCGGCGCGACGCTCGGCGGGCTGGCGTCGCTCGTGCGCACGTTCGACTCGTCGGAGAGCGCGATTAGCAAGGCGCTCGACCTCGGTGCGAGCGGCGTTCAGGTTCCGCAGATTCAGTCCGCCGACGAGGCACGGGCGGTCGTCCGCGCCGCGAAGTATTTCCCGCGCGGCGAGCGCGGCGTGTGCCGGTTTGTCCGTGCCGCGAAATACTCTTCGACGCCGCGCAACGACTACTTTGCGCAGGCGAACGAGGCGTTGGTGATTTTGCAGGTCGAAGGACAAAAAGGACTCGACGCGCTCGACGGTATTCTCGGCGTCGAGGGCTTCGACATTCTGTTCATCGGACCCTACGACTTGTCGCAATCGCTCGGCGTTCCGGGCGATGTCGCGAACCCGAAGGTAGTGTCGGCGATTAGCGAAATCACGGAGCGTGCGAAGCGCGCCGGCGTCGTCACCGGCGTCTTTGCCGACACGCCGGAGGCGGCGAAACGTTGGCGCGCCGCCGGCATTCAATACATCTCCTATTCGACGGACGTCGGCATCTACACCGAGGCGTGTCGCGGGATTTTGGCGGCAATCAAGGACTGACACGCGGCTGACAAAACGGGCGAACATCGTGCCGCCGGCGGTGTCTTTTGCGGCGTCATGTCCTCTCGCAGAACGTTCCTCAAAAACCTCAAAAACTCCGCCCTCGGCGGCGCGTTGCTCTCGCTCGGCGGCGCGGCTTCGCTCGCGACAACCGGTTGCGCCACCGGCGGCGGTGATGCCGGTAGCAGCGGCAGCACCGGCGGTGCCGGCGGTTGCTGTGCCACCGGTGCCGGTGCCGGCGCACCCAAGACCCCGCTCGTCAAGGGCGCGGTTATTCTCTTCCAAGGCGACTCCATCACCGACGCCGGACGTAGCCGCAAAAACACCGGTGCCAACAATCCCGACGCCCTCGGTCGCGGCTATCCGGTGCTCGCCGCCGGCGAGATTCTGCGCCGCTTCGCCGCTCTCGAACCGCGCGTGTTCAACCGCGGCATCAGTGGCAACAAAGTCCACCAACTCGCCGCGCGTTGGGACGGCGAAACCATCGCGCTCAAGCCCGACGTGTTGAGCATTCTCATCGGCGTCAACGACCACTGGCACTCCATCGGCGGCGGCTACAAGGGCACGCCCGAAATCTACGAAAAGGACTACCGTGCGCTGCTCAAACGCACCGCCGCCGCGCTGCCGGCGGCGCGCCTCGTTATCTGCGAACCGTTCGTTCTCAAAGGCGGCGGCGCCATTCGCAACGAGGCGCAGTGGTTCCCCGTCTTCGACCGCTACCGTGAAATCGCCAAACGCCTCGCCGGCGAGTTCAACACGCTCTTCGTGCCGTTCCAGAGCGCGTTCGACGACGCGATGAAAACCGCCCCCGCGAAATACTGGTCGCCCGACGGCGTCCACCCCTCCCTCGCCGGCGCCCAACTCATGGCGACCGTCTGGCTCAAAACCGTCTTCGGCTGATTGCAATCGGCGAACACCACCGGCGGCAGTGCCGCCGTCGCCCGCCGGTGCCGCCCGCCACACATGGAGCGCCGACTTTCA
>JAISSQ010000035.1 GCA_031273045.1 Puniceicoccales bacterium
GTTATTTCAACTCGGCGGCGGGGAGGAAGCGGACGGGGCCGAGGAGGCCGGAGGGAAGGAGCGGGTCGGTCGCAAGGTAGAGGGATTTCGCGACGAAGGTGTGCCGGCCGCTGGGGTCGGGGATGTCGTTGAACTTCTTGCCGTCGTAGAGCCACGCGGGCCATTGCTTGAACTCGCCGGCGCGCCAGCGGGCGTTCGCGACGCGTTCGCCTTTTTTGATGCGGCCGGGGACGGGCGGGTATTGGCGTTCGTCGCCGATGAGGCGGTTGGGCCAGAGGTTGGTGACGCGGATTTCAAGGACGTTCTCGCCGGCGCGGGCGATGCCGGTGACGTCGAGTTCCTTCACGATTTTCCACTGCACGGGGAGCGGGGTGCCGTTGAGGGTGACTTCGGCGAATTCGCGGACTTCGCCGAGGTCGAGCAGGAGACGGCGGGGAAGGGCGCCGGTGGTGGTGGCGAGGAGGTCGGCGGGGAGGGTGATGGTGGTGGTGTAGGTGGCGGTGCCGCTGAAGAACTGGATGTCGGGGTCGGGGTTGAGGTGCCACGAGGCGAGGGCGGGGAGGGTGAGTTTCTTTTCGCCGGCGCGGAGGGGGAAGGTGAGCGTCCACGGGGTGGAGACGGTGACGGGCGGCGGGAGGGCGAGGCGGTGGGTTTCGGGGTCGGCGGCACCGGCGCGGCGGAGGGTGTAGGTGCCGGGGGCGCGGAGGAGGAAGGAGCCGGACTGTCCATAAATGGGCGGCACAGAACTTTTGCCGGCTGCGCCGGCGGCGGCACCGGTGCTCGCTTTGCTCGCGGCGCCGGCGGTGCCGGTGGTGCCGGCGTCGAGGTCGAAGATGGGGGTGGTGTTGCGGGCGAGGGTGGTGATGGGTTTGCGGTCGCCGGTGGTGCCGCAGGCGGGGGCGGTGCGGGGGATGACGATGAAGGCGCTTTCGGTGGCGCCGAGGGGGAGGGCGAGGGCGAGGAGGCCGTCGGCTTCGCGGCGCCACGCGGGGGCGTGGGCGAGGGTGCCGGTTTCGGGGTTCCACACTTGGGGGACGCCGCCGCCGGTGGCGCGGAGGCGGAGGTTGAGGACGCGGGCGCGGGCGGGGTCGGTGTTGGCGACGAAGAAGATGTCGGCGGCGGTGTCGCGGCGGTGGTAGTTGGGGACGGCGCGGTCGTCGAGGGGTTCGCCGGTGGTGGCGTCGGTCGCGCTGAAGGCGGGGGGAACGCCGTCGGCGGCGAGGATTTTTTCGGCGGTGGTTCCCCAGAAGAAGCGGCCTTTGCCGACGCGGCGTTCGCCGGTGGTGCCGGGGTTTTCGCCCCAGAGTTCGCGGGCTGCGGCGGCGACGCGGGCGTTGGCGCGTGGGAGGTCGGCGAGGCCGGGGGCGCCGGCGGGGGGCTTGGTGCCGCCGAGGATGGTGGCGCCGGCGCGGGCGAGGGCGGCGGCTTGTTCGATGAGGGCGGGGGTCATCAGCGGGTCGTTGGGGAGGACGAGGACGGCGTAGTTGGCGCCGGCGGGCATTGTGAGGCGGTGGGTTTCGGGGTTGACGGTCATCAGGCGGACTTGGGTGGCGCCGCACTTGTCCCACGAGTAGCCGGCGCGCGGGGGGTTGAGTTTTGCGGTGAGAGAGTTGGGCGGGTCTTCGCGTTCGCAGTGGGCGATGTCGGCGGCGTAGTCGCCTTGGCGCAGGAGGAATTGGGCGCGGGCGAGGTATTGGTGCCAGAGCGGGGTGAGGCGCCACCACGTCTGGGTGCGTTCGTAGTGCGTGCCCCAAGGTCCCATCATCAGGCCGGGCTTGAGGTTGTCGCCCCACGGTTGGAAGGAGTAGCGGTGGAAGACGATGCGGTTGACGCCTTCGGCGAAGGCGCGGTCGCCGAGGGCTTTCATCGTGCCCGGGTGCGTGACCCAGCGGGCGCGGTCTTGGTCGGTGTTGGCTTCGGTGAACGCTTCGACGCCGACGATGCGGCGTCCGTAGAGGTGGGCGGCGGACGCCATTCCGCGGCAGTCGTTGAGGCGTGTTCCGGGCTGGGCGTTCCAGCCGCCCTTTGTCCAGAACTCGCCGGTCGGCTCGTCGCCGGTGCCGGCGAACGTGAGGTAGTCGCACGGGGCGTCGTAGGCCTCGGTGGAGAGGCGCAGGCCGTTGGCGTGCGCGAGGCGGGCGAAAGTGCCGGCGTAGTTGTCGAGCACCATCTCGTTGACGGTCTGGCGGAAGTCCCACAGGAAGCGGTCTGCGCGGTCGGGGCCGCCGATGATGTAGCCGCCGGCGATGACGGGGAGGAACGGGAGGAGGTCGTAGCGGCGGCGGGCGAGGAACTCCTCGCGCATCAGGGGCGTCCACGTCTGGGAGCCGTTCTCCCAACTGTCAATGTGCGTGGAGACGAGGGTCTTGCCGGCGCCGGCGAGGGCGCGGTTGTCGGCGGCGAGTTTGGCGATTTGACCGTTGAAGGCGGACTCGGCGGCCTTGACGGAGAGTTTGTCGCATTCGAGACCGGCACCGGTGGTGGGCGCGGGGCCGACGAGTTTGTCCTTCACGGTGTGGCCGAGGCGCAGGAGCGTCCACGAGCCGGTCGGCGAGGGCGGGAGCGCGAGCGTGACGGCGAGCGGCGCGCCGGCGGATTTCTTGGTCAACGCGACGCCGGTGGCGCCGGCGCCGTCGCGCAGTTCCCACGTCTGCGCGACGTCCTCCATTCCCTCGACGCGCGAGGCGGTGGCGAGGACGCGGACGGCGTTCGCGGGGACGACGGCGCGCTGGAACTCCGGCTTCGGGAGACGCGGGTTGTTCGGGTTCGGGGCGCGGCGCGGCGGGTCGCCGGCGGGCGTCGGGAAAGCGTAGAGCGCGATGTCGCGATAGTAGCCGCGCGTGCGCTTCGGTTCGGCGAGCGAGACCGTTGCCGGCGACTTGGATTTTTTGGTGCCGGCGGCGGCGTTAGCGGCGGTGCCGGTGCCGGTGAGTTTGTCGTTCGGCACCTTCGTCTCCGACCACACGAGCAACTGCATCCCCTCCGCCGGCGTAATCCACCGGCCGCCGGAACCGTTCCAGCCGGCGTCGTTGTTCATATTGATTTGGATGCCGTATTTGGCGGCCTCGTTGACAGCGAGTTTGAACAGCCGCCGCCACTCGTCGGACAGGAACTCGACCGGTCCCTCCGGCGCGCCCTGACCGCCGACTTCCATAATGAGCACGCCGCCGATGCCGACGTCGTTCATCGCCTTCAAGTCGGCGCGGATGCCGTGCTCGGTGATGTTTCCGTTGTTCCAGAACCAGAACACCCACGGCTTGTTCTCGTGCGCCGGCTTCGCGAACTGCTCCGCGAG
>JAISSQ010000050.1 GCA_031273045.1 Puniceicoccales bacterium
CGGTGCGCGCGGGCAGCGACGCGGTGTTCACGGTCTCGCTCGTCAACGCGCCCGAAACCACCGGCACCGGCGGCGACGCGGCGAACGGCGTCGCGTGGCAGTGGATGCGGACCATCACGGTCGCCGACGCCACGGTGGAGGGCGGGTTCCGAACGGTGACGGTCGCGCTCGTTGACAGTGTCGCCGAGGGCGTGTCCGGCGCGACGACGCCGACGCTTACGCTCGCCAACGCGCAGCCGTCCGACGCGGGCGCATACGTCGCCGTGTTCACGTATTTCGGCACGCAACTCGAAGCGCCGCCGGTGGTGCTCGCGGTCACGGTTGACCCGCTCGTCATCACCGCCGAGCCGCGCGTCGTCCCCGCCGGCGGCGGTACCGGCAGCGCGGTCGTTCCCGAAGGCGGCGAGTTCGCCGTGACCGTCGGCGCGACGACGCACAATCCCGCCGCGCTGCGGCACACGTGGCTCTACTGGCCGGCGGACGTCGCGAGCGAAACCGTCGCCGGCGCCGGCGCGCTCTCCGACGCCGAACTCGCGCTCGCGACCGTCCTCGCCGACGGCGCCGTGTTGCCCGGCGGAACGGTCGTCGTCAGCGGCGCCGGCGACAGCGTCAACGGCGGCGCCACCACCGGTGCCGCGCTGCTTCAACTCGCGAACGCGCGCACCGCCGACACCGGCGGCGTCTTCCGCGTCATCCTCGCCGACGACTACGCGCAGACCGCGTTGAGCGCGGGCGCGACGCTCACCGTTCGCCCCTCGCCGCCCGTGTTCGCGAACGCCGACGACGGCGGCAACGGCCTGCCCGCGACCACGCCCGTCAGCGCCGGCGGCACCGCCACACTCGCGTTCGCGCTCGTCGCGCAGGACGCCCCCGTGACCGCGATTCGCTGGCAGGTCAGCGACGACGGCGGCGCCACGTGGAAGACCCTCGAAGGCGCGAACGCCACCACGCTGCACCTCGCCAACCTCGCGTTCGCCGACAACGGCCGCCTCTACCGCGCGCTCGTCACGAACACCGTCGGCACCGCCGCCACCGCCCCGACCGCCCTCGCCGGCGCCGCCGCCGCCGCCCCCGAACTCGTCTGGGCCGCCCCCGAACTCGTCTGGGCCGCCCGCGCCTCCCAGTTGAAAACCGGCGCCAGCGTCACCCTCGAAGTCAGCGTCTTCGGCGGCGACCCGATTGCGAACGACGGCACCGCCGCGTGGCAACCCTTCCACTACCGGTGGTTCCGCCGCGACCCCGCCGCGAGCGCGTTCGTCGAAGTGGACGCCAGCGGCCGCGCCGCCGCCACCGGCACCGTTGCCGCTGGCGACGGCACCGGCGACTTTCTCACCGGCACCTCGCCCGATTTGCCGCGCCTCACCATCGCCGCGCTCACCGCCGCGGACAACGGCGCCGAATACAAAGTCCTCGTCACCGGCGCCGCCCTTGACCCCGCCACCGGTGCCCCCCTCGCCACCGAATTGCGCACCACCCTCACCGTCACCGCCAAAGCCGCCACCGGCCGCGACGCCGCCACCACCACCGGAGGTGCCGGCGAAAGCGAGACCGGTGCCGAAAGCGAGACCGGCGAAGCCGGCGGTTCCAGTCGGACCGCCGCCGTTGACGGCGGCATCGGCACCACCGGCACCGAGAGCGGCACCACCACCGCCGCCGCCGCCGCCACTGCCGCCACCGCTGCTTCCGACCCGCTTGCCGCGCTCTTCGCCGCCCTACGCGGCGCCGACCCCGCCGCGCCGCTCGCCCCCGTCGCCATCGTCGCGCAACCCGCCGCGACCGCCTCCCTCTCCGCCGCGCGCTCCGGTGCTGTCACCCTCGCCATCACCGCCACCGGCGGCGGCCAAATCTACTACCTCTGGCAACGCTGGAACCCCGACGCCACCGGCGATGCCGCCGACGAAGACGAAAGCACCGCCACCGCCGAGCCCCCCGCCTCCGGCGCGTGGGAAACCATCCCAGCCGCCGTCGCTCCCACCCTTCGCGTGACCACCGCCGGCACCTACCGCTGCATCGTCAACAACGCCCTCAACCTCCCCCTCGCCAGCACCCCCGCCGTAGTCACCCCATAGCACCACCGGTGGTGCCACCGCCTAACGCCATGCCGCCGCACACGGAGCGCCGACTTTTAAGTCGGCTCGGTGGTGATGCGGCGGTGGCCGCCTTGCTTCTTTTTTTAGAGTGGCGGCTGCGCCGCATGGGTGGACGAGCCGACTTGAAAGTCGGCGCTCCATGTGCGGCGCCCCATGTGCGGCGCCCCATGTGTGGCGAATGGGTTATTTTTTCTTCGGCGAGGGCTTCGCCGCCGGCTTTGCCGAGGTTTTCGCGGGGGATTGCTTGCCTTGGGTTTTGACGGGGTCGGCGGGACGGGCAGGCCATTTCTTGGGCTGGGCGCGCATGCGTTTCTGGACTTCGGCGATGCCGCGTTCGAGTTGGAGGTCGCGGCCGGCGGCCATGCTTTCGGGGGTGTTCTCGACTTCGATGTCGGGGCGGACGCCGGTGTTCTCGATTATCCAGCGGCCGGAGGCGTCGTTGGTGCCGCGAAGGGGGACGGTGACGGAGCCGCCGTCGAGGAGGGGGCCGACGCCGCTGATGCCGACGACGCCGCCCCAGGTGCGTTTGCCGATGAGGGGGCCGAGGCCGGCGGCGCGGAAGTAGTAGGGGAAGATGTCGCCGTCGCTGCCGGCGCTTTCGTTGATGAGGGCGACTTGGTGGCCGTGGCGGGCGATGCCGGGGTAGGCGTCGGGGCTGCGGGCGACGCCGCCGAAGCGTGTGCCGAGGAGGCGTTGGTTGAGGCGCATGATTATCCACTGGGAGATGTTGCCGCCGCGGTTGCCGCGTCCGTCAACGACGAGGCCTTCTTTGCGGATTTGCGGGTAATACCACTTGATGAATTCGTAGGCGCCGGGGCCGCCCATGTCGGGGATGTGGAGGTAGCCGACTTTGCCGCCGGTGGCTTTGGTGACGCGGTCGTGGTTGGCGAGGACGGTGTCGAGGTAGCGCAGTTGGCTTTCGCTTTCGACGGGGACGTAGGTGACTTGGCGGGGTTTGGCGGCGGCGGGGGTTCCCCGGCCGTGAACGGGCGGCACAGCACTTTTGGCGGCGGGTGCCGGTGGTGTTGTGGAGAGGGTGAGGGTGATGGGTGTGGTGCGGTCGCGGAGGCGGGCGTAGATGTTTTCGGTGCCGGTGATGGGGTGTCCGTCAATGGCGAGGATGTAGTCGCCTTGGCGTGCGTCCAATCCGGGTTCGGTGAGTGGGGAGCGGTAGCGGGGTTCCTCGTTTTGTCCGCGGTAGATTTTGGCGATGCGGTAGAGGTTGGTTTTGGGGTCGAGTTCGAGGCGGGCGCCGGGGAGTCCGTAGCGGGGGCGCTGGGGGTGGTAATACTCGCCGCCCATGATGTAGGCGTGGCCGATGTTCAGTTCGGAGATGAGGTCGGTGAGGACGTAACTGAGGTCGGCGCGGTGGGTGACGTGGGGGAGGAGGGCGCGGTATTGGCGGCCGAGGGCTTCCCAGTCGTAGCCGTGCATGTTGCGGACGTAGAAGTGGTCGCGGTATTTGCGCCAGACCTCGCGGAAGATTTCCGCCCATTCGGCGGCGGGGACGCTGTCGGCGTGGAGGGCGTCGGTGGAGATGGCGCGGGGCGAGGCGCCGGGGCGGGGTTCGAGGGATTTGAGGCCGCCGGCGTTGACGACGAGGTGGGAGTAGTCGGGGGCGAGGGAGTAGCCGCCGGCGCCGGCGAGGAGGGTGCTCTCTTTGCGCGCTTTGATGTCGTAGAGCATGAGGCGGGGGGCGGCGCCGGTGCCGCCGCGTCCGTAGAAGGGGGCGTCGGTCTTGACGTAGAGGAGGGCTTTGTCGGTGGCGGAGAGGGCGCCGTAGTTGTCGGCGGCGACGGGGACGCGGACGACGCGCGCGGCAAGTCCGTCGAAGTCAATCGAGGGGGCTTTTTTGGCTGGGGCGGCGGGTTTGGCGGGCGCGGGCTTGGCTGCCGGTGCCGGCGGCTTGGCGGCGTCACCGGCGGCGGCGGCGGCGGTTTTGGCGTCACCGGCGGTGGCGGGAGATTTCGCGCCGGCGGTGTTCTTTTTCGCGGTGGATTTGGCGGCGGCGGCGGCACCGGTGGCAGTGCCGGCGGCGGCGTCGGGGTCGGGCTTTTTGGCGATGGGCGTGGTGTCGTCGTCGAACTGGGGTCCGAACGGGTTCTCGACGTTTTTGCGCAGGAGGAGGCCGAGGATGACGGTGTTTTTGTTGCCGGCGAAGTTCCACTCGACGGTTGAGAACTGGGGAGCGAATTCGCGGCGCGAGAGGAACCAGAGGAACTTGCCGTCGGGCGAGAACGCGGGCGAGTGGGCGTCGAAGAGCGGGTCGGTGACGGCGTGGTGCTTGCCGGTGGCGGTGTCGTAGATGTGGATGGAGGAGATGTCCTGCGCGTCGTTGAGCGAGTAGGCGACGAAGGTGCTGTCGGCGGAGATGTCGAACGCGGGGCGGTTGCCTTCCGGCGCCTGCACGATGAGGACGGGCGCGCCGCGCTTGCGGCGCAGGGCGGCGTCGTCACCGGTGGGGACGAGCCAGAGGCGCGCCTGCGCGTCGGCGGCGACGATGAATTTGCCGTCGGGCGAGTATTGGATGGCGTTGATTTGGCAGCGCAGCGCGGTGGTGAGGGGGGTGGCGTCGCGGGTGGTCTTGGGGTTTTGGAGCCAGATTTGGTCCTCGCCCGTTTTGTCCGAGATGAAGGCGAGCGTCTTGCCGTCGGGCGACCACGCGGGATGGCGTTCATGGGCGTCGGAGGTGTTCGTGTGGTTGCGCGAGAACCCTTTTTCGACGGGCGCGGTGAAGAGGTCGCCGCGGGCGGTGATGGCGACGCGTTTGCCGCCCGGGGCGGCGGCGAATTGCTCGACGCGCGAGCCGGCGTTGACGCGGCGCGGGCGCGTGGCGAGGCCGTCGTGCGGCACGCTGACGGCGAGTTTGCGGAAGCGTTTCGCGGGGTCGCCGGCGGCGGGGTCGAAGATGACGATTTCGCCGGCGAGTTCGAACACGATGCGCTTGCCGGCGGGGTCGGCGGACGCCCAGCGGATGTCCCACGTCTTCTCGCGCGTGACCTGCTCGGTCTTTCCGGTCTTCAGGTCGTGGCGCCAGATGTTGAGCGTGGCGTCCTTGTCGGAGACGAAGTAGATGCTGTCGCCGAGCCACACGGGGTCGCGCTGCGTGGCGTTTGAGGGCGCGAGCGGCGTGTGGCGGCCGGTCTTCAGGTCGTAGATGCTGAGTTGCTGCATCTTGCCGCCGCGGTAGCGCTTCCACGCGCGGAAGTCGCGCATCAGGGGCGAATAGACGAGTTTCGACCCGTCGGGCGAGAACGCGGCGGCACCGGCGTTGGGCATTCCGACCGGCTTCGGAAACCCGCCCTCGAACGGCACCGTGTAGAGCGTGCCGAAGCGCGTGATGGCGTTCGCGTCGCGCGACGAGCGGAAGAGGACGTTTTTGCCGTCGGGCGTCCAGCCATAGACCATGTTGTCGGAGCCGTTCAGCGGGGAGAGCGCGCCGCCGGCGGGGTAGAACGTGAGTTGGCGCGGCACACCGCCGGCGGCGGGCATCACATACACCTGCTCGTCACCGTCGTATTGCCCCGTGAACGCGAGCCACTTGCCGTCGGGCGAGAAGCGCGGAAAGAACTCCTGCCCCGGATGCGCGGTCAGGCGCGTGGCGGTGCCGCCCTCGGCGGACACCTTCCACAAGTCGCCGCCGTGGCAGAACACGACCGTGTCGCCGTGAATGGCGGGGAAACGCAGCAGGCGCGCGGGCGCGTCCGGCGCGACGAGCGGTTGCTCGGGCGCGAGCGGCGCGACGGCGAGGCACGCCGGCGTCGAGGCGGGCGGCGCGACCTTGGCGACCTTGGCGGGCGCGGCGGTCTTGGCGGGCGCGGCGAATGCGGCGGGGACGGCACCGGTGCCGGCGGTGACGGCTGCGGCACCGAGAATCAGCAGCGCGCCGGCGGCGCGGCGCGGGGAAATCGTGGGAAATCGCATTGGAAGGAAAGATGAGCGGGATTGCGGGAGTGGATTGTGCAAACGCTACCGCCATAAGACACGCGCCGCCGGTGGTGGTTCGGGCGGGCGCGGGAGCGCGGGTCTCTGACCCGCCTCTGGGAGCGCCGACTTGCAACTGGGAGCGCCGACTTGCAAGTCGGCGCTCCATGTGTGGCGCTCCATGTGCGGCGCGGGGCTTGGCGCACCGGTGGCGTCATCCCGCCTTGGGCGGGACGATGTCGTAGGTGGTGACTTCGGGTTTGCCGCTGGCGATGGGTTCGTAGGCGGCGAAGAAGTCCTTGAAGTGGGCGGAGGCGTTGTGGGCGTTGATGGCGTTCTGGTCGCGCCAGAATTCGACCATCAGGAAGGGGATGAATCCCTTTTTGCGGGTCTCGGGCGTGCTCGCGCCGCGATAGAGGTCGTAGGAGATGTTGCCCGGCTCTTTGCGGGTGGCTTCAACGACCTTTTTGCCGATGGCGTAGAAGTCCCGCAGGTGCTCGGTTTTGACGGGGAGTTGGGCGAGGATGATTTTCGTCGGGGTGCCCTTGGATTTCGCGGCGGGCGCGGCGGCGAGGATACCGGTGGCGGCGGGAGTGCCGGCGAGGGCGGCGGCACCGAGGACGGCGTTTTTGAGGAAGGCGCGGCGCGAGGCGGCGGCGGTGGTTTGGGAGGATGTGTTTTTCATAGGCGTTGGTTTCAGGGCGGCAATGACACCCCAAAGCCCCGCCGCCGCCATAAAAAAGTGGTCAGTGGTCAGTGGTCAGTGGCAAAAACCTTGTTCGTTTCCGCCGGTGCCGTTTCCCTGCGCGCATGCCCGTCGCCAGCAATTTGGAATCGCTGTCCATCGTCTCCGCCGCCGGTCCGCTCGCGTGGCCGTTGCTTTTGCTCGGTCTCATCGGATTAGTGTTTTTCGTCGAGCGGACGCTGTTCCTGCACAGCGGGCAAATCCGTGCGGGCGAGTTTCTTGCCGGCATCAAGAACAACCTGCGCGAGGGGCGTCTCAACGAGGCGCTGACACACTGCAACGGTGCGCCCGGTCCGGTGCCGCGCGTCATCAAGGCGGTGTTGCACCGCGCGGGCGAGGGCGAGCAGCGGATGCGCCTTGCGGCGGAGGAGGCGGCGTTGCTCGAAGTGCCGGCGCTGGAGCGGCGCGTGGGGACGCTACTCGCCATCGCGAAAATCGCGCCGCTGCTGGGTCTCACCGGCACCGTGTTCGCGCTGCTGCGCGCGTTCCTCGACATGCGGTCGCAGGGGCACTACGCGACGGCTGATGCGTTCGCGAGCGACATCGCGGCCGCGCTCGCGGTGACGGCGCTCGGTCTGGTGGTCGCGGCACTGGCG
This sequence comes from Puniceicoccales bacterium, assembly GCA_031273045.1. Lineage (GTDB taxonomy): Bacteria > Verrucomicrobiota > Verrucomicrobiia > Opitutales > UBA953 > CALNBE01. Next base: position 7,356 of record JAISSQ010000050.1, read on the forward strand.
CACCTCGCGCACCATTTTCTGGCGGCGCGCGTGCGCGCGATTTTGCACGACATCGAGTGGGCGGCGCACGGCGTGCTGGCGTTCGTGTGCACGGAGATGCCGGCGATGCCGGCGGCACCGGCGAAGACGGACGGACTGCCGGTGGCGGGCGGTTCCGAGGGCGCGGCGGCGCGAGGATAAAAAAAGCCGCCTCCCTTTTGGGGAGACGGCGGATTGCCGCCGGCGGTGCCGGTGGCGAGGGGCGGGTGGCGCGACTATTTGATTTTCGCGACCTGCTCCTTCAAGGCGCTGCCGACCTGGAATTTCAGCACCTTGGTCGCCTTGATTTTGATGGGCTTGCCGGTGGCGGGATTCTTCCCGGTGCGGGCGGCACGCGGGACGACCTTGAAGGCACCGAAGCCGAGAATCTGGACGAGTTTGTCCTTCTTCACGCCGGCGACGATGGCGTCGAGCACCGCTTTCACGGCGTTCTCGGCCGCGGCCTTGCTCGTTTCGGGGCCGAGGAGTTCCTGCACTTTCACTGCGAGGTCTGTTTTGGTCATGGTGTTTGCTCTGTGTGTGGTTAGGGGGTGGTTTGTGAAAAGCGAGTTTTCACGTGAACGGCGGCATTCAGCGAAGCGGCGCGCAGGGCGTCAACACCCGTTTTCACGGGAATCTTCGGACGATTCGCGGGGAAGTCCGTGGCGGAAAAATCAGGGGACAAGTTCGAGGTCGCCGCGCGGGATCGGACGGTTCGGAGCGGCGGCGGCGTCGCCGCCGGTGGCGCCGGTGGCGCCGGTGGTGTCGGCAGTGGCGGAATCAGCGGCGTCCTCGGCGTTCCCGGCACTCCCGGCGGCGTCGGTGCTCTCGGTAGCGTCGGCACTCTCGGTGGCGTCCTCGTTTGTTTCGTCCGTTGGCGGTTGGTCGTCGGTGTAGTCGTTTCCGTAGTCCTCCTCGTAGTTGTAGGCGTCTTCGCCGGTGGTCTCGCCGGTTTCGGGATTGTAGTTGCTGTCGTAGTTGCCCGGGTAGTCGTCGGTGTCGTTGTAGTTGTAGTCGTCGGCGTAATCGTCGTCGCCGCCGGTGCCGGAGGTGTCGGCGTCAGCGTCGTCGTCGTCGCGTCGCGGGCGGTGTCCGTATTGGCGTTCGTATTCGGCTTCCTCGCGCTCGCGCTTCTGGATTTTTCCGCGCACGAGCAGCCAGCCGATTCCGGCGGCCCCCATGTAGAGGGCGAACAGGACGATGGTGAACATGCTCAACGAGACCGGGTCGCCCAGCGGGGTGACGAGCAAACTGCCGACGAGGATTCCCACGAGCACGTGGCGCCACTTCGAGAAGAGCGTGCGTGTGCGGACGATTTCGAGGTATTGCAGGATGATGATGACGAGCGGGAACTGGAACGTGACGCCCACGAGCAGCGTCATCATGGTGACCAAACTGTAGTAGTCGGACGCCACCCAGACCATGTTCATCCCGAACATGTGGATGAAGTGGAACATGACCTTGATGGAGACCTCGGTCAGCCAGAAGAAACTGAACGCGCAACCGGCGAAGAAGAGCAGGATTGCGGCGACGCCGAACGGCACGAGGCAGCGTTTCTCGGAGGGGGTCAGCGCGGGGGCGACGAAGCGGCCGGCGAAGTAGAGCACGGGCGCGCTGGACAGGGCGATGCCGCCGATGACGCCGATGTTTATGAGCACCGTGAAGATGTCCATGAACTTGAGCGTCGTGGTGGTCTGACCGGCGGCGATTGCGCTGGCGCTCTCGACCATTTTTTCGAGCGCGCCGAGTGCCGGCGCGGCGGCTGCGGGCGCGGTGGCGGCACTGCCGGCGGCGGGCGCGAGTTCGCCGTTGAAGAGCAAGTTCGCGAGGGCGGAGACGAACTGGACGGGGTCGGCGGCGGCGGACGCGCCGGCGGCGGCGTCCTGCGCGGCTTGCGCGGCTTCGGCGGCTTTTTCGGCGGCGGTGCGGGCGGCCTCGCGCGCCTCGCTTGAGTCGGCGAGGGCGCGCTGCAGCGGGCGGCGCATGAAGGTCAGGATGTCCTTGGCGAAATAGAAGGCGCAGACCATCGCGACGACGAACGCGAGGAGGCAGCGGATGAGCATCGCGCGCAGTTCCTCAAGGTGCTCGAAGAAGCCCATCTCCTTGTCGTCGCCGGTGGAGGCGTCCGCGTCACCGCCGGTGGAGTTGGTTTTTGCCGGAGCGGTTCCTGACGCGGTGTCGCCGCCGTCCGCGTCCGTGCCGTCCGCATCCGTTCCGCCGCCGCCGCCGGCAGTGGCTGCGGCGGAGCGGGACTTGCGGGAGTGGAGGAGTTTCGCGAGGCCGACGGTCAGAAATCGAAGCATGGAGAAGGGCGGAGCGTTGTGTTCGGAGGGCGTTGTAAGCGTTCGCCGCCCCGTTGTCAGCACAGCGCGCCGAGCGCGCGGTCGAAGATTTCGATGCTCTCGTCGAGTTCGGCGGCAGTGGCGGTCAGCGGGGGAAGCAGGCGGACAACGTTGTCGCCGGCGGCGACGGCGAGCAGTCCGCGCTCGCGCAGCGCGGCGAGCACCGGCGGCGTTTCGACGCGCAGCGCGATGCCGGCGAGGTAGCCGACGCCGCGCGCCTCGCGGGCGAGCGCGGGGTGGGCGGCGGCGACGCGCCCGAGCGCGGCGAGCCACGGCTTGGACTGCGCCTCGACGCGCGCGAGCAGGTTGTCGGCGTCAATCGCGTCCTGCACGGCGAGGGCGGCGGCGCACGCGAGCGGGTTTCCGCCGAAGGTGGTTCCGTGGGAGCCGGGGGTGAAGAGCGCGGCGTGTTTTTCGGCGACCCACGCGGCGCCGATGGGGAAGCCGCCGCCAAGCCCTTTCGCGAGCGAGCAGCCGTCGGCGGCGACGCCGGCGCGCTGGAACGCGAAGTAGGTGCCGCCGGCGCGCCCCGCGCCGCTCTGCACCTCGTCGAAGAGCAGCAGCGCGTTGTGGCGGTCGCACAACTCGCGCAGCCCGCGCAGGAACTCCGGCGTCGCCACCGCCAGCCCGCCCTCGCCCTGGATTGGTTCGACGAGCACGGCGGCGGTGGCACCGGTGACGACGCGTTCGAAACCCGCGAGGTCGTTGAGTTCGGCGACGTCCACGCCGTCGAGCAGCGGGCGGAATCCGCGCTGGATTTTCTCCTGCGGCGTGGCGGACATCGCGCCGAACGTGCGCCCGTGGAAGGCGCGGGCGGCGACGGCGACGCGCGTCTTCACGCCCTCGGCACCGCCGGCGGCGGCGCGCCCGTGCAGACGCGCGAGTTTGAGCAGCGCCTCGTTCGCCTCCGCGCCGCTGTTGCAGAAGAAGACGCGGCCGGGCGCGCCGGCGCGGGCGGCGAGGCGCTCGGCGAGCAGCCCCTGCTTCTCGTTGCGGAAGAGGTTGCTCGTGTGCGCCAGCGACGCCGCCTGCTCGCGCACGGCGGCGACCCAGCGCGGGTGCGCGTGTCCGAGGGCGTTGACGGCGATGCCGGAGCAGAAGTCGAGGTAGCGCCGGCCCGTGTCGTCCCAGACGCGCGCGCCCTCGCCGCGGACAAGCGTGAGCGCCGGCGGCGCGTAGTTGCCGAGCAGGAAGCGCTCGTAGCGTTCGGTGGTGGCGGACATGGCGGCGTGTTTACGTTTCGCCTCGGGCAGAAACAAGCGCGCAAAAGGACGCGCTCCAAGGCGCGGCGGACGGGGCGGCCGGAAACGCAAAAAACACCCGCTCCGGCGGCGGCTGAAAAAATTACGGCGCAGGACCGCAAAAGGCATGGACGCGGGGCGCGGGGCGTCCTTTCCTGCGCGGCGTCATGAGCAACTCCAACACACCCAAGAGTCCGAAAATCACCACCGGTGGCATCGTCCATTTCGCGCGCATGCTCGACAAGGCGCGCCTTCACCTCGCGGGGCGGCTGCCCGCCGACTACACGGCGAATCTCGGCGACGCCCAGCCCGGAACCTTCGACGACTGCACGCTGAAATTCCTCGGCGTCAAATACGCCGACGTGCTCGCGCGGCTGCGCGAGGGCTTCGACGACGGCGCGCTGCTCGAATGGTGCTTTGCCAACGGGCGCGGCCGTCCCGACGCGCGCGAGATTGCCGTCTGGAACGCCTACATGGCGAAGATGGGCTGGCGCGACGAGACGTCCGCGTTCGTCGCCGAACTCAAGGCCGCCGCCGGCTGGCAAAACCGCGACGACATCCAGACCTTCTTCGACATCATCGAGGCCGACGAGGGGCGGATGTAGTCGCTGGGTCAGATGTGGCGGGAGTCGTCGGCGTTCTTGGTGGCGTAGCCGGTGTCCTGACGCTCGTGGTTGACTTTGTTCTTCCGCAGGTAGGCCTCGTAGAGGTCGTCGGGACTCATGCCGAGCGTTTGCGCCGCCGAGACGAGGAAGTGGAAGAGGTCAACGACCTCGACGCGGGCGTTTTGGAGGTCGAGTTTCTGGTATTTCGCCCACCATTTCCACGGGACGGAGTCCACGAGTTCGGCGAGTTCCTGCTGCATGGCGCGCGAGTAGTTGAGCACCCATTGGGCGCGCCCCGCGTCGTCGAGAGCGGCGGTATCCACGCCGATGCGTTTGTTGAGCGCGGCCTGCATCTCGAAGATGTGTTCCAGTTTGTCCATGTCCGCGACACTGCCCGCGCCGTCCCGCTGGTCAAGTTTAGCGGCGAGCGGGTCAGACCGCCGGTGCCGTCCTGCTTATCTCGCTACGAATGCGCCGGATGTGTCGTTTCTTGGCGAGGACGTTGAAGAAGCGGAACCACGAGCAAATCGGGATGCCTGTTTTCTCGCCCAGACCGTCCACGATGACGAAGCGCGACTCGCCGGTCGCCGCGTCGTGGGACAGGACAAGGTTTCCAGAACGCAGGTCGCCGACGATGATGTCGCTCGCCAGTAAATCTACGAAGAAGCGTTCCAGCGCGGCGGCGGCGGTGTCGTCGAACGTGCCGTTTTTCAGCAGGGTGTTCAGTGCCGGCGCGTAATTTCCGTCCTTTCCGCGCTCCGCTTTCACAACGACGCCTAGACCGAGGTCGGTCTCGACGAAGCAGCAGAAATCTTGGAGGAAGGACGGGCGTTTCGGGGTGAGGTGGGAGAAGATGAACTCGCTCGCAAGGCGTTGGAAGTCAACGAGATGTCCGAACCGCCGGTTGAATTTTCGTCGCAACAGTGTGCTGCTTCGTTCCACGTAGTCTGGGCTGACGACGCGGACGACAAGGTCGGCGCACGCCGGATGCGCATACAGCAGACAATGCCCGCCTTTGTTGAACGGCTTTGCGTCCTTCAGAACAAGTTTTTCCAGCGGAAGGGAGATTTGGGGACTTTGAGGCATTCGCGGGAGCGGAACAAGGTTTTACACGTCGAGATAACTTGTGTTCAGGGCGTTGTCTTCGATGAAGGTGCGGCGGACGGGGACGTCTTCGCCCATGAGCATGGTGAAGATGCGGTTGGCTTCGGCGGCGTCGTGGATGTCCACTTTGAGCATGCGGCGGGTGGCGGGGTCCATGGTGGTGTCGAAGAGTTGTTTGGCGTTCATTTCGCCGAGGCCTTTGTAGCGTTGGATGCTGAGACCGCGGCGTCCGAATTGGCGGATTTGTCCGACGAGTTCGAGTATCGAGTAGAGGGGGACGAGGGTGTTCTTTTTGACGGCGGCGCGGGCGGCTTCCTCGTCGTCGGGCGGGGCGCCTTCGCTCAATTCGTAGCGGGGGTTGCCGTCGGGGGTGAACTGTTGGATGTCGAAGCCGTTTCGCGCCATTTCTTTGAGGAGTTTGGTCATTTCGGCGGCTTCGTAGATTTCGTAGATGTTGATGCGTTGTTGGACGGTGATGCCTTCGACGATGACTTCGCGGATGACGGTGTCTTGCTGGACGTCTTCGATGCCTTGGTCGGCGTAGAAGCGGGCGCGGTCGTCGGTGTCGGCGAGGTAGTTGAATTCTTCTTTGTTGCCGGTGCGGACGCGGGCGATGAATTGGGGGAGTTGGTGGGTGTTTTTGTCGTGTTGGTCGAGGTATTCGGAGAGTGAGGAGCCGTAGCGGACGACGCCTCCGCCGAGTTGTTCGAGGCGTGAGAGCATTTCGACGATTTTGTCGAGTTTAGCGCCGGGGAACTGGTGGTTGTCGCGGAGGCGGATGAGGTTTGCGTCTTCGAGTCCGAGTTCGAGGAGGATTTTGTTCATCTCGGCGTCGTTGTCCACGTATTGCTCGCGTTTTTTTCGTTTGATTTTGTAGAGGGGTGGTTGGGCGATGTAGATGTAGCCGGCTTCGATGAGGCCGCGCATTTGGCGGTAGAAGAAGGTGAGGAGGAGGGTGCGGATGTGGGCGCCGTCAACGTCGGCGTCGGTCATGATGATGACTTTGTGGTAGCGGCATTTGGAGATGTCGAACGCGCCGTCGCCTTCGTGGTCGCCGATGCCGGTGCCGATGGTGGTGATGATGTTGCGAATCATTTCGCTGGAGAGGACGCGGTCGAGGCGGGCTTTTTCGACGTTGAGGATTTTTCCTCGGATGGGGAGGATGGCTTGGAAGCGGCGGTCGCGGCCGGATTTGGCGGAGCCGCCGGCGGAGTCGCCTTCGACGATGAACATTTCGCACAGGGCCGGGTCTTTTTCGGAGCAGTCGGCGAGTTTTCCGGGGAGGCCGCCGCCGCTCATCGCGGATTTGCGGACGGTTTCGCGGGCTTTGCGGGCGGCTTCGCGGGCGCGGGCGGCGTTGAGGCAGGCGTCAATGATGCGTTTGGCGATTTTGGGTTCGGTCTCGAAGGCGTAGTTGAGTTGTTCGCCGACGACCATTTGGACGGCGCTTTCGACTTCGGGGTTCGTGAGGCGGGTCTTGTTCTGCGATTGGAATTTGGGGTCGGGGTGTTTGATGGAGATGACGGCGACGAGGCCTTCGCGCATGTCGTCGCCGGTGAGTTTGGCGTCCTTCTCCTTAACGAGGTTGTTCTTTTTGGCGTAGTTGTTGATGACGCGGGTGAGCGCGCTGCGGAAGCCGGAGAGGTGGGTGCCGCCTTCGGGGTTTTTGATGAGGTTCGTGTAGGCGAAGACGTTCTCGGAGTAGTTCGTGTTGTATTGGAGCGCGACGTCCACGGTCATCTTGCGCGCGCCGGGCTTGGCGGGCGTTTTGTCGGTGATGATGACGGGGCCGGTGGAGAGGTCGCTGATGTCCACCTCGGCGGTGATGAGCACCGGCTTGTCGTGCAGCGTGGTCTCGTTCTCGTTGAGGAATTTGACGTATGCGGCCATGCCGTCCTTGAAGCAGAACTTCTCGCCGTGCCCCGTGCGCTGGTCCTTGATTTCGATGGTCAGCCCGGGGACGAGGAAGGCGAGTTCGCGCATGCGCGCCACGAGGATGTCGTATTTGAACTCGCGCGTGACGACGAAGATTTCCGAGTCGGGGCGGAACGTGATTTTGGTGCCGGTGCGCTTCGTCTTGCCGATTTCCTTGAGCGGCTGCGTCACCTTGCCGCGGCAAAACTTCATCTGGTTGACGACGCCGTCGCGCGACACCTCCGCCTCGAAGTATTCCGAGAGCGCGTTGACGCACTTGGCGCCGACGCCGTTGAGGCCGCCGGAGACCTGATACGCGCCCTTCTCGAACTTGCCGCCGGCGTGCAGGTTCGTGAGCACGAGTTCGAGCGTGGAGATTTTCTCCTCGGGGTGGATGGCGGTCGGAATACCGCGCCCGTTGTCCTCGACGGACACGGAACCGTCGAGGTGGATTTCGACCTTGATTGAGTTGGCGAACCCCGCGAGCGCCTCGTCAATCGAGTTGTCCACGATTTCATAGACGCAGTGGTGGAGGCCGGTTTCGTTGGTGTCGCCGATATACATTCCCGGCCGCTCGCGGACGGCCTCCAGCCCCTTGAGGCGCTTGATGTCGGAGGCCTCGTAGGAGGCCTTGCCGGCGTGTTTTTTGCTGACGGTGTTTTCGGAAGAGGCGGTGTCGGACATAGGGATTGCGCGTGTTGTTCTGTTTAAGGCGGACATGCTACGAATTCGCGGCACGGACGCAAGGGGCGGGAATGCGGCACCGGTGGTGGCGCTCATTCCAGCAGTGCCTTGATTTCGGCGAGGCCGATGCGGGAGGCGGCGACGTCCGCTTCGGCGAAGAGGTCTTCAAGCAGGGCGCGTTTCTCGCGCTGGAGGTCGAGGACGCGCTCTTCGACGGTGCCGGCGGCGACGAGTTTGACGCTGGTGACGACGCGGGTCTGCCCGATGCGGTGGGCGCGGTCGGTCGCCTGTGCCTCGACCGCGGGGTTCCACCACGGGTCGTAGTGGACGACGGTGTCGGCACCGGTGAGGTTGAGGCCGGTGCCGCCGGCTTTGAGCGAGATGAGGAAGGCGAGGATGCCCTCGTCGGCGTTGAAGCGGTCGCACTCGCGCTGCCGGTCCTTGGTGGCGCCGTCAATGTAGCAGGTGCGGATTTTGAGGGCGTCGAGTTCGGCGCGGAGGCGGGTGAGGACTTCGACGAACTGGGAGAAGACGAGGACGCGGTGCCCGCCGTCGGCGGCCTCGTCGAGGATTTCGCGCAGGGCGCGGAACTTGGCGGAGTCGGCGGCGGCGAGGTCGGGGTCGAGCAGGCGCGGTTCGGCGCAGATTTGGCGCAGGCGCAGGAGGTGGACGAAGGCGCGGGCGCGGAGTTTGGCGTCGCCGGCGCCCGCCATTTCCAACTCGAAGATTTCGTGGCGGGCGCGGTCGCGCCACTCGGCGTAGAGTTTCGCCTGCGCGCCCTCCAACTCGCACACGAGGGTCTGCTCGATTTTTTCGGGGAGTTCGGGGGCGACGGAGCGTTTGACGCGGCGGAGGATGTAGGGGGCGGCTTTTTCGAGGGCGCGGCGGTCGTGCCATGCGCGCAGTTCGCGGTCGCGTCCGGCACCGGCGGTGAGGGTCGGGAGGTAGCCGGGGAGGAGGAAGCCGAAGAGGGAGCGCAGGTCGTCGAGGGAGTTTTCGACGGGGGTGCCGGTGAGGATGAATCGGGAGCGGGCGCGCAGGGTGCGCAGGGAGCGGGCGTTTTGGGAGCGGGGATTTTTGATGTTTTGCCCTTCGTCGGCGATGATGGTCTCCCACTCGCGTCCGCAAAAGAGGGCGAGGTCGCGCGCGAGTGTGGTGTAACTGGTGATGTAGAGGGTGGCGGGGGGAGTGGGGGCAGTGGTCAGAGGCCGGTGACCAGTGGCCAGTGGTCGGTGGTCAGTGGTCAGCGAGGATGCGGTTTCACCTTCGCGGGAACGAAGCCCGACAGGGGACGCCCCACTGACCACTGGCCGGTGACCAGTGGCCAGTGGTCGGTGGTCAGTGGTCAGTGAGGATGCGGTTTCACCTTCGCGGGAACGAAGCCCGACAGGGGACGCCCCACTGACCACTGGCCACTGACCACTGACCACTGCCGGTGCCGCCGGCACCGGCACCGGTTCGTCGAGGGAGTCGGCGCGGTCGGCGCCGTGGTGGCGGACGACGCGCAGGCGTTTGGTGAAGCGGGCGGTCTCGCGGCACCAGTTCTCGACGAGCGCGGCGGGGCAGACGACGAGGAAGTTGGGCGCGTCGGGAGGGGCGGCGGCACCGGCGGCGGCGTCCATGAACGCGAGGGCTTCGATGGTTTTTCCGAGACCCATTTCGTCGGCGAGGATTCCGCCGAGTTCGTGCCGGTGGAGGTGCCACAGCCACGCGACGCCGATTTGCTGGTAGAGCCGCAGACGGGCTTGGAATTCGGGGGCGGTGGGGGCGAGTTTGAGCGCGTTGAGCGAGCGCAAGGCGGCGCTGCGCTCGCTCCACTGCTTGGGCGGCTCGAAGGGAATGCCGAGGTCGGCAAGCGCGCTCTCGACGGACGCGAGTTCGGCGGTGGAGACGTTGCGCGTGACGACCGAGGGCGGCGCGCCGCCGTCACCGGCGGTGTTGTCCAGAATGGCGGCGACGGCGGTGAGGTTGGAGACGACGTCCGGTGGCAGGAGGACGATTTTGCCTTTGGGCAGTTCGATGTAGGAGCGGCCGAGCAGCAGGGCGTCGCGGAGGAGTTTTTCGGGCAGGGTGTCGTTCTTGCCGACCTTGATTTGCGCGGTGAGCGCGAAGGAGTCGTCCGCCGTGTTCTTGGGCAGACGGGCGCGCACGTCGAGGCGCGCGAGGGTGACGTTCTCCATGCGGCGGGCGAACTCCTCGGTGTAGCGGGCGTTGTAACGCGAGCCGATTTTCTCGCCGTGTGTGGCGAGGAACGTGAGCACGGCGTGCTTGCCGAGCAGTCGCCACACGCGGCTGTCGGCGTCGAGTTGGAACCCGTTTCGTTTCAGCAGCGCGAGCGCCTCGGCGCGGAGTTTGTCCTGAACGGCATCGCCGGTGGGCGCGGACAACCTCGCTCCGAGGTATTGCGGGGAGCCGTCAATCTGGAGAGCGGACTTCTCTTGCATGAATTGGGCGTCGTTTCTACGCCGCGCCGGTGCCGGCGGCAACGGGCAAAAGGGCAGTGGTCAGTGGTTAGTGGTCGGTGGTCAGTGGCCAGTGGCCAGTGGTTAGTGGGGCAAAAGAAAACCTTGCTCGCGGCGGCGTTTTGCCGCTCTCTTCCGCGCGTCAAAGACGTTCCACCCCCCCCAATCTCCGCCCGAACCAGCCATGACCGCCATGAGACACGCGCTCCCGCCTTCCGCCCTTCTTGCCGCCGCATTTCTTCCCTTCGCCGCCGGTGCCGCCGCAAACACCGCCGCCGGTCAGCAACAATCACCGGCACCCTCGACGACATTCGTGGACGCGCTGACGGAGTCCAACGAAGCCCGACCGGAGTTCGACCCCAACCCGCTCTACGTCGAAAAGCGAAAACTCGAACTCGGTCTGTTCGCGGGCATCCAAGTCGGCGGCTGGTTCGTCTCGCCGACGGATAGCAGTGCAAGGGGGGATAACGTCGGCAAAAGCGAGAGTTACACCCTCTACGGTGGCTCGCTCACCATCGGCTTCAAACCGCTCAAAAATCTGCAACTCTCCATAGACGCCGGTTACTACACCGGCGGTGAGCAGAAAACGTCGTTCCGGTGGAATGGCGAAACTTCCGGTGGTTATTGGGCAAATGACCTCATCTCGCAAAAGACCGAATTCGAGCACATCCCGATTTTTCTCAACGCCGTGTTCGCACCGTCTTTCGGGCGTCACAACGATTTCCATCTCTACGTCGGACCGAGCATCGGCGTGACCCGCATTGCGGCGGAAACGTCCTTCCTTCTCGACCGCACCGCTTACGACCCCAGCGGTGCCGAAGCACCTTACGTCTATCCAACAAAACCCTACTACGAGCCCGGCGACACGGTGGCTGACCCTCGATACAAAGACCGCTCGGCGTCCAAGTTCATCTTCTCCGCCGGCGTGTTGCTCGGCGCGTCGTGGGACATCACCGAGAATTTCAACCTTGGTCTTCACTACCGCTTCGCGTGGAACAGCGACCTGAAATTCAAGGGTCTTGATTACGGTTCCACCATCGGGCACCAAGTCGCGCTCTCCGCCGTGTGGCGGTTCTAACAGGAAAACCGCAGCCGGAATGGAAGAAGACCCGAAGGACGCCGAGACCGCCGCCGCCAGCACCACCACCGGTGCCGAGAGTGTTGCGCCGCCCGTTCACGGGCGGGGTGCCGCCGCCGGCGATGGCCTCCTGCCGCCGCCGGAGCACCCCATTCGCCTCCCCGCATTCGAGGGGCCGCTCGACCTCCTCCTCTACCTCATTCGCAAAAACGAGATAGACATCTACGACATCCCAATCGTCACCGTCACACGCCAATACCTCGAAGTCATTCGCACCGCCGAGCGCGACAACCTCGAAGTCGCCGGCGAGTTCTTCGTCATGGCGGCGACACTGATGTATATCAAAAGCCGAATGCTGCTGCCGGCGGACATCACGCCAGCCACCGACGCCGCCGCCGAAGGCGAGAGCGACGCCGAGCACGACCTCGACCCGCGCTGGGAACTCGTCCAACAACTCATCCAATACAAAAAAATCAAGGAGTGCGCCGCGCACCTCGACGCCCTCATCGTCGAACGACAGGGCTACCTCCCGCGCCTCGTTTCCGCTCTGCCAGACATTCCCGAAAACGAACGTCTGCTCGCCCCCGCCGACCGCATCGAACTCTGGAACACCTTCAACCGCATCCTCCAACGCATGGCCGACCGCCTCGCGCCGGGCGAAATCCACGGCGAGACCGTCACCATCGCCTCGCGCATGGAGGACATCCTCGAACGCCTCACCCGCGAACGCCGCTTCGCGTTCAGCACACTCTTCACCGGCACGAAACCCACCGTCGCCCAACTCGTCTCAACCTTCCTCGCCTGCCTCGAACTCGCCCGCCTCGGCAAACTCTACATCGCCCAAGGCGACCTCTTCGACGAAATCTACTGCGACACCGAACCGCCCCCGCCACCGGAGCAAGACATCGAAAAGCAATTCGGCCTCACCAAACGCCAACTGCGCTCCCTCGAAAAACGCGAATCCGCCGCCGGCGAAGCCGCCACCGGTGACGAAGAAGATGCCACCGGCGACGAGGAGACCGAAGACCTTCCCGCCGACGTTGAAGCCGCCGAAGCCACCGAAGCTACCGAAGCCGAAAGTGCTGTGTCGCTCGTTCACGAGCGGGATGCGGAGGACTCCGCCGCTCACGCATAAGCGAGCGCGTCCGCCCGCTCTGCCGACCTCGCCGGTGCCGCCGGTGCCACCGGTGCCATTCGCCATTGCCGCCGTCTTCTCCGGCACGGCACCTGCTTTGTTCTCGCGCGACACACTTTCGCAACACATGCGGCACCTCCACCGGTGCCACACCCGCAATCCCCCACATGAGCAAAGATTTCCTCCTCACCGCCGAGGGCGTCACAAAAAGTTTCGACGGCTTCAAGGCGATTGACGACCTCAACTTCTATTTGGAGGAGGGCGAACTGCGCACAATCATCGGCCCGAACGGTGCCGGCAAAAGCACGTTCCTCGACCTCATTACCGGCAAGACGCGCCCCGACGCCGGTAAAATCGAGTTTCGCGGAACGCCGGTGACGAACAGGCGCGAAGACCAAATTTACCGAATGGGAATCGGCAGAAAATTTCAGACGCCGAGCGTCTTTGCGAACCACACGGTCTTCGACAACATCCTGCTGTGTCTCGCCGGCAGGCGCGGCGTCTGGCACACGTTGCTCTTCGGAAAAACGACGCCGGCGCAGCGCGAGCGCGTCTTCGAGATTTTGGAGACCGTTAACCTCAAGGAGCGCGCCAACGAAAAAGCCGGAATGCTCGCCTACGGTCAAAAGCAGTGGCTCGAAATCGGAATGCTGCTCGCCCAAGACCCGCAACTGCTGCTCATTGACGAACCCGCCGCCGGTATGAGCGACGAGGAGACCGTCAAGACCGGCGAGTTGCTGTTAAGTTTGAAAGGCAAGCACACGCTCATCGTCATCGAGCACGACATGGTTTTTGTGCGCCAACTCAACAGCCGCGTCACCGTCCTGCACCAAGGGCATGTTCTGTGCGAAGGGTCGCTTGAATTCGTTCGCAACAACGAAAAAGTCATCGAAGTTTATCTCGGAAAGAAGAAGGAGGTCGGGCAGCGCCATTAACTTTTTTTGACGGCGATTTTTTTAACCACGCAAACCACGCAAACCACGAAAGCCCACGAACGATGCTCACCGTAAATTCTCTCTCCGTTTCACTCGGCGGCTCGCGCATTCTGCGCGACGTCTCGTTGAACATTCCCGCCCGAAAAGTTTTTTGCCTGATGGGGCGAAATGGCGTCGGCAAAACGACGTTCCTCAAAACCGTGATGGGGCTCTATGCAGCCGACGCCGGCAGCGGAGAAATTCGTTTTGACGGCTCCGACATCTCCGCGCTCCCGCCCGAAAAACGCGCCCGCGCCGGCATTGCTTATGTGCCGCAGGGGCGCGGCATTTTTCCGCACCTCACGGTCGAGGAAAACCTTGTCGTCGGAGCCGTTGCGCAGAGCAAAAAGAACACCGCCGCCGCGCGCGAAAAGGTCTTCGCGCTGTTCCCAATTTTGAAGGATTTTCTTCGCCGCAAAGGCGGCATGCTCTCCGGCGGTCAACAGCAACAACTCGCCATCGCCCGCGCGCTGCTCACCGAGCCAAAACTGCTTTTGCTCGATGAGCCGACCGAGGGAATTCAACCGAACATCATCACGCAAATCGGTGAAACTATCAAACTGCTGCGCGACACCGGCATCACCGTCCTGCTCGTCGAGCAATACCTCGATTTTTGCAAGGAACTTGCCGACAACTTCGCCATCCTCGACCGAGGTGCCGTCGCCGCCGGCGGTCCCGCCTCCGCGCTCACCGACGACATCATTGCCACCCATTTGACGGTGTGAAGATGTTGTTTACGGGAGGGATTTTACAGGGGGAGAACGCTGTATTCGCCGCCGGCGGCGATGGGGAATTCGAGGGTGCCGTCGGCGGTCGATTTCGTCGGAATTTCGGTGCCGGTTTTGGTGTCGGTGATTTTGATTTTTTCCGAGCCGCCGACGCGCAGGCGCAGTTTGCCGGCGTGTTTGGTTTGCAAATTGGCGCGGGTGAGCGAGCCGTTTTTCCACGCCATTGAGAGGGTGATGCCGCCGCGGGCGCGGACGCCGCTGACCGCGCCTTCCGTCGCCCATTGTTTGGGGAGTGCCGGCAGCAACGCGAGTTCGCCGCCGTGGCTTTGCACGAGCAGTTCGAGCGCGCCGGAGGCGAACGCCTGAACGCCTTGGTTGCCTTCCATTGAGGGCGTGACGGAACTGTCTTCGGGATACGGGTGGCAACTGATTTCGGTAATCATTTTGCGAAACAGCGCGTAGGCGCGTTCGCCGTCGAGCAGGCGCGCATACATATGCACTTTCCAAATTCCAAACAGTCCGAGGAACCGGAAATCGCCGCGCAGTCGGAGTGTTTTTCGCGCGGCTTCGGCGAGTGCCGGTGTGCGCCGCGCGGTGATGGCGTCGTCGGGGTAGAGCGCGTATAAATGCATCACGTGCCGGTGGGTCGGCTCGGCTTCTTTGAAATCATAAAACCATTCCTGCAAGGCGCCGCGTTTGCCAATGCGGTGGGGCGGCAGTTGCGCTTCCAACTTTTCAATGCGGGCGCGGAATTCGGGGTCGCGTTTGAGCGTTGTTGCCGCCTCCAAATAATCGGCGAAGAGGCGGCGCAGGATTTGGGTGTCGGCGGCGGACGCGAACGACAATCCAATCCAGCCGCCTTTGCCGCTGGCGTCGCGAAAAGAATTTTCGGGCGAGGTTGACGGGCACGTGACCATATAGCCGGTGACGGGGTCTTTGATTAGGAGGTCGGCGCAGAATTCCGTCGCGCCTTTGAGCAGCGGATAGAGACGGCGCAGGTAGGCGTCGTCGGGGTCGAAGCGGTAGTGTTCGTAGAGTTGTTGGAGGAGCCACGCGCCGCCGAGCGGCCACATTCCCCAGAACGTCTGACCGCCGGTGGGCGCGGTGTGCATCCAGACGTCGGTGCCGTGCGTCGCGCACCAACCGCCGTATCCGAAATGTTCACGCGCGGTGTGTTTTCCGCTTTCGGCGAGTTGCTCGGTGAAGATGAGCAGCGAGTCGTTGAGACGCTGCAAACCGGTGCATTCGAGGGCGAAGAGTTCGACTTGCAGATTGAAGTTGAGCGTCCACCGCCCCTGCCAACGTCCTTCGAGATTGTCGAGCCACGGATTGTGATTGTTGAAAACGAGCGTGCCTTCGCGTGAGCCGCACAAGAGCAGGTAGCGTCCGTATTGCATATAGCGCGTCTCGTAGGCGGGGTCGAAGAACGCGCCTTCGAGCGATTTGAGCGCGGCGGCGTCGCGCGAGAGGCGGCGCGCGTCGCCGGTGTCGTTGTAGTATTTGTCTTGGGAGGAACCGGCGGTGCGCGAGGCGCGGACGCTGTTGGTGCGCAGCGCGTCCATCGTTTGCGTCGTCGTGCGCTGCGGAAATTCTTCGGGGCCGAGATAGATTTTGAACGCGGAGAAAAGCGGCCGGTAGTCGGCGAGGTGGCGGTCGAGAAGGGCTTGATAGAGGGAACGGGGAGCGGGGAGCGGGGAGCGGGGAGATTGGAGCAGCGCGGCTCTTATGTAATCGGCGCAGGTGCGTTCGGCGTCGCCGGTGACGTCGTTCCACGCTTTCCAATTCGTGGCGCCGGCGAGGATGAGCGTGACGCTGTTTGCGTTCTTCACAATGAGCGCGCTGCGGCCGCCGGCGTCGGAGCGTTCGAGGGTGCCGCCGTCGCGCAGCACCTTGACGCGGCTTTGCCAGCGCATTTTCGACGGCAGCACCTGCGACGGCACACGCAACGTGCGCAACCCCGTTCGCCCCGCGCGACGGTCGGCGTCGCTACCGGTGGCGAGCCGTTTTCCGGCGTCGGCGCGCTCAATCGTCCGCCCGCTCATAACGACGGTGTCGCCGTCCACGATGCGCGACGCCGAGTCCGGCTGCAGCGTCTCGAACGCCGTTGCGAGCGACACCGCGCCGGGCTTGTCGGCGGAGATGTGGCACACAATCACTTGGTCGGGAAAACTCGCGAAGAACCGCCGCGTGTAGCGGACGCCGTCGAGTTCGTAGCGGACGGTCGCGAGCGCGTCGTCCATATCGAGTTCGCGCGTGTAGTTTTTGACTTTGCCGGCGGGAACGGCGTTGCCGGTGCCGTCGAGCGAGCGGATGACGAGCCGCGCCATCGGCTGGTAGAGTTGCACGTCGAGCGGCTTGCCGAAGAGTTTGCGGGCGAGCGCGTCGGCGGCGACGAAGTCGCGTGCGAGCGCGAGTTCGCGCACCTTTTTGAACCCCGCCGGCGCGCCGGCAACGGCCGTCGTATGCGGTCCGCCCGTCCAGAGCGTCTCGTCGTTGAACGTCAGCAGTTCGCGCTCCGCGCTCCCGTGCACCATCGCGACAAAGCGACCGGTGCCGATTGGCAACCCCTCCCAAAACTTCGCCGGCGGCGAGTCGTAATGCCACCGCATCGGCACCTGCGGAACAGGGATTTTC
>JAISSQ010000085.1 GCA_031273045.1 Puniceicoccales bacterium
CGGACACGCGCGTCCGCAATGCGGACACGAAAACCGCGCCCCCGACTCGTGCCCGATGATGACCCGTATCTCGCCAACGGGAACGTTCTCAACCACTGCCTTCACCTCCCACGGTGAGGACAGCCGCAACAAACGCTGATAGTGTTCAGTTATGCCGGTGTCTTCTTGCATAGGTAGCCCTTATTAGCATGTTTTCCCCAATTGCCCACAAAAAAAACGGAAGAACCGTATTATTGTTCTTCGTCATTTGACGGTTGAGAATCACCTTCGTTAGGTTTCTCGGTAAATGGTTTGGTCGGAGTATGAATACGGGTGGTCAAATTGGCTTCTGGAACCAACCAATCCGTCTTTACTGTTCGGTCCCGACCGGAATTCCTTCTGATGAGAGAGCGGGATGTTTCGCGCCAATGGAAGCGGTCGCGGCATCCCTGACCAGACATTACCGGAACACTTCTTCGCCGCACCAGCAGTTTTTGCTTGACTTTTCTGGTCAGTCGTTAAAATCGGACGCCGAGACGCCGAGACGCCGAGACGCCGAGAAATTGCTCCGTTGCCGCCGGACCTTCGGTAGTAGGCGGTGGGTTCACACGCGCGAGTGGGGGAGGTCATCCGAAAATTGGATGGGCGAAAATCGGGCGAGCGGGCGAAGTCGGCGGGGGTGGTGAAGGTGGCGGGAACGGTGAAGAAAGAGGCGAATGCGGTTGGCGTGTCAGCCGAGAGCGCGGCGTTCGTCGAGCGCGAGGTCGCCGGTGGCATGGGCGCGAACACGTCGGCACCGGCGTTCGCGGCGAAAGGGGCAAGCAAACCGGACGCACCAAGCGCGGCGGGTGCGAGCGAACGCGCGGTCTCGTGGGAGGTGTCGCGGGGGTCGGGGTGCGGGCGGACGCGGAGGATTTGCGGTTGCGTGAGCATTTGGAATGACGGGCGGTGGGCGCAAAATGGCGGAGGCGACTCGGGCGTCAAGTGGTTTTTTCGAGTTTTTGCGGAGAGGTGTTCGAGGGCGTTTTTGGCAGCGCGGGATTCCATGCAAGACGCGGAAACCGCTACACACACGGAGCGCCGACTTTCAAATCGGCTTGGAAGAGATGCGGCGGTAGCCGCCTTGCTGTTTCTCTTTTTTAAGAGTGGTGGCTGCGCCGCATGGGGGATGCGAGCCGACTTGAAAGTCGGTGCTCCATGTGTGTGGCGCTCCATGTGTGTAGCGGTCTTACAGTGCTTTGGTGGCAAGGAGTTCGCTGACCCAGCGGCGGTGGGGGCCGGAGAGGGTGATGGCAGGGAGGGCGTCGAGGGCGACCCATTCGAGGGCGGGGTTTGCGGCGATGCGGCGCAGCAGGGCGGGGGTCGGCGTGAGTTGCCAGAAGGTTTCCTCGATTTGCTGGTTGGAGATGGCGCGGCGGCGGCGTGCAAGGAAGACGGTGCCGCCGGTGGTGGCGGTAGCGGCGGCAATCCGTCCGAGAACGGGCGGCACAGGACTTGCGGTGTCGGCGGGGACGGCGGCACCGGTGGTGCCGGCGGTGGGGACGCTTGTGTCAGTGAGGGTTTCGAGGGGTGGGAGTTCGCGAAGGCCGGCGAGGCGGCGGGCGGTGCCGGCGTGGCGGTAGAGGAGGAGGCGTCCGGCGTGGACGACCCATGCGCGGGCGATGGCGACGTGCCGGATTTGGCGCGGCGCGAAAAACGGCGGCAACGCGTCGGCGGAAGCGGTGGCACCGGCGGTGGCACCGGGAGCGGCACTACCGGCACTACCGGTGCTGCCGACACCGCCATCGGCGACACCACCGTCACCACCACCAGCGCGTTTGCTTTCGCCACCACCGGTGGTGCTTTTGCAGAACGCTTTCACGGGGCATTCGGCGCAGAGGGGTTGGCGGGGGCGGCAGACGAGGGCGCCGAGTTCCATCATCGCTTGGTTGTGCGAACCCGGGTCGTCGGGGTCGAGCAGGGCGCGGGCGGCGTCGGCGAGGGCTTTGGCGGCGGCGTTGGTGTCGGCGAACTCGCGCGTGTCCGCGAGGAGGCGGGCGGTGACGCGCACGACGTTGCCGTCAACGACGGCGACGGGTTCGCCGCCGGCGATGCTGGCGATTGCGGCGGCGGTGTAGGGGCCGACGCCGGGGAGTTTTTGCCAGTCGGCGGCGGCGCGGGGCGGGGCGGGCATTGCGGCGACGGCGGCGGCGAGGCGGCGCAGGTTGCGGGCGCGCGAGTAGTAGCCGAGGCCTTCCCATGCCTTCACGACGTTGGACTCGGCGGCGGCGGCGAGGGCGTGGAAGTCGGGCCAGCGGGCGAGCCAGCGTTCAAAGTATGGGATGACGGTGGCGACCTGCGTCTGCTGGAGCATGAACTCGGAGACGACCGTTTTGTAGAGTGTCGGCGCGTCGCGCCACGGCATGGCGCGGCGGCGGTGCGCGAACCACGCGAGCAGCGCGCGGCGGAATTCGCGGACGCGCCGCGGCGCGATTGCGGAGGTGTCCATCGGGGGGGGGGGGGAACTCCATCAGCGGAAACCGCCGCCGCCGAAGAGGTTGCCCAGTCCGCCGAGGCCGCCCATTCCGCCGCCGCCCGGACCGCCGCTGCCGCCGCCGCCGAGACCGCCGAACATGCGCATCAACTCGCGGTTTTTGCCGCCCTTGAGCATGCGCATCATTTTGCGCATCTGCTCGAACTGTTTCAGCAGCGCGTTGACGTCGCTGACCTGCGTGCCCGAACCCTTGGCGATGCGCAACCGGCGGCTGCCGTTGAGGATTTCCGGTTTGCGCCGCTCGGCGGGCGTCATGGATTGGATAATCGCCTCGGTCTGGCGCATTTTCTTTTCCTCGCGCTCGCCGACTTTGAAGCCGCTCATTCCGGGCATCATCTTCATCAGCCCGCCCAGCGGTCCCATCTTTTTGATTTGGCGCAACTGCCCCAGAAAGTCCTCCAAGTCGAAGTCCGCGCGGCGCATTTTCTCGGCGAGTTTCTCCGCCTCGCGCTCGTCAATGACCTCCTGCGCCTTTTCGACGAGCGACACCACGTCGCCCATTCCGAGGATGCGCTCCGCCATGCGGTCGGGGTGGAACACGTCGAAGTCCTCCGCCTTCTCGCCGGTGCCCATGAACTTGATTGGCACGCCGGTGACGGCGCGCATGGAGAGTGCCGCGCCGCCGCGTGCGTCGCCGTCGAGTTTCGTCAGCACGATGCCGGTGAGTTGCACCGCCTCGTGGAAGTGCTTGGCGACGTTGACCGCCTCCTGCCCCAGCGCGGCGTCGGCGACGAGCAGCACCTCGTCGGGGCGGACGCGCTCGCGCACGCGCTTGATTTCGGCGATGAGCGTCTCGTCAATCTGGAGCCGGCCGGCGGTGTCGAAGATGACGGCGTCGGCGCCGCGCTTTGAGGCGAAGTCAAGCCCCTCGGCGGCGATTGCGGGCACGTCGCGCGAGTTGCGGTCCGCGTAGCAGGCGATGTTTTGCGCCGCCGCGAGCGTCTCCAACTGGTCAATGGCGGCGGGTCGATAGACGTCGCAGGCGACGAGCGCCGGTGCCGCGAAGCCCTCTTTCTTGGCGAGGAAGCGGGCGAGTTTCGCCGCGCTGGTCGTCTTGCCGGAGCCGTGCAGCCCGACGAGCAGCACGCGCAACGGTCGCGCGCGGGCGAGCAGCGCGTCGCCGCCGCCGAGCAGTTTCACCAATTCGTCGTGGATGATTTTGACCGCCATCTGCCCCGGGCTGACGCTCGCGAGCACGTCCTGTCCGAGGCAGGCGCGGCGCACGTCCTCGATGAAATCGCGCGCGACCTGGAACTGCACGTCCGCCGAGAGCAGGGCGGCGCGCACGTCGCCGAGCGCCTCGCTCATGTTGTTTTCGGACAGCCGTCCGACGCCGCGCAGATTTCGCAGCGCCTTTCCCATGCGTTCGGTGAGTGACTCAAACATCTTGCCGCGCAAGGTGCCGCCGGCGGCGCGCGGAGGCAAGGCGTCGCTAAAAAAAACTTCCCAACCGCCGGTGGCGCGCTACAAGCCCGCGCCAGAGATGAACCGTCCCACCCCCAGCGCGGGCGCGCCCGCAGAGCCGTTCGGCATGACCATTGGAGGTCAGCCGCCCGCGCCTGTGCGCCCGCGAAACGGGAGTTTTCTGCGCCAGCAACGGCTCATAGACAGTGCCGATGAGTTGCGGCGCACGCGCAAAATCAAGGATACCGGCGGTGCCGTTCTCTCCATCATCGCGTGTCTTATAGGCGCGTTCCTGCTCGTGAAGTTTCACAGGAGTTATGTCGTCGCCGACGCCGCCTACGAGCGCGTGGTCGCGGAGGGGAAACGTCTTGAGCGCGAGCGCGACGAGGCGCGCGCGCGGCGCGACCGCGAGGAGGCGTATTTGAAACTGTTGCGCACCGACAACGAGACCATTCGCCGCCTGTTGCGCGAGAAACTCGGTCTCAAGATGCGGAACGAAATCATCTTCGAGGTTCCGGCTCCGAACTGAAACCGCCGGTGGTGGCACCGGTGGTGCGGCGGCGCGTTGGGGATTTTCCAAACAACGCTTGCGGGGGGCTGGGGGTGCCGTAGTTTCCGGCGTTTTTTCGCTCTCCGCACCATGCTCTACTACTTGCACTTTCTGCGCGAATACTGGGGACCCGCCCGACTGGCGGAATACCAGAGCGTGCGCGCCTTCGCCGCCGGCGCGATAGCACTGCTTTTCGGCTACTTCATCTCGTCGCGGCTCATCGAGTGTTTCAAGCGGCGCGGCTACTATCAGGGTGAGCGCGGCGCGGCGGTCGTCGGTGACTCCGCGAAGGATGCGTGCCCGCCGGTGCCGACCTTTGGCAGCGCGTTGATTTTCGCGCCGGCACTGGCGTCGGTGGTGCTTTTTGTGCGGCCGAACGCGCTGACGCTCACCGCGCTCTACGTCTGGCTGGGCATGGCGGCGGTGGGTTTCGCCGACGACTACAAGAAGGTCTTCGTCCGCAACGCGGACGGTTCGCGCGGGGACGGTTTGAGCGAGCGCGCGAAGACCCTCTGGCTGGCGTTCGTGGCGTTCGCCGGCGCCGCCTTCCTGCTCGCGGTGCCGGAGACGCGCACGCAGTTCATCGAGGTCTGGATACCAATCTACAAGCACGCGCTGCTCTCGTTGGACACCTACCGGTCGTGGTTCGCCGGCGTGCCGGAAATCGCCGTTCCGTTCGCGGAGGGCTGGGTGTTTTCGCCGGCACTGCTTGTTGGCGGCGCGGTCGCGACCGCAGTGTTCGTCGGGGTGACCTGGTGCACGAGCAACGCGGTCAATCTCACCGACGGCATGGACGGCCTGTCCGCCGGCTGCGTCATCACGAACCTGCTCGCCTTCGGATTGGTCGCCTACCTTTGCGGGCACGCGAACTTCGCGAACTACCTGCACATCAGCCGCGTCGCCGGTGCCGGCGAGTTGGCGGTGATGTCGGCGGCGTTGCTCGGCGGCTGCCTTGTCTTTCTGTGGCACAACGCGCACCCCGCCTCGATTTACATGGGCGACGCCGGCGCGCTTGGGCTGGGTGGCTTTGTCGGCACCGTGGCGGTGATGACGAACCACCCGTTGCTCATCCTCGTCATCGGCGGCGTGTTTGTCGCGGAAGCCGGCTCGGCGCTGCTGCAGCGCCGCTACTTCAAGTGGACGAAGGGCAAGGCGCCGCCGCTGCCCGATGGCACCCCGCAGGGCTGGCGCATTTTCAAGGCGACGCCGCTGCACATGCATTTCAAGGAGCGGAGCCGCGAAGGCATCCTCGTCCGGTGGCCAATTCAGGGGCGTTCGTGGCCGGAGGAGAAAATCGTCGTTCGCTTCTGGATGGCGTCGCTGCTCTGCGCGCTCGCCGGTCTCGCGTCGCTGAAACTGCGCTGACGCGCCGCCGGTGGTGCCGCCGCCGGTGCCGCGCCGCGCCGGTGGTGCCGCTGGGGGCTTTTTCCTTTCGCCGCCGGCGCGCCGTCGCAACGCTCCGCGCATGATTTGGCTTTACCGCCTGCTGTTCGCGCCGGTCTTTCTCGCGCTGCTTCCGCACTACGCGTTGCGGATGTTGCGGCGCGGCGGCTACGGACGTGATTTCGCGCAGCGATTCGGCGCGTTCCCGAAACTTCCCCCCAAGCGCGCGGGCGTCCGCCGCCTCTGGATTCAGGCGGTGTCCGTCGGCGAGGTTTGCGCGCTCGAACCGCTTCTGAAGCGTCTTGCCGCCACCGGTGGTGCCGAGGTTGTCCTGACCACGACGACGAGCACGGCGCGCAAAATCATCCGCGAGCGCATCGAGCCGCTCGTGCTCGCCGCCGGCTATTTCCCGTTCGACTTCTGGCTCTTCAGCCGTCGCGCGTGGGCGCGCATCCAGCCCGACGCCCTCGTGCTCATGGAGGGCGAACTCTGGCCGGAGAACCTCCATCAGGCGGCGGCGCGCGCGGTGCCGGTGACGCTCGTCAACGCGCGCCTTTCTGACCGCTCGTTCCGCCGCTACTCGCGCTTCAAGACCGTCGCGCGCGCCCTCTTCGGCGGCGTTGGGAAAATCGGCGCGGCGACCGCCGGTGACGCCGCCCGCTTCGCCGGATTAGGCGTCCCGCCGGAAAAAATCACCGTCACCGGCAACCTGAAATTCGACGCCGCCGCAGACAACGACTGCAACGCCGCCGCCGGCACCGGCACCGCCGCCGGCGCGGACGCGGGAGTGATTTCCGCGCCGCCGCGCGCCGCCGGTGCGCCGTTGGTGTTGCTTGGTTCTTCGACCTGGCCCGGCGAGGAGGCGTTGCTTCTCGAAACGCTTGCCGAGGCGCGCCGGCGCGGCATCGCGGCGCGGTTGCTCATCGTCCCGCGCCACGCCGAGCGCCGGCGCGAAATCGCCGCCCTGCTCGAAGCCACCTCGTGGCGCTGGTTCCTGCGCTCGCAGCGGCGCGACATCCCGCCGGACTTCACCGGTGCCGGCGGCGAATTCGACGTGTGCGTGGCGGACACCACCGGCGAACTGCGCCAACTCACCGCGCCGGCGGCGCTCGCGTTCGTGGGCAAAAGCATTCCGCCAAACGACGGCGGGCAGACGCCCATTGAGTGCGCCGCGCTCGGCGTGCCGGTCGTCTATGGGCCGCGCATGAGCAATTTCCGCGACGCCTGCCGGGGGCTGGAGGAGGCGGGGGCGGCGAAGCGCGTCGCCGACGCCGCCGGCGCGCGCGATGCCCTGCTCGCGTTGCTTGGCGCGCCGGAGGAACTTGCCCGCGCCGGTGCCGCCGCGCGTCGCTGGTTCGCGTCGAACCTTGGCGCCACCACCGCGACCCTCGCGTTGCTCGGCGTGGCGGAGCGCGCGCCGGCAGTGCCCTCGACGCCGTCACCGGCGGCGGCGGCGACCTCGTCACCGGCGGCTGCATGAAAAACGTCTTTTCAACTCCCGCCCCTGCTCTTTAATCCGCCGCCAAAACGCGCTATTTCCCACCGCCGTTTTCTCCCTCCTCAATCACACGCTCCACACATGAAATTCATCATCCAACGCGACCATCTCGCCGCCGGTTTGTCGCAGGTTGCCAATGTCGTCAACCCGCGCGCCACGCTCCCCGTTTTGAGCAACATCCTTTTTGAAGCGGAGGGCGACACGCTTTCGCTCACCGCCACGAACATGGATGTCGGCATCCGCGTCCGCGTGAAGGCGGACGTGAAGAGCAACGGTCGCATCACGCTGAACGCCAAGCGTCTGCTCACCATCGTCCGCGTGTTCGAAAAATCGGAGGTCACGGTCGAATTGAACGGTCTCAACGTGAAACTTTCCGCCGGCAGCCAGAAATTCCAACTTGCCGGTCTTCACCCTGACGACCCGAACAACCAGTTCCCGCCGCTGGCGACGTTCGCCAACCAGCACTGTTACTCCCTCCCCAAGGAAGAGTTCGGACGCCTTCTGCGGAAGGTCGCCTACGCGCAGTCCGTTGACGAGGGGCGCCTCGTCCTCGTGGGCGTCAACGTGACCTTCACGAAGAACGAGACCGGCGAGGGCGAGCGCGTCACCGCCGTCGCCACCGACGGGCGTCGGCTCGCCTACGTCTCGAAGATTTTTCCGAGCGTTGGCGTCGCCGAGGGCGAATCGGGTTTCATCCTGCCCTCGAAGAGCGTCGCCGAGGTGCAGCGCATTCTCAGCGGCAAGGGAGACGTGAAAATCGCCTTTGACGACCGGCAGGTCGCGTTCGACGCCGAGGTGCTTCCGGCGGAAAAAGACGAGGCGGACACGGGGTTGCGCGACCACATTCACTTCGTCTCCAAACTCGGAATCGGCGTCTATCCGAACTACAAGCAGGTCATCCCCAAGGAGGCCGAGAACCGCATCAAATTGGAGCGCGTCCAACTCCTGAAAATCGTCAACAGCGCCGCGATTATGGCGAGCGAGAAGGGTGCCACCATCCACCTCAAGTTCGGGGACGGCAAAATTACCGCCACCGGTCAAATCAGCGATGTCGGCGAGTCCGAGGACTCGATGGTCATTGACGACTACGCGGGCCCGCCCGTCACGATTGCCTTCAACCCGCAGTATCTCACCGACACGCTCCAAGCCCTCGAAGAGGACACCATCTACTACGACTTCAAGGACGAGATGTCCCCGTGCATCGTCCGCGCCGCCGACGACTTCCACAGCGTCATCATGCCGCAGCGCGCTTAAACACGCGCCGCCGCCGCGCCAAACGCCCGTGCCGCTCCCGTCGCCCGACAAGTCCAACGCCGCCACCGGTGCCCCCGCCGGTGGTGGTGCTGTTTGTGCCGCCGGCGGTGGTGGCGGAGGGCGAGACCTCGCCGGTGGCGCGAACGCCGCCGTGCTGCTCGCCGGCGGTTCGGGAAACCGGATGCGCGGCGCGGTGCGCGACAAATGCCTTGAACCGCTCGCCGGCGGTCCCTGCGCCCTCGCGCGCTGCGTCGTCGCCTTCGCCGAGTCCGGCGTCGTCTCCCGCCTCGTCATCGTCTGCCGCGACGCCGCCCAACGCGGTGAAATCGCGAAACTGCTGGCGACGCTGCCGGCGCCGGTGGCGGCGTTGGAAGTCACCTACGCAGCCGGTGGCGCGGAGCGGCAGTTTTCCGTGCTCAACGGATTAGACGCCTGTCCCGCCGGCACCGCGCTCGTGTTCATTCACGACACCGCCCGCCCGCTCATCACGCCCGAAGTTCTTCGCGAACTCGCCCGCGCCGCCGGCACCGCCGGTGCCGCCGTTCTCGCCCACCGCGTCAAGGACACCATCAAGCGCGTCCCCGTTGCCGCCGCCGGCAGTGCTGCCGCCGGTGCTACCGCCGGTGCTGCCGCCGGTGGCGCGGCGCAACTGCTCGAAGACCTCGACCGCTCGTTGCTGTGGGCGATGGAGACGCCGCAGGTTTTCCGCCACGCGCTCATTCTCGACGCCATGCGCCGCGCCGCCGCCGAGGGCGCGCGCGTCACCGACGATGTTGCCGCCGCCGTCCGCGCCGGACATCCCGTCGCCCTCGTCGAGAATTTCCTGCCCAATCCAAAAATCACCGACCCCGCCGACCTGCGCCTCATCGAGTTTCTCACAGCGACACCGGTGCCGGCGCGTCCGGCGCGACAACGGTGAAGACGCAGTTCGGGCGCAGCGCGCGGGGCATGGCGAGTGCCAGTTCGACGTGTTCGGGCGTGTTGCACTCGCGGCTGAGGTGCGCGAGGAAGACGCGCCGCAGGACGTCGTTTTCGAGCGTCATGAGCAGTTCGGCGGTGGCGTCGTTGGAGAGGTGCCCGTGGCGTCCGCGAATGCGCTGTTTGAGCGAGGGCGGGCGCGAGGAGGCGTTGAGCAGCGCGGGGTCGTAGTTGGCTTCGAGGACGAGCACGCCGGCATTGCGGATGCGCGCGCGCACGAGCATCGGAACGTGTCCGAGGTCGGTGACCCACGCGATGGTTTCGGAGCGACCGTCGCCGGTGTCGAACGTGAAGGTGTAGCCGACGGGGTCGGCGGCGTCGTGCGGAATGGTGAAGGCGTTGACCGTGATACCGGCGAACTCGAAGCAGTCGCCGGTCTGGAAGATTTTCCAGCGGAAGCCGGCACCGCCGGCGGGGGCGCGGCGCGCGTTCGCCTGCTCGATGGCGCGGGCGGTCTCGGCGTTGGCGTGGAAGACGGGGCGTTCGAGGCGCGCCATTCCGGCGAGACCCTTGCAGTGGTCGCCGTGCTCGTGCGTGAGGAAGACGGCGTCAATGTCCTCGATGCGCTCGCCGATGGAGTCGAGCCGTTCGGCGATTCGCCGGCAGGTGAAACCGGCGTCAATGAGGATGCGGGCGCGGGGCGTGACGAGCAGGGAGCAGTTGCCCTCGCTGCTGGTGCCGAGGATGTGGAAGCGGAAACTCATGTGCGGTGCGCGGGATTTTTTTGTCAGAGGAGCGTGGTTTCGCGGACGAAGGCGGTGTCGCCCCACGCCTCGCGGATGAGTGCCACCGCCGGTGCCGCGTCGAAGTTTTCGGGCAGGAGCGCGAAGCACGCGCTGCCGCTGCCGCTCATTCGCGGGGCGAGGTTGAAGGCGGCGGCGAGGCGTTCGAGGAGCGCCGGCAGCGCGGGGTGGCGGCGGAAGACGGCGCGCTCCATGTTGTTGAACAGCGGCGGCGGCGTGCTTTCCGGCGCGGCGAGCCATGCGGCGATGCGCGCCTCCTGCTCCGCCGCCGGCGCGTAGTCGGCACCACCGGTGGCGCGCATGTCGCGGTAGGCGTCGGCGGTCGAAACGCCGAAGGCGGGCTTGAAGAGCAGCAGGCGGCGTCCGCGCAAGGCGTCGCGGGCGCGCTGCGGGAGCGGTTCGACGCGCTCGCCGCGTCCGCGCATCACCGCCGGCGCGCCGGCGAGGAAGACCGGACAGTCGGAGCCGAGGCGTGCGGCGAGTTGCGCGAGTGCCGCCGGCGGCAGGGCGTTGCCGGCGGCGGCGTTGAGCAGGTTGAGCGCGGCGGCGCCGTCGGAACTGCCGCCGCCGAGGCCGGCGCCGTGCGGGACGCGCTTTTCGAGCGTGAAGCGGACGGGCGGCAGCGGGGCGGGGCAGGCGTCGCGGAAGAGGGCGGCGGCGCGTAGGACGAGGTTCGTCGCGTCCGTCGGAACCCCCGGCGCGGAGCAGGAAAGGGTGTCGCCGGTGGCGGCGTCTGTGGTGCCGTTGCCGGTGGCGGTTTCGAGCGTCAGGGTGTCGCCGAGGGCGATGGGTGCGACGATGCTCACGAGGTCGTGGAAACCGTCGCTTCTGACGCCCGTGATTGCGAGCAGGAGGTTGATTTTTGCGGGCGCGAAGGCGTCTGGCATTTGCGTCAAGGAAACCGCCGGTGCGCGCGGGGGGCAGTAATTTATTCTTCACAAGCCGGACGCCTGTGGCATTTCCCAGAGCGACACCACCAATGCTCGACTCCTCCGTTCTCATCGCCAAGGCGAACGTGCTTCTTGAGGCGCTGCCCTACATCCAGAAGTTTCGCGGCAACATCTTCGTCGTCAAATACGGCGGCAGTTTCATGGACGACCCCGACCCCGCCGTGCGCGAGCGCGTCGCCAGCGACATCGTGTTCCTCGCCAGCGTGGGCATCCAGACGGTCGTCGTGCACGGTGGCGGCAAGGCCATCACGCGCGCGATGGGCGAGGCGGGGCTGAAGAGCGAGTGGCGCAACGGGATGCGCGTCACCGACGCCGCCACAATCAAGGTCGTCGAGCGCACGCTCAACGGGTCGGTCAACGCCGAGATTTGCGACCTCATCCGCGCGCGCGGCGGCAACCCCAAGGGCATCGCCGGCAACGAGGTCAACCGTTGCGAGCGGCACTTCGAGCGCGACGCCGCCGGCGCGCCCGTGGACATCGGCTTCGTGGGCGACATCACGACCGTCACCACAAAAATCATCCGCAAGGCGCTCGACGAGGGGTTCATCCCCGTCGTCTCGCCCATCGCGCTCGACGCCGAGGACCGGCCGCACAACACGAACGCGGACGTTGCCGCCGCCGCCGTCGCGCGCTCGCTCAAGGCGCGCCGGTTGGTGTTCATGAGCGACGTGCCCGGTCTGCTCGCCGACCCGAAGGACCCGAACTCGCTCATCCCGACGCTCTACTCGGCGCAGGTGGACGAGTTGAAGCGCACGGGCGTCATCTCCGCCGGCATGATTCCGAAGGTGGACAGCGCGGTGAAGGCGATGGAGGCGGGCGTGAAGCGCGTCCACTTCATTGACGGGCGCGTGCCGCACAGTTTGCTGCTCGAAATTTTCACCGACAAAGGCGTCGGCACGGAGATTGTGTATTGAGCGGTTTACCGCATCGCCACCGGCGGCGCGGGGTCCATGTCGTCGTAGAGCAGGTTCTCGCCCGCCATCGCCCAGATGAAGCGGTAGTTGCCGGTGCCGCAGCCGAAGTGCACCGACCACGGCGGCGAGATGACGGCCTCCTCGTTGCGCACGAAGACGTGGCGGGTGGCGTCCGGCTCGCCGGCGAAATGCGCGACGAGGCGGTCGCCGGGCAGGTCGAAGTAGAGGTAGATTTCGGAGCGGCGCGAGTGCGTGTGCGTCGGGTAGGAGTTCCAGACGCTGCCGACTTCGAGCGAGGTGTAGCCCATGACGAGTTGGCAACTCTGCACGCCCTCGGTGAAGATGCATTTGCGGATGACGCGGTCGTTCGAGGTCGCCAGCCCGCCGAGGTGCACCGGTTCGATGTCCTCGTCGCGGACGACCTTCGTCTCGTAACTCTTGTGTGCCGGCGCGCTGAACAGGGCGAAACGCGCGGGGCGCGTCGGGTCGTCGCTGCCGAAGGAGACGTCGTGGTTTCCGCGTCCGACGTAGATGGTCTCGCGCGGACCGAGCGGATACTTCTCGCCCTCGACATCCACCCAGCCCGGACCGCCGATGTTGATGGCTCCGAGTTCGCGTCGCGCGAGGAACGACTCGCTGCCGGTCTCCTTGTAGTTTTTCAGGAAGACCGGTTCGGCAAGCGGCACCGCTCCGCCGACGGCGAGGCGGTCGCAGGCCGTGAACTGCGCGCGCAGTTCGCCCGGGATGAACAACTTTTCGATTAACAGATGCTCGCGGACTTGGGCGGGGGTAAGGCGGATGAACTCCTGCGGCGTGGGCGGGTAAGCGACTGGGTTGGCTTCGGCTATCATGGGTCGTAAGGTGTTGGAGAGGGAGAGGCGGAATGCTCTAAATCGGCATCAATCGAAAAAAAGTGCGCGCATGCTGCGCCGGACTCCGCAACGGTCAAGTAAGAAAAAGAGGCACCGGCGGCGCGAAAGACGCTGCCGGCAGCAGAGAAGTTTTGACCGGCGCGGGGCTTTGCGCTGCACTCCGTCTTTCGGAGCGAAATGCTCCCGCCAAAAACTTTCAGCGCACCCGCAACCAATCCATGTCCGCATTCGATTACATCTTCTCGTCCGAATCCGTCGGCGAGGGGCACCCTGACAAGGTCGCCGACTTCATCTCCGACAGCGTGCTCGACGCCGCCCTCGCCCAAGACCGCAAGAGCCGTGTCG
>JAISSQ010000174.1 GCA_031273045.1 Puniceicoccales bacterium
TTTCTCCAATGAGGTCATCACGATGAAAACCGTTCTCCAACTGCTTCTCGAAGGCGAGCCGCTCGACGCTTCCCAACTCGCCCAAATCCTCGCGCTGCCGCAAGCCGAGGTGGACGCCCAACTCGCCGCCTTGAAACGCTCCGGCGTGTTTCTGGGCTGGCGCGCCGTGCTCAACCCGTCCGTCGAAGAGGACAACGTCGTCCGCGCCCTCATCGAGGTGAAGGTCAAGCCGGAGGGCGGCCTCGGCTACGACGCCATCGCGGAGCGCATCAGCCGTTTCGAGCAGGTCGAGACCTGCTACCTGCTCTCCGGCGCCTACGACCTGCACGTCATCGTCAAGGACACGAACTTGCGCCAAATCGCGTCGTTCGTGCACGAGCGTCTCGCGAAAATCGAGGGCGTCCAATCCACCGCCACGTGCTTCCTGCTGCGCGCCTACAAGGAGCAGGGCTACATCATCGAACCGCCGCAGGACCCCGACAAACCGAGCGTCTCGCCGTAACCGCGCCGGCACCGCCGCGTCATTTTTCAACGACCAATTTTCCCTCTTATGTTTGCAAAGAGTATCGACGATACGAGTTCGCGCTTCGTCGCCGCGCACGTTGCCGCGCTGCCCAAGTCGGGCATTCGCGACTTCTTCGCCATCGCCTCGCAAATGCGCGACGCCGTCTCGCTGGGCATCGGCGAGCCGGACTTCGTCACACCGTTCGGCATTCGCGAAGCCGCCGTCCGCGCCATTGAGAAAGGCCGCACGAGTTACACCGACAACCGCGGGCTGCGCTCGCTGCGCGACGCCGTCTCGCGCTACGTCGCCGCCAACTACGGTCCCGAATACAACCCCGACACCGAAATCATCGTCACCATCGGCGTCTCGCAGGCGCTCGACCACACGCTGCGCGCGATTTTGAACCCCGGCGACAAAGTGCTCTACCACGACCCGTGCTACGTCTCCTACGCGCCGAGCGTCGCGCTCTGCCACGCGCAAGCCATCGCCGTCCCGACCCGCGCCGAGAACGATTTTGCGCTCACCCCCGAAGCCCTCCGCGCCGCGTGGCAACCCGGCTGCAAAGCACTCTTGTTGAACTTTCCGACGAACCCCACCGGCGCCACCGCCAGCCGCGAACTGCTCGCCCAAATCGCCAAGTTCGCCGTCGAAAAAGACCTCCTCGTCATCAGCGACGAAATCTACTCCGAACTCACCTACGACGGCGCGCACACCTCCATCGCCGCGCTCCCCGGCATGCGCGAACGCACCGTCTTCCTGCACGGCTTCTCGAAAGCGTTCGCGATGACCGGCTGGCGAATCGGCTACGCCTGCGGTCCCGCCGGCGTTATGGACGCCGTCCTGAAAATCCACCAATACGGCATCATGTGCGCCAGCATCGTCAGCCAAGAAGCCGCCCTTGAAGCCCTCGCCAACGGGCGCGACGACATGCTGCGCATGCGCGACAAATACCGCGAGCGCCGCGACCTCATCGTCCGCCGCTTCAACGAACTCGGTCTCCCGTGCCACCTGCCGCGCGGCGCGTTCTACGCCTTCCCGCGCGTGAGCGTCACCGGTCAGAACTCGCTCGACTTCGCGATGGGACTGCTGCGCGCCGAGCGCGTCGCCCTCGTCCCCGGCACGGCGTTTGGAGCCGCCGGCGACGGCTTCTGCCGCGCGAGTTTTTCGACGAGTTACGACAACATCATCAAGGCCTGCGACCGCATTGACCGCCACCTGCAAACACTGCGCCGGTGACGGAAAAAATCACAGCGGCATCAGGGCGCGCAGGAGGAGGCGGAGTTTGTCGCCGGCGGTGATGCGGGGGCGCCGGCGGGCGGTGTCGAAATCGAGTTCGCGTACTTTGCGCAGGATGGTTGTTCCGCCGAGCCAGGTGGCGCGGATTTCGAGGTTGAGCGGGAACGCGAGCGACGCCGCCAGCGGGCGTCCTTGGTCGAAGAGGGCTTGCGCGCGTTCGACGTTTTCGCGGATGCAGGCGCGGAGGGCGGGCGAGGCGGGCGTTGCCGGCGCGGCGACGGACGCGCCGATGTCCTCGACGCTTGCGCCGTGGCGGGCGAGGTCGTCGAGGGGGAGATAGACGCGGCGGTCTTTTTTCCAGTCCACGCCGATGTCCTGCCAGAAGTTGGCGAGTTGGAGGGCGGTGCAGATGGCGTCGGATTGGGCGAAGCGTTCGGGGTCGTTGTAGCCGTGCAGGAGCAGGACGACGCGTCCGATTGGGTTCGCGCTGCGCCGGCAGTAGTCGAGGACTTCGGCGAAGTCGGCGTAGCGGCGCTTGACCACGTCCTGCGCGAACGCGGAGGTGAGGTCGAGCATGAGTTGGACGGGGATGTTGAAGCGGCGGAGGGTGTCGCCGAGGGCGGGGAAGAGCCAGAGAGCCGCTTCGCTCGGAGGGGAATGGGGAGCGGGGAGCGGGGAGCGGGGAGGAAGTGCGGCGGAAGGGATAAGGGATAAGGGCAAAGGGCAAAGGGCAGCCACCGGTGGCACCACCTCATTCTCCCCCTGCGGCGTAGCCGCGCTTTCTGCCCTTTGCCCTTTGCCCTCATCCTTTTGCCCTTGGAGCGAAGCGGCTCTCACCGCGGCGGCGTCCATTTCGCGCAGGGCGGCGAGGCGCTGTTCGATGGTGAGCGGTTCGGCGGCGCCTTCGCCGGCGTAGCCCTCGTCGGCGATGTCGT
This sequence comes from Puniceicoccales bacterium, assembly GCA_031273045.1. Classification (GTDB taxonomy): domain Bacteria; phylum Verrucomicrobiota; class Verrucomicrobiia; order Opitutales; family UBA953; genus CALNBE01. The sequence continues at coordinate 2,677 of JAISSQ010000174.1, forward strand.
CGGCGGTTCGGGCGAAGGCGTAGATGGCGGCGACGTGTTTTTGGAGGCGGCGGGGGATGAGGCGCGCGACGGGGAAGTTCTCGTAGTGCGAGCGGGTGAGCGCGAGGCAGCGGGCGTAGGAGTCGGCGAGCGTCGTCGGGTCGGTCTGCATGGTATCGGAGCGGTCGGTGTTCGGGCGGAGTGCCGTTTTTCTCCGCGCACAATTGCAGAATTGGCGGCGGCGGCGGAGTTTTGTTTTTTGCCGCGCATGACCATTCTCGTCACCGGCGGTGCCGGTTTTATCGGCAGCCATATCGCGGAGCACTTTCAGGGGCGGGCGCACGTGCGCGTTCTCGACAACCTGCGCACGGGGCACCGACGGAACCTCGACGGTCTCGATGTCGAGTTCATCGAGGGAAGCGTCACCGACCGCGCCGCCGTCGAACGCGCTGTCGCCGGCGCGGACTACGTCTTCCATCTCGCCGCCCTCGTGAGCGTGCCGGAGTCCATGAGCGCGCCGCGCGAGTGCGCGGAAATCAACGTTCTCGGACACCTGAACGTGCTCGAGGCGGCGGCGGCGGCGGGCGCACGCAAACTCGTCTTCGCGAGCAGCGCCGCCGTCTATGGCTATGCGCCGGCAACGCCGACGGTCGAGACCGCCACCCCCGAACCGCGCAGCCCCTACGCCATCACCAAACTCGACGGCGAATACTACAACGCGCTCTTCACGCGCGAGGGACGCTTGGAGACGGCGAGCATCCGCTTCTTCAACGTTTTCGGTCCGCGGCAGGACCCCAAGGGTGCCTACGCCGCCGCCGTGCCCATTTTCATCAAGCGCGCGCTGCGCGGCGAAATGCTCTCCATCTTCGGCGACGGCGGGCAGACGCGCGATTTCATCTTCGTGAAGGACATCGTCGGCGCGCTCGTCTTCGCGGCACAAACGCCCGGCGTCACCGGCGTCTTCAACGCCGGCTACGGGGTCTCGACGAGCGTCGGCGCGCTCGCCGAAAAAATCGTCGCGCTCACCGGCGGTGCCTCGCGCGTCGAGCATTTGCCGGAGCGCGCCGGCGACGTCCGCCACTCGCTCGCGAGTGCCGCCAAACTGCGCGCCGCCGGTTGGCACCCCGCGCACACCTTCGACGAAGGTCTTGCGGAAACCGTCCGCTGGTTCGCCGCGAACCGCCCCGGAAGCACCGCCGGTGGCGCCGGACGCGGGACACTGACTTAAGGGCACTCCTAAAAATCAATTAGATAGAGATTGGGTTTTAGCACGTTGAGAAGAACTTGTTTGTTTTTTATTTTTCTCTGCTTCAACTCGCTACTTGCATTCGGTAGCGCGCTG
>JAISSQ010000208.1 GCA_031273045.1 Puniceicoccales bacterium
AACGTCAACGACCGCGCCATCGCCGTCTATCAGTTGAGCGGTCGTCCCGACGCCGCCGCGCTCGCCAAAATCCAGCAAAACCCCGCCATCCTCACCGTGCGCCTCGTGGAGGCGTAGGAACGCTGCCGCCGGTGCCGGTGCCACCGGTGGTGAGTGCTGCCGTCACGCGGGCGATGATTTCGTCCACCGGCGCGAGACGTCCGTTGCCGGTGGTGCCGCAGGCGAGGACGCCCGACGCCGGTTCGATGATTTCGTTGCCGCGCGCGCGCAGCGTTTCGAGGTTCGCGCGCGTCGCGGGGTGTTCGAGCATCGCGGAGTTCATCGCCGGCGCGAGCAGCACCGGTGCGCGCGTCGCCAGATAGACGCACGTGAGCAGGTCGGGCGCGAGACCGTGCGCGAAGCAGGCGAGGATGTGCGCCGTCGCCGGTGCCACGAGCAGCAGGTCGGCGCGTTCGGCGAGCGCGATATGCTCCGGCTCCCATGCGGCGGGCGGCGCCCAGAGGTCACCGGCAACGGGGTTGCGCGAGAGGGTTTGCAGCGTGAGCGGCGTGATGAAGCGTTCCGCCTCGCGCGTCATGACGACGCGCGTGTCCGCGCCGAGTTTGACGAGTTGCGAGGCGATGTCCGCCGCCTTGAAACCGGCGATGGAACCGGTGACTCCGAGCACGACGGTTTTTCCTTTGAGGGGCGGCATGGCGCGGACGATGCCCGCGTGTCCCGCGCGCCCGCAACGCAATTTTCCCCGCCGCCGCCGGTGGTGCCGCCGCCGGTGCTGTCGCTACGCTTTTCCGCCGGTCATCTTCGCCAGCGCGACTTGGAACGCGATGAACCAGTGTCCCAGCGCCAGCACGAGGAGCGAGGACGCTACGGCGCCGGCAACGGCGCTCAACAGCAGCGCGCCGCCCGCCAGCGGGGTCCATTCCAGAATCGCGCCGTCGGTGGCGTCGCCGCCTCCGAACCATGCGATGCCGGTGGCGGCGTGGCGCGTCAGGGCGATGTCCGCCGTCCAGAGCGCCGCCGTCACGAGGGCGAGGACGGTGTTGAGGCAGGTGATGAATCCGAGCCACGCGACGGCGCTCCAGCGCAGGATGACCGGCCGGAAATGGATGAGGACGAGCAGCACCGGCAGCAGCACGCTGGCGGAAAGTCCGAACGGTCCGCCTCGCGCGGCGTCGGCGCACAGTGCGCCGGCGAGGACGACGGCGCACGCGGGTCGTGCGGGAAAACTCAATGCCGGCAGCAGGAGCAGTCCGGCGTCCGTCCAGAGCGCGAGACCGGCGGCGGAGAACGCGGGGCGGACGAGTTCGGGTAGCCACGCCCAGAGCAGGGCGCAGAAAAGCGCGGGCAGCCAGCGCAGGGCGGAAATCATCTCCGTCCCTCCCGTCCGTCCGCGTCGGTCGCCACACCCTGCACCGGTGCCGTCGGGACGAGGATGGAGACCTCGTCGAGCGAGTAGAGCCGCTGGTGGACTAGCACGCCGCCTTCAAGGAAGAGCCCGTCGGGGGTTTCGGTGAGTTCGCCGTCGAGGGTGCCGACGACGAGTCCGGGCGGGAAGATGCCGCCGCTGCCGGAGGTATAGACGCTCAGTCGCGCGCCGCTTTCGGGCACGAAGCCGTCGAGCACGGGGAAGTGCGTGAGGCGTCCGCGCGGGCGGTCGAACGGGCGTGTTCCGGGCGCGCCCTCGAAGACCGCCGAACGCTCGTTCTCGCCCTCAATGTTCACGCTGACGCGGAAGGCGGGGTCGCTCACGAGGAGCACTTCGCTTGTGTTCAGTTCGACCGTGGTGACGACGCCGACGGCGTAGCCGTCACCGGCGACGACCGGCGAGTGCTTCACGATGCCGTCCGCCGAGCCGCGCCGCACGACGAGCCGCTTCCACCACGCGGAGACGTCGCGGCGGGCGACGCGGGCGACGACCGTCCGGTAGGCGGGCAGCGGGGGGACGCGCAGGGCGTCGAGCAACGCTTGGTTTTCGGCGACGCGCCGGTCGCGGTCGAGCAGGGCGAGTTGGAGGCCGGCGTTGATTTCGGCGAGGTCTTTGTTGGCGACGATGAGTTCGTGGCGGCTCATTCCGAGGCGCCGTTCCCAGTAGTCGCGCAGGTCGCTCAAATGGGACTGGGCGATGAGCACCGGTGCCTGAAATTCGGTGAAGCCGCGCTTGACGAAGAGGCGCGCCGCGCCGGGCACGAACCACCACAGGAGCAGTCCCGCCGCAAGGACAAGGAACGGTCGAATGTCGGCACCGCCTCGGTTCATCGCTCGCGCTCCCGTGGGTTGGGTTGGGACAGGTTGGGGAGCGGGCTACTGGCTCACCAAACTGCGCCAGTTGTCGCTCTCAATGTAGTGACCGGTGCCGTTGGCGACGGCGCACAGCGGGTCGTCGCCCACGAAGGCGGGAACGCCGGTGGCGTCGCTGATGAGTTTGTCTATCCCGCGCAGTTGGGAGCCGCCGCCGGCGAGCGTGATGCCGCGGTCAATGAGGTCGCCGACGAGTTCGGGCGGCGAGTGTTCGAGGGCGCGCTTCACGGATTCGACGATGTTGGAGAGGTTGTTCTCAATCGCCTGCCGCACCTCGTCGGAACTGATGTATTCCGAGCGCGGGAGACCGGTGACGGTGTCGCGCCCCTTGACCTCGTAGCGCAGTTCCTCGTCGAGGGGCATCGCGGAGCCAATCTGGATTTTGATTTCCTCCGCCATGAGGGAGCCGATTGCGAGGTTATACTTGTTGCGGACGAAGTTCATGATGCTGCGGTCGAACTCGTCGCCGCCGATGCCGATGCTCTCCGCGTAGGCGATGTCGCCCAGTGAGAGGATGGCGACCTCCGTGGTGCCGCCGCCGATGTCAATAATCATGCTGCCCGCCGGTTCGCCAACGGGCAGACCGACGCCCAGCGCGGAGGCAATCGGCTCGGCGAGCGTGCACGCCTCGTCGGCACCGGCGCGGTAGGCGGAGTCCATGACGGCGCGCTTCGAGACGGGGTTGATTCCGTAGGGGACGGCGATGACGACGGCGAGGTGCGTGAAGAGGGTTTTTCGCGCGGTTTGCCCGATGAAGTAGCGCAGCATTTGCTCGCAAACGTCGAAATCCGAAATCACACCGTCGCGCATCGGGCGCGTGGCGGCAATCGTCGGCGGCGCGCGGTCAATCATGCGTTTTGCCTCTTTGCCGACGGCGATGACTTTTTTCGTGTTTTTGTTGACTGCCACGACGCTTGGCTCGCGCGTGACGATTCCTTCGCCCTTCAAATAGACGAGCGTGTTGGCGGTCCCCAAATCAATGCCAATTGCGTTGGAAAACAGGCCGGTGAAGCGTTTGAAAAACATGGGAAAACGGGAAAAAAGAAGGGGAGAAGTGGGGACGGGAAGAGGGCGCGCATGAAGCCGCCGGTGCGCGAAAAGTCAAGGGCGGGTTGGGAAAAGTGCCGCCGGCGGCGTCAGTTCCACGCGATTCGCGGACCCGGACGGCGGCGGATTTTGCACCACAGGGTGAAGCCGACGTAGGTCAACGCGAGGTTCAGCAGCGAGACCACCAGCGCGAACGCCAGCAATGCGCCAAGGGTCGCCAGTGCGGTGCCAAGCGCGTTGCCGGCGGCGTCCAAGTGCAGGAAGCGCCAGAGGTCTTCGAGCACGCCGCCCAGCCCGACGACGTGGATGAGCGCGCCGACGAGGTTCACCACGAGCAGCACGAGCGCGATGGTCACAAGTCCGTCGCGCGCGCCGTGGATGTCGGGCGGACTCAACTCGGTGTGCGAGGCGATGCACAGCGACAGATACAGGAACACCCAGAAGCGCCAGTTGAGCAGGTTGTTCAGGTCGAGCAGGTGTCCGAGCAGCGCGCTGACCGAGCGCCAGACGAGTTCAAACGCCCCGAACCAGCCGTCGAGGGTGCTCAAATCCGCGCCGCCGCGCACGCCGCGCGCCGACGGCACCAAGTTTCCCCACTCCGGCATGAAGAGTAGCAGCAGCACGTAGAGCACCGCCGAACCGAGCAGCACGGGACCGATGCCGATGAAGAAATTTCCCGCCCGCTGGTAAACGCTGTGCTGGTCGTAGGAGTGCTGCACGTAGCCGAGCGAGCCGCCCTTCGGGTCGGGGTCGAAGAGTTTAATCCGCGTGATTTTGTGACAGAACAGGAGGCAGAAAACCGCGTGTCCGAGTTCGTGCACCGGCGTCCCGCACCAGCCGGTGATGCAGACGTCCCACCGCTGTCCCGCGCAACTTACGCCGATGGAGCGCGTCAGGCGCGCCACGCAATACAGCAACAGCCCGAAGACGAGCACCAAGCCGAGCAGCCAAAACAGATGCCCGACCGTTCCCGCCAGAACAGTGAAAACAAAACGGAACACGGCTTCCAAAAATTGCATGGCGCGCGATTACGCCGCCACCGGCGGCGGTTTTCGAGCGCGAAAAGCCGCGAAAGGGCTGCCCGCCGTCACAGCCGCACCGGCAGCCCCGCCGCCGCGAGGTGCTCCTTCGCTTCGCGGATTGAAAACTCGCCGAAGTGAAAAATGCTCGCCGCAAGAACCGCGCTCGCGCCACCGTCGCGAACGCCGGCGACCAAGTGGTCGAGTGTGCCGACACCGCCGCTGGCAATCACCGGCACCGTCGCCGCGTCGGCGACCGCCCGCGTCAACGCCACATCGTAACCGTTCTTCGTGCCGTCGGCGTCCATGCTCGTTAACAAAATCTCACCGGCACCGAGCGCGACAACTTCCCGCGCCCACACGACGGCGTCGAGGTCGGTGCGGTTTCGCCCGCCGTGCGTATAGACCTTCCACGAGCGGCCGTCCGGCTCGCGTCGCGCATCAATGGCGACGACGATGCACTGGTTGCCGAAGCGGCGGGCGGCGTCGCGCACGAGCGCGGGGTCGCGGATTGCGGCGGTGTTGAGCGAGACCTTGTCGGCACCGGCGTTGAGCATGTCGCGGATGTCGTCAACAGAGCGCAGACCGCCGCCGACGGTCAACGGCATGAAAACTTGGTCGGCGGTGCGGGCGACGACGTCGCGCATAATCGCCCGCCCGTCGCTCGACGCCGTGATGTCGAGGAACACGAGTTCGTCCGCCCCCTGCGCCTCGTAGGCGCGCGCGGACTCGACGGGGTCGCCGGCGTCGCGCAGTTCGAGGAACTTGACGCCTTTGACGACGCGGCCGTCCTTGACGTCGAGACACGGAATGATGCGCACGGAAAGCATTGCTGGGTTCGCAGAGAAACGCGCGCCGGCACCGGCGGCAATGCGGCTCTTGTTCGGGAAGTCGCTGTTGAAAATGGGGAATGGGGGAATGGGGAATAGTGCGGGAAAGAGGGGGGCGGGGGGACGGGCGCGCTAAAAATTTTCTCGACACCGGCGCACGAATTGCCATTGTCGCGCCTCGCCGCGCTGTTCCACGAGCAGGCGGTTCTCACGCTCACATCCTCAAAAAACAGAAGAAATCCGTTTATGTCTGACAAGTTCTCCGCTTCCAACCGGTCGCAGCAACAGAAACAACAGAAAAAACCCTCCTTCGCATATCTTATCGAAAAGAAGCGCGACGGCGGGGAGTTCACCAACGAGGAAATCCGGCAAATCGTTGACGCCATCATGGACGGCGAAATGCCCGAAGCCCAGCAAGCGGCGCTCGCGATGGCGATTTTCTTCAAACAAATGACGGCGCAGGAAACCGCCGCCCTCGCCGAGGAAATGAAACTTTCCGGCGAGGAACTCGACCTCAACAAGGTCAGAAAATCCAAAATTTGCAAAATCTCCACCGGCGGTGTCGGCGACAAAACAACGCTCATCCTCGCCGCCCTCGGTGCCGCCACCGGCGTCATCGTCCCGTGCATGGGAATTCGCGACGAGGACTTTGAAATCACCACCGTCGCCAAAATTGGCGCGCTGCCCGGCGTGAAAACAAAATACTCGCTCTCGGAATACACTTCGCTGCTTACGCGCGTCGGTGCCGCGATTGTTGAACCGGACACGCAGGTCGCGCCGGCGGACGACTTGCTCTACGCGCTACGCCAGAACACGGCGACGCTGCCGAGTTTGCCGCTCATCACGGCGAGCATTCTGTCGAAGAAACTCGCCGAGGGCTGCGGCTCGCTCGTCGTGGACATCAAGTGGGGCAACGGCTCGTTCGTGCGTGAAAAAGAGCAGGCGAAACAACTCGCCCGCACCATCACGCGCGTCGCCCGCGCCATGGAGCGCAAATGTGTCGCCCTTGTCACGGACAGCAACCAGCCCATCGGCGACAGCGTCGGCACCGCCCTCGAAATTCGCGAGGCACTGCAACTGCTCGGCGGTGGCGGTCTCGACGAAATCAAGCCCAAGGAGCAGGACGGTCCGCCCGACCCGCTGCGCGACCAGAAGGAACTCGTCCTCAAACTCGGCATGGAACTCGTCCGCCTCGCCGACGTCGCCGGTAGCACGCTTTCCGCGAAGCAGACCGTCGAGCGCGCCTGCAAAAACGGCGCCGCGCAGAAGAAACTCGTCGAAATCCTGCGCGCGCAGGGCGCGAAGCAGGACTGGCTCGACGACCTGTCGAAGTTCCCCGAAACCAAATATACCAAGAAACTGCCCGCGCCCAAACGCGGCTACGTTCACACCATTGACGCCGGAAAACTCGCCGCCGGCGTCAAATTCCTCGCCACCGGCAAGGACGGCAAGGTGGACCCCTACGTCGGCATCACCGACATCCGCAAGGTCGGTCGCCAAGTCAAACAGGGTGAGCCGCTCATCATCGTCCACTACAACGACGAGAGCCGCATTGACGCCGCCATGCAGTATTTCCGAGATGCCTACCGTCTCGCGCCGAAGCGTCCCAAGGACGAGCCGCTCGTCTTCGAGCGCGTGGCGTAAAGAGCCGCTTCGCTCCAGAATGGGAACGCGGGAACAGCCCCGCGCTCCCAACCTCCACCGGAAAAAATTGCCGGTTGCTTGGGGAAGGCGCAGGGGTTCCCTCGCGCCTCGATATGAATTCTCCTGTCTCCCAATCCCACTCTTTTGCCCGCGCGTTCTTCGTTCGCGCCCGCGCATTCGCGTTGCCGGTGATGCTCGCGCTGTTTGTTGGCGTGTGTCTCCCGCCACCGGTGGCGTGCGCGCAATTGCTGACGGCGCGGATGCGCCCCGACGAAAAACCGGTGTTCATCGAGACCGCCGAAGTCAGCACCGAGGTCACCGGCAGGTTCGCCGTCACGACGCTCGATATGACGTTTCGCAATCCGAACTCGCGCGTGCTCGAAGGAACGTTCGAGTTTCCGTTGCTCGACGGGCAGCGGGTCGTCCGCTTCGCGCTCGATGTCAGCGGCCGGCTGCGCGAGGCGGTGCCGGTGGACAAGGAGAAGGGGCGCGTCGTGTTCGAGGAAATCCAGCGGCGGCCGACGGTCGTTGACCCGGGGCTTGTCGAGCGCGTCGCCGGCAACACTTACCGCGCCCGCATCTATCCGTTCAACGCCGGCGGCACGCGGCGCGTCGTCATCGCGTGGCAAGAGACGCTCGCGGCACCAGCGGCGGGCAAGGCGGCGCGGCACCGCGTCGCGCTCAATTTTTCCGAGCCGTTAAAAAAGTTTTCGCTGCGCGCGTCGGTCGTCGCCGACACCGCCGGTGCGCCGGCGAAGGTGACAACCACGCTGCCGCTCGAACTGCCGGCGTGGCGCGAGAACCGCCTGCTCGAAGTCGAGAAGACGGACTTCGCGGCGAAGGGCGTGGTGGAAATCGAACTGCCGGCGGCAGGGAGCGGAGAGCGTAACCCGAAAAACCAAACGACAGCCGTCACGCAGAAATTCGACGGCACCGAGTATTTCTACGCCGAGGCGGCGTTGCCGGCGAAGGTCGCCGGCGCCGTCCGCGAACGCCCCGCGCCGCGCCGCGTCGGCATTCTTTGGGACGCCTCCGGCAGCGGTCGCGAGCGCGACCACGCCCGCGAGTTCGCGCTGCTCGACGCCTATTTCAAAACGCTCGCGAAATCCGCCGGCGAGGTCGCCGTGAATGTCGTTTTCCTGCGCGACACCGCCACCGCCGGCGGCGCGTTCAAAGTCAAAAAAGGCAAGTGGGGCGACCTGCGCGAACACCTCGAAAACGCGCTCTACGACGGCGCGTCGTCGCTCGACGGCGCAGCGGAACTCGCCGGAAAAATCACCACCGGCACCGGTGCCGTTGACGAGTGGCTGCTCTTCTCCGACGGGCTGTTCAACTACGGAAAAACGAAAATCTCCGCCGGCGCCGCCGCCGGCGACCCGCTCGCCGCGCTGGGCGTCGTCCACACCGTGAACGCCGCCGCCGCATCCGCGCCGGCAACGCTCCGCGCGATTGCGCAACGACGCGGCGGCGAGTTCGTCAACCTGCTCGCGATCGACGCCGCCGCCGGCACCGCCGCGTTGCGCTCGCAACGCCCGCGCATCCTCGGCGTCGAACGCAACCCCGAAGCCGCCGCGAACATCTTCCCCGAAATCGGCACCGCGCTGCCCGCCGGCGACGCCGCCGTCTTCGCCGTCACCGGTATTCTCCGCGCCGAGAAAACCACCGTGCGCATCAAAATCGGCTGGCCTGCCGGCACTGCCGGTGACGCTGCCGGCGACGATGCGAACGCGAAGGAAACGGTTCTGCACACCGTCACGCTCGCGCTCAAAAGCGGCGCGTCGCCGAGCACGCTCGCCGCCCGCGCGTGGGCACTCGCGAAGATTGAGGCGTTGTCCGCCGACGCCGACGCGAACGCCGCCGACATCAAGCGCACCAGCCAGACCTTCCGCATCGTCAGCGACGACACCTCGCTCATCGTCCTCGAAGACATCAACGACTACGCCCGCTACGGCATCGAGCCGCCGGAGGAGTTGCGCGGACAGTGGCGCGCGTGGCGCACGCGGCAGTTCGAGGGCAAGGACGCAGCGAACCGCAGCCACATCGAAAGCGTCGTCCGCGCCTTCGAGGAACGCTGCCGGTGGTGGGAAACGAAGTTCCCGAAGACGCGACCGGCACCTGTGAAGAATATCGAGAATCTCGTCGGCAGTGCCGGTACCAGCGGCAACGCGAGAGGCGAAGTCATCGGCTCCATGCGGTCGGAGCGCACGCCTTTGCTTGGAAGTCCGCTTGTCGGGGCTGCCGCGTCGGTGGGGGCGATGCCTCCGACTTCGGCACCGCCGGGGGTGAGTGCCTCCGGTAGCATTGGTGAGGGGCACCCTTCTCCCCAAACTGGCGCCCCGCGAAATCCGCGGAGTGCCTCCGGTAGCATTGGTGAGGGGCGCCTTTCTTACGCCCCTCCCGAACGCGGTGCCCAAATGAGGCGGCCGTCCGGCTCCGCCGCGCAATCCTCTCCCGCCGGTGCCGCCCCGTCCGTCTCGCTCAAACGCTGGTCGCCGGACGCCGGCTACCTCGACCGCCTGCGCCGCGCCGCGCCCGCCGAACGCCTCAACGTCTATCGCGAGGAGCGCGCCGCGAACGCCAAGACGCCCGGCTTCTATCTCGACGCCGCCGACTTCTTCGCCACCGACGCGCGCGACACCGCCGGCGCACTGCGCGTCCTCTCGAACCTTGCCGAACTCGGTCTCGAAGACGCCCCGCTGCTGCGCGTCCTCGCCCACCGCCTCACGCAACTCGAACGTCCCGACCTCGCCGCGCCCATCTTCGAGCGCGTCCTGAAAATCCGCGCCGAGGAGCCGCAGAGTTACCGCGACCTCGCCCTCGTCCTCGCCAAACTCGGCGAACACCAGCGCGCCGTTGACCTGCTGTGGCAAGTCGTCGAACGCCCGTGGGACGGCCGTTTCCCCGAAATCTCGCTCATCGCCCTCGAAGAGTTGAACGCCGTCGCCGCCGTCGCCGAACGCGCCGGCAAGCCGCTCAACCTCGCCAAGGTTGACCCGCGCCTGCGCCGCAACCTCCCGCTCGGTCTGCGCGTCGTCCTCACGTGGGACGCCGACAACTGCGACATTGACCTGTGGGTGGACGACCCCGCCGGCGAGCGCGTGATGTATAGCCACCCGCGCTCGCTCCAAGGCGGGCGCATCTCGCGCGACTTCACCGGCGGCTACGGTCCCGAAGAGTTCCTGCTGCGCGAGCCGCGTCCGGGCAAATACACCGCCCGCGTCCACTACTACGGCGACCGCCGGCAGACCGCGCTCGGTCCCGTCACCGTTCAGGCGCGCATCATCACCGGCTTCGGCACCGCGAACGAAACCGAGAAATCCACGACCGTCCGCCTCACGAACACCAAGGACGGCTTTGAAATCGGTTCCATCGAAGTGCCGGCGACGGCGGAGTGGGAAGCGGCACTTAAAGCCGAAGCCGACCGCGCCACAAAAGCCATCGGCGACCAACAGTTTCACACCGTCGCCGCCGGCGACACCGGTTACAGCATCGCCCGCCGGCACAACCTCACCTTCCGCCAACTCTCCGACCTGAACCCCGGCGTTGACTGGCCGCACCTCGCCGTCGGCACAAAAATCCGCGTGAAGTAGCGCGGCGGTAGCCGCCTTGCCACCGGCGGGGCGGCGCGCTTTTCTCGCGCGCAACGACCGCATGTCCCCAGCACTCGCCCTCGCACCGCCGTTAGGTTTTTCGCTCACGTTCGACTTCGACTCCGCGTGGTCGCTCTTTCTCGGAACGATTCTGGGCATTCTGCCGGTCATCAATCCGCTCGGCGGCGCGACGACCTTCCTCGCCATCACCGAGGGCGACTCCGATGTCGAGAAGCGCGCGCAGGCGCGGCGGGCGGCGTTTTACTGCGTCGGGATTCTGACCGCGTTCCTGCTCTTCGGGTCGCTCATCATGAAGGTCTTCAGCATTTCGATTCCGGGAATCCGCATTGCCGGCGGCATCATCGTCGCGCGCGTCGGCTTCGGGATGCTCGCGAGCAAGTCGCGGACGGACGCCGACAGCGAGGAGCACCGCGCCGCCGTCGCGAAGCCGGACATTTCGTTCACGCCGCTGGCGATGCCGATGCTCGCCGGTCCCGGCTCCATCGGCGTCACGCTGGGTTTTGCGTCGCTCGCGCGCGGCTGGCAGGACTACGCCGCCATCATCGCCGGCTTCGTTGTGGTGGTGCTCGTGACGTGGGTGACGCTTCTCGCCGCCGTCCGCGCGGGCAAACTTGTCAGCGCGGTCGGGCTGCGCGCGATGACGCAAATCATGGGGCTGCTGCTGGCGTGCATGGGGATTCAGTTTTGCGTGACCGGCATCACGGAGATTCTGCGCGAGCCGGCGTTTATCGAAGCCATCCGCGCCGTCTGGCGGGCGTAGCGTCACCGGCAGCGCGTGTTTTTCAGTTCGCCCCTTTCGGCGGCGGCGTTTCCCTGCCTCCCTTCCCATGGCAACCAGCATCGCAGTTCTCGACTTCGGCTCGCAATACACGCAGGTCATCGCGCGGCGTGTGCGCGAATGCAACGTGCACTCGCGCATCTTCCCGTTCGGGGTGAGCGCGGCGGAACTCCGCGCGGAGGGCGTCGCCGGCGTCATCCTGTCGGGTGGTCCGGCGAGCGTGAAGGCCGCCGGCTCGCCGCGCCCCGACCCCGAAATCTTCAACCTCGGCGTGCCGGTGCTGGGCATTTGCTACGGGCTGCAACTCATCGCGGAGTTGACCGGCGGAGCCGTCGCCAAGAGCGCGCGGCGCGAATACGGCAGCGGCTCGCTCACCGTCACCGCGACGGACTCGCGGCTGTTCGCCGGCGTCAAGGGGCCGTTGACGGTTTGGAACTCGCACGGCGACAAGGTGACGCGCCTGCCCAAAGGGGCGCGGGCGGTCGCGAAGACGGAGAACTCGGACTTCGCCGCCATCGAGGACGACGCGGCGCGGCGCTACGGGTTGCAGTTCCATCCCGAGGTGAACCACACGCAGCACGGCGTCAAAATCCTGCGCAACTTCCTGTTCAAAATCTGCCGCGCGAAGGCGGATTGGAAGATGTCGAACTTTGTCGGCGAGCAAGTCGCCGCCGTCCGCGAGCAGGTCGGCAAGGACAGCGTGCTGCTGGCGTTGAGTGGCGGCGTGGACTCGTCGGTCGTCGCCGCGCTGCTGCACAAGGCAATCGGGAAGCAGTTGACGTGCGTGTTCGTTGACCACGGGCTGCTGCGGCTGGGCGAGCGCGAGCAGGTCGAGAAAATGTTCCGCGGGCACTTCAAGATTAACCTCGTCGTGGTGGACGCTGCGGAGCGTTTCCTGCGCAAGTTGCGCGGCGTGACCGAGCCGGAGCGGAAACGCAAAATCATCGGCGCCGAGTTCGTGAAAGTGTTCGAGGAGGAGTTCCCGAAAATCGCGAAGGCGAGCGGCGCGAAGTGGCTCGCGCAGGGGACGATTTACCCGGACGTCATCGAGAGTGCCGCCATCGCGAACTCCACCGCCGCCGTCATCAAGAGCCACCACAACGTCGGCGGACTGCCGAAGAACATGAAACTCAAACTCGTCGAACCCATCCGCGAATTGTTCAAGGACGAGGTTCGCGCCCTCGGCCTCGAACTCGGCCTGCCGCGCGAAATGCTCTGGCGGCACCCGTTCCCCGGTCCGGGCTTGGGCGTGCGCGTCCTCGGCGAAGTGAAGCGCGAATACTGCGACATCCTGCGCGCCGCCGACGCCATCTTCATCGAGGAACTGCGCACGAGCGGCTGGTATGACAAGACGTGGCAGGCGTTCGCCGTGTTCATCCCCGAAAAAACCGTCGGCGTCATGGGCGACGAGCGCACCTACGACTACCTCGTCGGCCTGCGCGCCATCACGAGCACCGACGCGATGACGGCCGACTGGGCGCGTCTGCCCTACGACCTGTTGCAGCGCGTCTCGAACCGCATCATCAACGAGGTGAAGGGCGTCAACCGCGTCGTTTACGACATCTCCTCGAAACCGCCGGCAACGATTGAGTGGGAGTGA
>JAISSQ010000048.1 GCA_031273045.1 Puniceicoccales bacterium
TCACTCATGAAATACAACCCACTCGGAAAATCAGACATCACCGTCCCCGCCCTGACAGTCGGCTGTTGGGCGTTCGGCGGCGGAACTTATTGGGGGGCGCAAGACCAACGCGATGTGGACGCCGTCGTCCACGCCGCGCTCGACCTCGGCGTCAACTGTTTCGACACCGCCGAGGTCTATAACGCCGGCGCCAGCGAGACCGCTCTCGGCGCCGCGCTCAAAGGTCGGCGCGACAAGGCGGTCGTCATCTCGAAAATCGCCCCGTCGAACTGCGCCGACGTCCGCGCCCACTGCACCGCTTCGTTGCGCCGCCTCGGCACCGACTATCTCGACGTCTATATGCTCCACTGGCCAATCAACAAACTCGCGTTGGAGCACTTCACGAAGGACGCCGGCACGCTCTCCGCCCCGCCCACAATCGCCTCCGCTTATGCTCAACTCGACGCACTCAAAAAAGAAGGCCTCATCCGCTCAATCGGCATGAGCAACTTCGGCGTCTCGCAAATGGCGGAAGTCGTCGCCACCGGCGTCCGCGCCGACGTCAACGAAATCACTTACAACGTCGTCTCCCGCGCCATCGAACCGGAAATCGCCCCCTACGCGACGGCGCACGACATCGCAATCATCGGCTCGATGGGACTGCTCCAAGGCCTGCTCACCGGCAAGTTCGCCACCGCCGACGACGTCCCGCCGCCGCAGGCGCACTCCCGCCACTTCGCCCAATGGCGCGGCGATTGGAAAACGTGGGTCGAACGCCATCCCGGGCACCCGCGCAACGCCACCGCCGGCACCACCAACGAAAGCCGCCACGGCGAAGACGGCGCAGAAGCCGAGACCTTCGCCGCCGTTGACGCGATGCGCCGCCTCGCCGCCGACGCCGGCATCACGATGACCCAACTCGCCCTCGCGTGGATTTTGAAAAAACCGTTCATGGCGAGCACGCTCGTCGGCTCCCGCAACATCGCCCAACTGCGCGAGAACATCGCCGCCTGCGAAACCGAAATCAGCGACGACCTCGCCGCCGCCGTTGACGCCGCCAGCGCACCCGTTCTCGCCAAACTCGGCGCCAACGCCGACTACTACGAACAAGGAACCAAGAGCCGCATTTTCTAAACTGCACCGCCAAGCACCGCCGCCGGCAGCACCGCCGGTGACGACAATCACAACCAACACCACCGCCGCCGCCATGTCCTCCGCCAGCAAAACCTCCGCCAAAACCAAGCCCGCCACCGGTGCCACCGGTGCCACCGGTGCCACCGGCACCGCCGCCCGCGCCGCAACCGTCCGCCGCGAGACCGCCGAGACCCGCGTCGAAATCACCGTCAACCTCGACGGCACCGGTGCCGCCAAAATCGCCACCGGCGTTCCGTTCCTCGACCACATGCTCACGCTCCTCGCGCGCCACGCCTTGCTCGACCTCACCGTCGCCGCCGAGGGCGACACCGCCGTGGACTACCACCACACGGTCGAGGATGTCGGCATCGTGCTCGGTCAGGCGTTGCGCGAGGCGCTGGGGGACAAGCGCGGCATCCGCCGCTACGGGTTCTTCCTGCTGCCGATGGACGAGACGCTCGCGCGCGTCGTGCTCGACCTCAGCAACCGCCCGTTCCTCGTCTATCAGGTCTCGACGCCCAACCCGATGATTCGCGATTTCAACGTCGGGCTGGTGCGCGAATTCTTCCAAGGGCTGGCGAACGCGCTCGGCGCGAACGTGCACATCGCCCTCGAATACGGCGAGGAGCCGCACCACGTCGCCGAAGCCATCTTCAAAGGGTTTGCGCGCGCGTTGCTCGAAGCGGTCACGCTCGACCCGCGCCAAGCCGGCTCGCTGCCCAGCACGAAAGGAAAACTTTGAGCGCGAACGCCGTGCAGTCGCCGCCGCCGGCAACGCTTCCGCCGTCACCGGCAACGTCACCGGCAGTGCCGCCGCCGCCGGTCTCCCCGTGGCGTGCGGGAGTTGCCGCCGCGCGCGCAAACCTCATCCCCGGCATCATCCTCTGGGTCGTCGCCGCCGCTCTCGTCTTCGCCTACTACCACGCGCACGGTTTGCGCGAATGTCTCGACGAAGTCGGCGCGTGGAAGACCCGCTACGGCGTCCGCTACACGATGGCTTCGTCGGCGCTGTTTTGCGGACTGCTTCCGTGGCTGTTCCGAATGGCACTGCCGGCGCTGCGTCCAAAACGCCCGCTCGCGGAACTCGTCCACGGGGTCGTCTATTGGGGGCTGATTTGCTGCACCGCCGACTGGTTCTACCAGTTTCAGGCGTTCGCTTGGGGCGACAGCCGCGAACCGCACATCGTCGCCGTCAAGACCGCCTGCGACATGCTCGGCTACACGCCCCTCATCGCCGCCCCGTGCAACGCGCTCTCGCACCTGTGGCGCGACTGCAATTTTTCGTGGACGGCGACGCGCGCGGCGTTTCGCGGCGCGTTCTACCGCAACGTCGTTCTGCCGAACCTCGTCCCGAATTGGTTCGTCTGGACGCCCGGCATCGCCGTCGTCTATTGCCTCCCCGCGACGCTCCAACTGCCGATGGCGAACCTCATTTGTTGCTTCTGGGCACTGATGTGCATCAGCATCGCCGCAGAGTCCAAACGCCCCGCCACCGCCGCCACCACCGCTGCCGGCGACAGTTCCTCCTCCTGCGACACTGACGCTGACTGACGCCGCCTTCGGCACCGGTGCCGCTGGAAAAGAATTCGTTTGAAACCGTGTCTCAAAGCGCGTGTCTTTGCGGCGTCCAAGCGCGCGGAGAGTTGCTCCACCGCCAGCGGACATTCCCACAACACCAATAAGAAAGACCGATAACTCATGGCTTCCAAGAAACCATCCGCTCCCTCCAAAACCGCCGCGCTTCTGCCGACACTTAACGACATCCCCGCCGAGACCCGCGCGAAATCCATCGCGTTGCTCAACGGCGTCCTCGCCACCTTGAGCGACCTCTACCTGCAATCCAAGCAGGCGCACTGGAACGTGCGCGGACCGTCGTTCATCGCCCTGCACGAACTCTTCGACACCGTCGCCGACTCCGCCGAGGAGGACATTGACGACATCGCCGAACGCATCGTCCAACTCGGCGGCGTCGCCAACGGAACCGTTCGCGCCGCCGCCGCCGGCAGCGCGCTTTCCGAGTTCCCGACCGAAACCGCCGGCGACTCCCCGCTCGCCTTCGCCACCGCGCTCGCAAAGCAGTTCGCCGTCGCCGCAAAACAAGTCCGCGCCGGCATTGACGCCGCCTCCGGTTTTGGCGACGCCGACACCGCCGACCTGCTCACCGGCACCTCGCGCGCGCTCGACAAAGCGCTCTGGTTCCTCGAAGCGCACAACCGGTAACGCAACCTTCGCGCGCCGCCGGTGCCGGCGCGTCAGCGGCGCGCAAGGGTCGGCGACTGGTCTTCGGAGCGGTAACGCTGCGACCAGGCGTCGAACGCGCCGCGCAACGCGTTGTCGCGCAGGTAGAACTTAATCACCGCGACACCGGCGGCGTCGAATATCTGCACGCCGCGCTGCAAATGTCCGATGGCGTGCACCGCGAAAACGTGCGCCGCCGCCTCCCCGCGCAGATGAAAATGCGTGTCCGCAAAACCGCCGCCGGCAACGGGCTTCTCGCCCCCGCCGGCGGTGTTCTTTTCACCGGCGGTGCCCACGAAGCCGTTGATGTAGCCGCCGCCCTCGGCGAGGCGCAACGTGTCCGCGACGACCTCGAACACGGCGTTGTCGTTGCGAATGATGATGAACAGCCCGCCCAGCGCGGCGAGTTCGCGCAGGAAACCGATGAGGCCGCCCTCGGCGCGCTCCGGCGCGAGCCGGAACGAAAGCACGCCGGCGTCGAGCGCGATAAGTTGCGCCTCCGAAACGCCGAGCCGCCGCGCGGCATCGCGCAGGTAAAGGCGCGGACTTTGCTTTTTGAGTTCCTCCCACGAGGAGCGCAGCACCTCCGGCGAGGCGTCGAGGCGAATGTCCGGCGGCACCGGCGCCGGCAGTGCCGACGGCGATTGCGCCGGCAGTGCCGCGTCACCGGCAGTGCCACCGGCGGCGTGTTCATTTGGGAGAGTGTTGGAAACGGGCGTGTTCATGATTTGCGTGTCTGGTTGCGTGCAGTTTTTGAGCGCGCCCGTGTTTATAGAGAACGGGTCTCAATTGCAATCATGGCTTTTTCGCCACCGCAACCGGCACCGGCGGCACCGGCGGCGGCTTCACCACCGGTGGCACCGGCGGCACGGGACGGTAGGTGCCGAAGAAGACGCTGTTGGTGTCGAGCCAGAGGGAGACGCGGCGCCAGTCGTCGGCGGAAAAGTTTTTGGTGCCGTGTCCGCGTTTGAGGAATGTCCAGAGGCGGCTGGCGCGGGCACCGACGGCGCCGGGGACGGAGAACGAGTCCTCGCGGTGGCGGACGCTGCTGCCGTTGCCGCCGCAACGCGCCCAAGCCCACGAGCGCGGCGTGGCGTGTCCGGCGGTGAGCGCGGTGTAGGCGGCGCTCCAACCGTGCGGGGCAAAGACGTCGCCGCGCAGAGACGGTTTCACCGTCAGTGATTTTTTCGCCGCCGGCGACGCGGTCTTCATCGGTGGCTTACCGGCGGCACGCACTATCTCCCCGCTCCCCGCTCCCCGCCCACCGCTCCCTCCGTGGCAGGAGACGCAGTGTTTGTCCAAAACGGGTTGGACGAGGCGGGCGAAGTCAACGGGGGCGGAGCCGGTTTTGGTTTCGGGGCGAAGGCGCGAGGGGGCGCGGCGCAACGCGAGCGGGGTGCCGGCGCGGGGCGGCGGGGCGTTGAGGCGGTTCTCGTGGCAGCCGACGCAACTCATCGTCTCGCCGGCGTGAAGGTAGGTGCCGCTGCGCATTGTCTGGACGGCGAGGCCGTCGGCGTCGAGGGCTTGGAAATAAATTTCAACGCCGGCGGGGCACTCGAAGTGCGCGGAGCCGTCGGGTTCGACGGGCGCGGTGCCGAGGACGCTGCGCACGAGCGATTGGGCGCCGATGCCGACGCGCGGGTCGGTCTCGTGGAAGTTGGGTTTGGGGTGAATCTGGACGACGCGGACGGCGGCGATTTTCACGCCGGCGGGAAAGGGGCGTTCGCTTTCGTAGATGTTCACGATGCTGACGGTGCCGGTGCTGCCGGCGGCTGCGGACGCGCTGCCGCCACTGCTGCCGGCGGCAAACTCATCGGGCACAGCGGAGGGGATTACCGGCGGGCGTGGGCGCGGGGCGAGCGGGATTGGGTCGAGGGCGGAGTGGCGCGGGTCGCGGAAGAGGAGTTCGCGGTTGCCGAAGATGTCGCACAGGTAAATGCCGTGCGGCTCGACGGGGACGGGGTTGCTCTTGGGCGCGGTGCGGGCACCGCCGGCGGAGTTCGCGGGGAGGTGGCGGCTGCGGACGGCGAGGAAGTATTTTTCGGAGAGCGGCCACGGCGTGCCGAACGCTTCGGCTTCGGAGGTGCGACGGGCGGCGATGGCGTTGCCGTCGGTGCCGCGAACGTATTGGCGGACGACGCCGGGCAGGATTTCGCTTTCGGGGAAAAAGTGTTCGGGCGTGACGCGACGCACCTGCGACATCTCGCCGTCGTCGGGAACGCGCGGGTCAACGAGCACGACGCTGCCGTAGGCGTGCCCGTGGTGCGGAGCGGCGACGGCGAGCAGGAGCGGCGAGTCGGGAATGGCGCGAATGGACATT
This sequence comes from Puniceicoccales bacterium, assembly GCA_031273045.1. GTDB lineage: Bacteria > Verrucomicrobiota > Verrucomicrobiia > Opitutales > UBA953 > CALNBE01. The sequence continues at coordinate 5,672 of JAISSQ010000048.1, forward strand.
TCCATCCACGGGCGGCGACCGCGCGAGTCGGGCGTCGCGGGGTAGTTGCCGTGAAGGGCGAGCGGGTTGGTGCCGTCGGGCCGGCACGACCACGGGTGGTGGGCGATGTCGCTGTCGCGGTCAATGTAGTCCCAGCGCGTGTAGAGGAGGCGTCCGTCGTTGGCGACGGAGGGGAACCATTCGCTGGTCTCGTGGAAGGAGAGCGGGGTGGGAGCGGGAAGCGGGGAGCGGGCAGCGGCGGTGCCGGCAGCGGGGAGAGCGAGCGAGTGGAGCGTCGTGCACGGGACGGCGCGACTGCTGCAACGGGTCTGCGAGGCGCGGCGGTCGGAAACGAACGCGAGGCGGCCGTTCGGGAGGAAGCAGGGGTGGATGTCGTTCCAACGGGAGTCAGTGAGTTGACGGAGGTTCGTGGCGCGAACGCCGCCGGTGGCGCCGCCGGTGGCACTGCCGGTGGCGGTTTCGAGGTCGGCGGTGAAAAGGTGGAACGCGCTTTCGGGGCGCCAGTAGTAGTGATGGGCGTGGCGGGATTGTTTGCGGGAGGCGGCGAAGGTGTCGCCGGCGGGCTGACCGCGCCACGCGGCGTCGTCGGCGGGCAGGTCGCGGTATTTTGCCTCGGTGTAGGCGAAGGCGATGCGACGGGCGTCGTAGTCGAGGGCGAGACCGACGAACGCGCCCTCGGCGCCGAGACGGCGTCCAGCGAGACGTCCGTTCACCACCGGTGACGCGAGCAACGGGCGTGCGCGGGCGTCAGCGGGGTCGGGGGCGAACGGGTTTTCGAGGACGAATACGCCGCCGCCGGTGCGCTGGTTGAAGCCGAAGAACTGGTCGCACATGTGCGCCTCGCCGCGCGCGATGCGGTCGTGCGTGAGGAAGAGAATTTTGTCGAAACCGCGCAGCAGCGGATTTTTGAAGGCGAGCCGCCGGCGCAAAAGCGAGAGCGATTTGTAGAGCGCGAAATCCTCGCCGCCGGCGGTGGCACCAGTGGCGGTGCCGGCGGCGGTGGCGGTGACTTCGGTGCCACCGGCAGAGGCACCACCGGCAGCGGCACTGCCGGTGATTTGTTTTTCGAGTGCGGCGAGTTCGCGGCGTTCGGCGGCGACATCCACGCCGCCGGCGGCGAGGTCATTCGCGAGTGCCTTGACGCGCCGCAGCAACGCCGCCGCCGGCGGCTCGCCCGGTGCCGCCGGCAACGCCTCCGCCGTCGCGCTTTCCTTGCGCAACCGCGCCCAGTCCCAGTGCGCCGCCTCGGCAGCGACCCGCCGCGCCTCCGCGTATTCGCGGGCGATTTCGTCGTCGAGCGACACCACCGGCGGCGCGGCGGCGGCGACGTTGAAACCGTCACCGGCGGCGGCGCGAAGCATGCAAAGGGCGAGCAGCACAACGCCACCGGCGGCGCGGACGCTGGGGAAAACGCGGAACATAGCGCGGAGAGACACCCGCCGCCGGCGGAGGTTCACCGCGTAACGGAAACAGGATGGAACCGGCACAAAAAGTGCTTGTCTTTGTTACTCCGACGCGCATTTTAACGCGCTCGCAACTTTTGAAACCCGTCCTGCGAGTTCAATCCAATGTCCTCACAACGTTCCTTCGGCGCAATGCCGCCACTGTCTCTGTCCGTTGCGCCCCGCGGCACCACCGGCAGCGTGTGGAACGTTTTTTTTGTGAAGGCCGCTTTCTCCGAGTTTGAAGTCGGCAGCCCCGCACGGGGCGGGGGGGGGGGGGGGGGGGGGCGGGGGGGGGGGGGGGCGGGGGGGCCCGCAGGCGCCGGCCCGCCGGCGAG
>JAISSQ010000200.1 GCA_031273045.1 Puniceicoccales bacterium
TCAAAGGCAAGACCTTCCGCGTCTCAAACATGGGCGACGAGACCGACGAAACCATCGCCGCCCTCATCAACGCGCTCGACACCGTCTTCGGCGAACTCGGCGCCTGACGCCGCGCCCGCCGGCAACGCCACCGCCGGTGGTTCCGCCGGCAACGCCACCGGCGGCGCGCCCAGAAAAACCGCTTCCTCTTCCTTCCCCAATCACCTCTTCTACTCCGCCCCAGCCATGAGCAGTTCGAGCATGAAATCCCGCGCGCTCGTTCTCAACCGCGCGTGGCAGCCGGTGAACATCGTCGGCATGCGGCGCGCGGTCACGCTGCTGTTCCAAGGGCACGCGCAGGTCGTCCACGCGGAGCCGGAAGGCGCGCACCGCGTGTTCGCGCTCAACGAGTGGCTGGACTATTCGGAGCGGCATCCCGACCCCGCGCGAAGCATTCGCGGCGTGCGGTTGGCAATGCGGGCACCGGCGGTGCTGCTGCTGACCGAGTTCGACCGCCTGCCGCGCCGCGAGGTGCGATTCAGCCGGCGGAACGTCTATCTGCGCGACGGGCACCGGTGCCAGTATTGCGGGCGTGTCTTCGAACCGTCCGAACTCACCCTCGACCACGTCGTGCCGCGACACCTCGGCGGGCGCACGGTCTGGGAGAACATCGTCGCCGCCTGCGTGCGTTGCAACGCCCGCAAGGCCGACCGCCTCCCGCTGCAAGCGGGGATGACGCTACGCCGCTCGCCGGCGCGCCCGCGCTGGCGGACGTTCCTGTCCCTGCTCGCCGACGATGGTGCCGACGCCGCATGGATGCCCTTCATCGGCGGCTCCGCAGCGTAGTTGGCATTTTCTGTTAGCGTTCGCGGACGATGACGCGCACGCCGTCGGTGATGCCTTCGCCGGAGATTTCGGCGCGGCGCGTGCCGACTTTTCCGACGCGCGCGGGGACCGGCACGGCGCGTCCGTCGCGCAGCACCCAGACGGTCACGGCGTCGCCTTCGGCGGGCTTTTTACCGAGTTCGGCTTCGGCACCGGCGGTGCCGCTGGCTGCCGTGTTTCGGGCGGCGCCCTTGGGGCGGAAGGTCAGTGCGTCGAGGGGCACGCGCAACGCGCCGGTGGAGGAGCCGCCGGCGGCGCGAATCCGCGAGACGGCGGACATGCCGTCGCGCAGTTTGAGTTGGTCGTTGTTCACTTCCAATTCGGCGGCGTAGGTGACGAGGTTGTTTGTGACGGTGCCGGCGCTCTCAACCTTGAGCACCTTGGCGTCGAAATTCATCTCCGGCCATGCGTCCACGGTGAAACTTGCCGGCGCGCCGACTTCGACGCGCGAGATGTCCGCTTCGGAAACGTTGGCGACGAGTTTCATTTTCCGCATGTCCGCCGCGAGGACGAACATGTCGGGGACGTTGAAACTTGCGGCGACGGTCTGTCCCGGCTCGACGGCGCGTTTGAGGACGACGCCGTCAATGGGGGCGCGGATGACGGTTTTGGCGAGGTTGACCTCCTGAATGTCGAGCAGCGCGGTGAGGCGTTTGACGTCCTCCTCGGCGCGCCTCAATTCGGCGGCGGCGGTGATTTTGTTTTTGTTGACCTCCTCCATGACGGACTGGGCGGGGGTGCGACCGCCGCTGGTGGCGTATTCGCGGGAGCGTTTTTCGAGGATGAGCGTCGTTTCGCGCACGGTGGCTTGGGCGGCGTCGAGGCGCGTCTTGGCGGATTCGAGTTGGGCGCGGCTGCTGGCGACCTCCTGCTCGAAGCGCGTCGGGTCAATGAGGGCGAGTTCCTGCCCCTTGCGCACGTTGTCGTTGGAGTCCACGGAGACGCTCTTGATGATGCCGGAGATTTCGCTGCCGACGGTCACTTCGGTGAGCGGTTTGAGGTTGCCGGTGGCGGTGATGAAGTTGGCGGCGTCGTTGGCGGCGAGGACGACGAATTCGTAGTTTGCGCCGACAGGGGTCTCGGCGCGGTGGGTGCGCCGGTAGAGACCGTAGAAAATCAGGAGCAGGATGATGAGGAGGACCAGAATGAGAATCACGGTCATGGTCTTGTTGCCACGGGCGCGCTCCTCGTCGCGGATTTGTTGCCGGTGCTCGCGCTTGCGTCTTTCGGGCGGGACTTCGTCGTCCTGCGGGGCGGGAGAATTCTCCTCGCCGTCGGCGGTGCTCAAGCCGTCGCCGCCGCCAGAGGCATCCGCGTGTTCGCCGGCGGTGTCATCGCCGGTCGGGGCGTCGCCGATGGTTGGGTCGTTGGCACCGGCGGCGGAAACGGTGTCCGCGCCCTTGGCGTCGCCGGAGACGTCGCCGTCCCCGCCGACACTGCCGGCGTTGTTTTCACCGGCGTTGACATCGGAATCGCTCTGCTTTTGGGCACGAGTTTCGGGAGAATTCGGGGTGGCTCGCATGGTTCGATTGCGGCGCATTGAGAGGTGGCGGTTGAAACGGTCAACGCAAAAGAAAAAAGCACGAGTTGTGGCGGTGGTGCGGCGGCGGTGGCGTGGCGCTCACGGTTTGAAGGCGTCGAGTTCAATCTCGAACAGCAGGTCGTCGCGGCAGATGTCGGCGTGCGCATAGACCGCCGGCAGGTGTGGCAGACCGAGCGCGGCGCGGCAGGTTTCGTAGTGGGGCATCCATTCGATTTTGGGGAAGTAGAGGATGGCGCGGGCGACATCCGTCCACCCCATGCCGCGTGATTCGAGGATGGCGGCGACGACTTGGAGCGAGAGTTTGATTTGCGCGTCGAGGTCGTCCTTGTGAACCGTCGCGCCTTCGGGGGCGATGCTGGCGGTGCCGGAGACGGAGAGGCGGCGTCCGTCGGGCGTGCTGATTTCGACGGCGCGGCTGAACGCGCTCTTGTAGTCGTTCGCGGGGCATTGCAACGGCGAGACCACCGCCTCGGCGCGGAAGGCGTCGCTGCCGGTGCCGGCGAGCGGCGCGGCGGCGAAGACGTCGAGCGAGAGCGCGGCGCCGGCGGCGTTGCTCACCCCGACGCCGGTGCTCGCGGGCACGAGCGCGCCGAAGATGTTGTGCGCGTTGAAATAGGCGGTGCGGACGCGGTTGAAGCCGTCATACCAGTCGAGGATGCGCCGGTTGAAGAACCACGTGCGCAGGACGTCCGTGTCCTTGAACCCGTTGGCTTCGAGCAGCGCGCCGAGCGTTTCCCACATTTCGGCGGACTGCTCGTCCGGCGCGGCGGCGGTGTTTTCGGGCGTGAGCGCGCCCAGAAGCAGGTATTTCGCGCCGCCGGTCTCCCAGCGCGCGCCCAGCGGAACGCCTTCGGCGGAGTTCACCCGTTCGCCCAGACCCGCCGGCAACGCGCTCAAGCGCGCCCCGCGGACATCGCCCGCCGGCGTGTCGTGCCGGCCGAGGAACGAGACGGGAAAATCCAGCGCGCCCGCCGACGCCGCCAGCGCGGGGTCGCAAAAGGCGTTGCCGGCGACCGGCGCGAGCGAGCGGCGGCGCGCCTCGCGGCAAAGGCGTCCGAGCAGTTGCTCCAGCGTCTCGCCCGGAAGCGCGCCCGCGCTCAACGAAACCAATTCGCCGCCCAGCGGCGCGACGGCGACCCCGTCGGGCGTCACGAGGAAACGTTCGCCAACCGCCGCGGCGCCGTCGTTTGGGGAGAGGGCTTCTTTGCTCATTTGCGCGGAAAGACAGCACCGGCGGCGGAATGTTCGGAACGTTCCCACTTTCCGCCCAGCGGCTTTTCCTCTTCCCTGCGCGGCGTGAATTTTGACGACTTCAAGACCGTCCGGCGCTGGAACGCCATCAACCGTTTTCTGCAAATCGTCCTCGGCATAACCCTCGTGTGCGCCCTCAACTACCTCGCCGCGCGCTCCTCGTTCCACGCCCGCTGGAACATCGCGCCGGACGCCGCCCGCGCCCTCTCCCTCGAATCCGTCAAGCAACTCGAAGCCATCGCACGCCGCGCCCCGCAGGACACCGCGCCCGCGAAACCGTGGGTCACCGTCCACCTCACGCTCGCGGAGGGCGACACCGGCGACGCCTCCGACGCCGGCGGCTCGCCCGAACTGCCGGCGCTCGCCCGCCTGTTGCGCGAACTGCTCGACGACACGCGCTACGCCGCCTCGAAAATCAAGCCCGAGGGCTGGCTGCGCGTCGAGCGCACCAACCAGCGTTTCAACGCCGGCCTCTACAACAAATTCCGCGAGCAATACGGAATCGGCGCGCGCACCGCGCTCGTCGTCACCTGCCGCGACCGCGTCCGCACCGTCGAGGCGGGCGAGTTATACGACGCCTCGCTCGCCGCCACCGGCGGTGCCGACGGCGCGGCGCGCTCCTTTCGCGGCGAGGGCGCGCTGCTGGGCGCGTTGCTCGCGGCGACAACCTCGCGTCCGGCGCGAATCTACCGGACCGTCGGGCACCGCGAGCACTCCGACGAGGAACTCGCCTCGCTCGACCTGCGGCTGCGCTCGCGAAACATAGCCCTCCTGCCGCTCAATCTCGGCGCGGCGGCGGAAGGTCTGCCGCCGCCGGTGAACGAGGTGCCGCTCGACGCCGACGCCGTTCTGCTCGCCGGACCGCGCTCGCCCTTCTCGCCGGCGGAAACCGAAAAACTGCGCCGCTACCTGCGCGGGCGCAACGGGCGCGTCCTCGTCTGCCTCGACCCGGGGACGAACGCGCGCCTCGAAGACCTCTTCTACGATTGGGGCGTGCTCTCCGACGACGCCCTGCTCTACGACCCCGCGAGCACCGCCGGCGGCGTCACCGTCTCGCCCCTCGCCAACCGCGAGCACGAACTGACGCGCAAACTCCACTCGCACCTCGTCTTCGCGAAGGCGCGCCCCGTGCGCCCCGACCCCGCCGCGCCCGCCGACGAGACCTTGAGCGTCACGTGGCTGCTCGCCTCCTCGCCGGAGCGCGGCGTGGCTTGGGCGGAGCGCGACTACGTGCTCGAACCGTTCCGCTTCAACCCGGAGCGCGGCGACATGGAGCCGCCGGTGAGCATCGCCGCCGCCGCCGAGCGCGCCGCCGGTCTGCGCATGAAGTTGAGCGTCACCGGCGGCCGGCTGCTCGTCGTGGGCACGAGCGACATCCTCACGCGCAAATTCCTCGGCATGCAGGGCAACGAGTTTTTCGTGCTGAACGCGCTCAACTGGCTGCTCGCCGAGCGCTCGCAACTCGTCGGCGTCCCGCCGCGCCCACTCGCCGATTTTTACCTGCGCACCTCGCGTCCGCCGCGCGAGGAAATCACCGCGCTCGCGTGGCGTTTCGCGCTCTTCCCCGCCGGCGCGCTCGTCCTCGGTCTGCTTGTCTCGCTTTGGCGCCGCAACACGTGAGCGAGCCGCGCTACCGCCGGTCACGTCCGCCGCGTTTCTTCGCCGGTGGTTCTTCGACGATGCGGTAGGGAAGGGCGGGGGCGATGACTTCGGTGCGGCGGCCGCGAAGGGTGCGCGTCGCGACGAGGATGAAGACGCCTTCCTCGCCGGCGCGGCGGGCGCTGGGGCACGTGAAGCGGAGGGTGCCGGTGGTTTCGCCAAACTCGATTTCGGCGGGGTAGATTTCCATGTCGTTGCCGGCGCGGGTGAGCATGACGCGGATGCCGCCGATGGCGGGTTTTTGCTGGGCGGAGGCGTCACCGGCGGCGGCGGCGTTCGCTGCGGTGGCGGCTTTTTGCGCGGCTTCGGCGCGTTTCTTTTCGGCGGCGGCGGCGAAGGCGTTGCCTTTCGCGGTGGGGGCGGGGGCGGAACTTTTGCCGCCGGCAGCGGCACCGGCGGCAGGGGGCTTCTTGGGCGCGGGGGGCTTTTTCGGTTTCGCGGGTTTCTTCGCGGCGGCGGTGCGGGCGGCGGCTTCTTTTTCGAGGACGGCTTTGTTGTAGGTGATGAGGAGGGGGATTTCGACTTCGGTGTTGACGGGGACTTCGAGGACGGCGGCGGCACCGGCGGTGGCACTGCCGGCGGCACCGGTGGCGCGTTGGGCGGCGGTGGTTTTCGCGAGGAGTTTGGGGTAGTCAACGGCGACGCTGAAGGGGGAGGGTTCGCGGACGATGAGGTAACTTTGCGCGACGGGGATGGTGTGGTTGTAGAAGAAGGCCTGCATGAGGTTCTCGGCGGCGAAGCATTCGCGGCGGACGCGGCGGACGCGACCCGTGGGGAGGCCGTCGGCACCGGTGACGGGGAGGTCGGCTTCGGCGAAAAAGCGGGGGCGGTAAACGCCGGGGGGGACGCCGGGGGCGACGGCGAGGGTGAACGCGGTGGCGTCGCGACCGGCGGGGACTTGCGCGGAGCCGAGCGCGAAGCCCGCCGGCAGTCCGTCGAGGGCGAGCGAGACGGGGCCGTCGAAGCCGTCAATGCGGGTGGCGCGGAGTTGGACGACGACGTTGCCACCGGCGGGGACGGACATGTTGTCGGGGGTGACGCGCAGGTCGAAGTCGGGCTGCGCGGGGGCGATGCGGAGGCGGTAGGCGAACGCGTCGCCGCCGTGTCCTTGGGCGTCGGTGACGGTGACGTGGTATTCGCCGTCGGCGTGGAAGGTGAGTTGGAGGCGCGCGTCGGCGTGGTGCGTGAGCAGGTCGAAGCGGGTGTCCTTGGTGTCGTCGTTTTGGAGGACGGGCCAGAGGGGTTCGGCGGGGTCGCGGCGGCGGGCGGCGGCGGCGGATTTTTTCTGCGCGCGCTGCTGTTCGCGGCGGGTGGCGGCGGCGGTGCCGGTGCGTTTTTCCCAGTCGGCGCGGGCGCGTTGGTAGGCGCGGTTGAAGGCGGCGGCGGGACCGGCTTCGAGGCGGGCGTCGAGGGGGGAGCCGAGGCGGCGCGCCATGACGTCAACGGTGAAACTTTGGCCGCGCTTGGCGGTGAAGGCGTAGCAGTCGGCGTCGCCGGCGCGTTCGATGCGACCGTTGACGACCACCGGCGGCGTGACGCGCTGGGCGCGTTCGGGGGTGTCGTTGTCGCCGGCGCGCTCGAACACTTCGGGCAGGGTAGCGTTCGCCTCGAAGGGCAGGGCGTTGACGGTGCCGGCGGGCGCGCCGAGCACGGGGTAGGCGAGTTCGTGGACACCGCCGGCGGCGGGTGCGCGGACGTTCCAGCGGACGGTTTCAAGCGGGGCGAGAACGCCGTCGGAAGATGGGGAGCGGGGAGCGGGGAGCGGGGAGCGGGGGGATTGTGCGGCAGAAGAAGGGATAAGGGATGAGGGCAAAGGGATAAGGGTAGTTTCCTGCGGCGGAGGTGCGCTTTCTGCCCTTTGCCCTTTGCCCGCATCCCTTTGCTCTTTGCCCTTATCCCTTATCTCTTTGCCCTTTGCCCTTTGCCTTTCATCTCCCGCTCCCCGCTCCCCGCCTAAATTGATTCCGCGCACGGTGAGCGAGGCGTTGGCACCGGCGCGCGCGCCAAGGGGGAAGATGTCGGTGACGAAGGGGAGTTTGCCGATGGTGAGCCGGTAAACAAAATCCTCGCGGCCGCGCGAAACGGCGTCCCAGACGCGCACGGTGTAGTCGCCCGTTTCGGGGACGCGCCACAGGAGCACGGGGTCGGGGTCGAAGCGGAAATCGTCCGCCTCGGCGATTTTCTCGCCGGTGCCGGCGCGGTGCAGCGAGAGGCGCGCCTGAAACCAGCCCGGAACGGCGTCGGCAAGAAACGGCTTGATTGCGCGCGCCTTGGCGCGGATGAGCAGCGTCTCGCCGGCGGTGGCGTGAAAACGGAAACAATCGCGGTCGGCGTTCGTGATTTGCCCGTTGACGACCACCGGCAGCGCGCCGACCGGCTGCGCGTAGGCGGGCGTGTCGTTCGGCTCCGCCTCGGCAACCTCCGGCAGCGAACCGATTTCAAAACGAAACCGGTTTGAAACTCCGCTGCGCGCGCGCACCCGCAAATCGCGAACACCCGGCGCGGCACCGGCGGCGATTTTCAAGCGAAGGCGCGCGGTCTGCGACGCCATCTCGTCGCGCTCGCGCGCGGAACGGATTTGCGCGGCGGTCGGCTCGCGCACTTCGAGCACCTCGCCGGTGACACCCTCGCCGCTCACCCACACCTCGCTGGCACCGTCGAGCGATTTTCCGCCGAGCGCGACTTCGAGCGACGCGGTTCCGGCGGCACCGCCGGCGGGATAAAGATACTCAATGTAAGGCGCGGCGCGGAGCGTTAACGCAAACGGCACGGAAAGGAGCGCGGAAAGGAGCGCGGAAATGCAAACAACGCGAACGAGCGCGAACAAAACGGCGGAAGGCGCGGCGGTGGTTTTGGTTTTCATGGCGGGCGAGACGGCTGGTGGACGGCGGGTGTGACAGGCGGAGCGGCGTTGCGGACGAAAAAACGAGGACACCGCCGGTGCGCGGCGGTTGCACCGATTTTGAATGCCGGAAAAACCGATTCTGAATGCCGGCAAGAAGAGCCATAAAAAACACTTGCGCTCATTCTGGAACCCGTCACTCTGCCGCCTGTCTGGTTTGCCCTCTCAACCCTGCCCCCCCGTCCCGCCATGAGAATCTCTCGCTCGTTCCTTTGCTCCGCTGTCAGGGTCGGTGCCTCCGGTCTTTCTGGGGCTGCATCCGCATCCGGTGGTTCCGATGGCGGTGGGCGGTCGGTTTCCTCGGTCATCCTGTCCGGCTCGACGGCTTCGCCGCGAACGATGCCGGCGTCCCCAGTGGCGGTGTCGTCTGTGGCGGCTACGACTGGGGCGGCGGCAAGAACTGCGGGAGCGGTGGTTTCGCATGGGGCAACCTCGCCTGTGGCAGGCAACGCGCTGCCGGTGGCTGCGGTGGCGGAGGCGGAGGCGGTGACGGAGGTGGCTACGCAAGCACTACCGGTGGCGGGGACGGGGACTGTTTCCGGTGCCGGCGGGGCGAAATTGGGCGCACGCATGGCGACGAGCGACGGGACGGTGCGGTCCGGCGCGCCGGCAACTGTCGCAACTTGCGAATCAATTGCCGTGATGACGGCGGTGAATGCGAACAGCAAGGTTTTCGCGGTTGGCGATTTGTTTAAGCGGGGGGTTGTGACTTCGTGCGTCTCTTACATCAACATTCCCGATGATGCTGTCGGTTTTCCTGACGGGGTGGATTTTGTGCAGGTTTCTTCCCCGACGACGCCTTCATTGGGAACGGGGTATTACTATCACTGCATTGTCGTTTTCACAACCACGCAGCCGAACACGGTTGTGCATTTGAACGCAGGTTGCGGAACACCGGCTCCGTATCCGCCGGACGGGGCGCAACGTGATGTTTCGGCTGTTCCCAATTCTTCTACGACGGCAGTGTCGGACAATAAACTGCTCATCGGTTCGCTGGATACTTTCGCCGCAACCGACCCGGACCATGTTGAAGTTACGGTTGGCGAGGAGGCGGAGTTTGATGTTTTGGTTCCGTCCCCGGGAAACCATTTCATCGAGGTCATTTATGATTACGAGGACGACACCACCGGCGACGGAGACAACCTGCCTCCCGGTGTTTGGACGTTGCTCAAATCCGCCGACGGTTGCTCGTTTGCGCTTTGGAATTGCTTGAATTGCGATGTTTCGATGGCGACACCGCCGTTCACGGGAGATTTATCGCCCGATTGCGGATGGTTGTTCGCTACCGGTAAGTTGCCAAAGACGTGCACGCCGCTTTGCGAATGTCCGTGCAATTGCAAAGACAGCAATGCGGCGGAGGAGTCCGTGAATTGTTGCACCGGCGGCGCGAATGTTTCTTCGCCCGGACTTAACACAAGCAGTTTTGGGACACAGGTTTCGCAAACACTGAACTACTCAAACTTGCTCAATGTGGACGCGCTCGAAGCAAACGGCATCTCCGACCCATCGCTGTCCGTGAACTGGATTCCGCGCTCGGTAGCGCGCATGTTCTTCCTCGGCGAATCGCGGATTTGCGTTCTTCGCGGAACGAATGCCACGCTGTGGTTCCACAAGGTTCAGGACGAATGGCTTCCGCGCTATGGTGCTCCGTATTCGCTCAAAGAAAAGCCAGATGAAGGCAAATTTGTGTTGTTTAACAAAGTCACCGGCGTCACGCAGAAGTTCAATGACCGAACGGTGTTGCCGCTGGAAAATCGCGGTCTGCTTGTCAGCGAAACAGACGCCGGCAAGGTGACGACAACCACCTATGCCTACACATCCGTTCTCTCCTCCACTGCCATTTCTTCGATTACCATTACCAAAGGAACGCTGACGGACACGTTCGTTTACTCCTATGGGGCGTTCGGTCTCTCCTCGGTTTATTACTACGGGCAAAAAGGAACGAGGCGCGTCGAATATACCTATTGCACAAGCGACGGAGATTACGGGCGCGTTGGCGACTTGCAGACGGTTGTCGTGAAGGATGGAACGGGTCCCTCCGCTCCGGCAATCACGCGAACTTACTACCGGTATTACGGCGTGAATGACGCGAGCGTTTTTCCGCATGCCCTGCGCTACGTCGTCGGACCGGCGGCGTGGGACAGGATGAGCGCGAACGGTCTCGACCCGACAACCGCGACCAATGCGCAAATCGGGCAATATGCGGACAGGGCTTACGGATACGACGACGAATGCCGTGTCACTTTCGCCTGCCTCGCCGCCGGCACGCGCAATTATTCATTAAATTACGAACGCAGCATTTTCTGGAAGGAGTTCAACGGTTGGTCTCTCAAAACAACGGTGCATTGCCCCGACGGCAGTGTTGAGGTGATTTACTCGAACGGTTTCTCGCAACCCATGTTGCGCCTGATAAAAGAGAGTGCCGCTTCCGATGCCCAAGTGATTTCGCGCAAGGGATTCATTTACAACTCCGTCGGGAAGTTGATTACGACCGTTTCGAGTTCCGCGATTGGCGAAATCAACGAGGAATGGCCGTGGCTGTTCTCAACAAACGCTTCCGACGGCTTTGTTCAAAACGAATTTTTCAATGCATCCGGCGCGGCGGTCGATTTTCCGCACGCCAGAGCAGTAAGCAACGGAATAAGTGCCAATACAAATTCGGGCGAAAATCCCGCCGCTGCCGCCGCGAACGACACGCAAACGCTGTTGGAGGAATTCGGATACATTCCATTCACCCTCGATGAGGAGACCCGAGTTTTGCTCGGAACAAAAACGGTGTTTCGTAGCGAAGCCGCCGGTGGTTCCGCGCCGGCGCAAGAAAGTTATCTTTATACGCTTCATGCGGATACGCTGCAAATCCTGCAGCGGACAAGGACGCTACCCGCCGTTTCCGAAACGGAAAATGGCGACGGTATCGCCGCGCAACGAACGGAAATTTTCGACACCACCGGTCGTGTTGTCTGGTTGCGCGACGAGCGCGGTGTAATCACGTTCTTTGCCTATGACGACGAGACGAGCGCGGTGTTGCAACGCATTGATGATGTTGACACTTCACAAGTCGCCGACCCGCCGGTTGGATGGACGACTGCCGCCGGTTTCGGCTTGCATTTGACAACCGATTTCGAGTGCGACGGCAAGGGGCGAACCACGCTTGAACTTGGTCCCGCACACATGGTGGACATTGATGGCGTCGCAACAGTTGTCCGCACTGCGAATTACACGGTCTATAAGGACGTCGAGCACGAGGTCTGGAGCGCGTCCGGTTACGCCACCGGTAGCGTGGAAAATTATGTTTTCACAACGCTCGCACCGGTCACTATTTCGCGAACGGACGCCGAGGACAAGCCGCTCGATGGAATCACCGCCTGCTACACAGGCAGCGGTCGTCTCTCTCCTACGGACTCCTTCCCGCAATCAACGTGGCTTTCTTGGACGCATTATGAATACAACAATGCGCAGCAACTTACCGAGGAGCGCGTCTATTTTTCCATTCCGGTCTCCGGCACCGGCACGGAAGGTGTCAATTACAACAAGACAACTTACGGTTATGACAACATGGGACGCCAAAACCGCGTGCGCAGTCCGGGGGGAAGCATTACGAAGAAGGTCTTTGATGTTCGCGGGTTCCATGCGCAAACATGGGAGGGAACCGATGACAGCGGCGGCGGAGACATGGTCCAAACGGAGGAATTCGAATATGACAACGGCAACTACGACGGCGACGGTCTGCTCACTAAGGCGACCCGTTTTGAAAGCACCGCCGGTGGTGTCGTCCGAGAAATAGAAACGTCTTTTGCCTATGACTGGCGCAGGCGGAAAATCGCCGAGAAAAATCCGCTTGGTGTGACGCAACGGTTCGCGCTCGACAACCTCGACCGCGTGGTCACGCGCGAAACACGCGGGCCGGACACGGACGCAACGCTGCTTGCGTGGACGGACATCTGTTTCGATGTTCGCGGGCACGTCTTCAGAAATTTGATTTACAGCATCACCGGTGGTAATCTTGCAAACGCAATCGCCACCGACACATGGTTCGACCCAGCCGGAAACATTATTAAACAGCGCTCCGCCGGTAGCCGAATATTCACAAAGACAACGTTCAACGGCCTGAACCTGCCGGTGAAAATCTATACTTGCGAACCCGCCGACGGACTTGACGACGGTCCGACAAACGATGTGACCGGCGCGCTCGTTGTCGAACAGGTTTTCCGCGATTACGATGAGGCAACGAACATTGTCGGCGCGCACCGGTATTTGCGTTTCCACGACGCTTCCAGCACAGCCACCGGTGAACTGAACGGTCCCGGCGGCGCATCCCCCAGGGCGCGCGTCTATCATGCGTTCTTTTATCCGAACGCAGTCGGGCAAGTCATTGCGACTGCCAACTACGGCACCAACGGCGGCACGGTGCCGTCGCGTCCCGACACCATTCCTTCGCAGTCGGACAATGTTCTTGTCAGTTTGCAAAGTTACGACTCCGCCGGAAACGTGTTTGAGACGACCGACCCCGACGGCAAAGTCAAGCATTACGAATACGACGCGCAAAAGCGCGTTGTAAAACAGGTCGAAAATTACACCGGCGGCGCGCCGGGAACCGACACCGACAAAACGACGCTCTTCACTTACGCGCCGGATGGGGGCATTGCGACGCTCACTCTCAAAAACAGCGTCACTGGCGACCAAGTGACAACATGGCAATACGGAACGACGCTCGCCGGCAGCGGCATTGCCACCTCGCACTTGCTTTCGCTGAAAATCCTTCCCGATGACGACGTCGCCGGTGGCGCGCCCGACCGTGTTTCCTATACTTATACGCGACAGAAACTTGCGCAGACGATGACAGACCAGAACGGAAACACGCACGCTTACCAATATGACGAAAATTTGCGTCTCGCTGCGGACGTTGTCACCGTGCTTGGTGCTGGCGTGAACGGTTCCGTTCGGCGGATTGAAACCACGCACGACTTGCTTGACCGCGTGACTGGGGTTGTCTCGTTCGACGCCGCTACCGGCGGCAATGTTGTGAATGCCGTTGCGCAGGGATACAACGCCTTCGGGCAACTTGTCACGGACGTTCAGGCGCATACCGGTCCTGTTGTTTCGGGAACGCCGGCGGCGAATTATGATTACGTCAACGGCACCAACAACTGCATCGCCGCCATCGGAATAAACTATCCGAATTACCGGCAGGTGGACAACGTTTTCAACAGGTTCCTCGACGAGGTGCTTGGGCGCGCCGGTAGCATTCACGACAGCGTCACCGGCGGCGTCATTGCGAACTATGATTATATCGGAAGCGATAATGTTGTCCGTGCCTATTATAACGAACCGAATATCATGCTGACCTATCAAAAGCAGACCGGCGAAGAGAACGGCGACGCCGGTGACCAATACAACGGACTCGACCGTTTCGGGCGAATTGCCGACCAGCGGTGGGCGACTTGGACGCTTCCAGTGAACGACCTCGACCGCTATAAATACACTTACAACCGCGCGTCCATCCGCCTCTCTCGTCGCAACCTCGTTTCCGCCGCGCAAACGCCGCCGGTCTTTCTCGATGAATTGTATGCCAACGACGGCTTGCAACAAATCACCAACCGAAAACTCGGACAACTCGACGCTGACAACTCAACCATTCTCGGCATTCCGACGCAGGAGGAGGGATGGCAATTTGACCCAGCCGGCAACTGGCTCGTTTACACGCAAAACAACGAGGGAGTCACCACCATCGCGCAGACGCGAACGCACAACGTTGTCAACGAAATACTCACCATTGACGGCAGTGCCGCGAAGGTTTCTTTCGACCCCGCCGGCAACATGACTACGGTTCCCAGCGACGTTGCCGCTGTCGCCGTTCCATTCACAACCGAATGGGACGCATGGCAACGCCTCGTGCGCATCCAAGGCGGTCCAAACAACATTGACATCCGTTATGAATACGACGGTTTCTTCCGCCGCACTCGTCAACTCGTCACCGCCGGTAGCGCGCCCTCACTCGACTTCTTCTACAACAAGGACTGGAAAATTATTGAGGAGCGAATCATTGACTTCGACCCGTCTGCTGCCATCCGATCGCCTGTCACCAACAAAGTCCGTGCCCAATACATCTACGGCGTCCGCGACCGCAATGACCTCATCCTCCGCGACTTCTCCCCCGACTGCATTGAAGACGACACCCGCCACTACGTCACAAGCGACGCAATGTTCTCAACGACGGCAATAATACTCTCTTCTGGGACTGTCGTTCAACGCTTTAACTATTCCGCATTCGGGATTCCAACCCTTGTGGATTCTAATTTTAGCAACGCAATGTTGAATTCCTCGAATTGGGCTATTCTTTTCCATGGAGAAGAATATGATTCTGATGTGAAATTAAGCAACTACGGAATTAGGGCATCTTCTCCACTAATAGGACGTTGGACATCTTCTCTGAAAATTAAATACGAGAGTGCTTCGAACTTGTTTAGTGAGTTCTCCAATGTTCCGATAGTATTCACAGACAAGTTGGGTTGTGGTGCTGTCAAGGTCTTTCATCACACATTCCTTCCTGAACCGGATCTGTTTCAAGGAACAACGCTTCGTCCGACCAAAGGAATATCGTCTCCAAGTTTCGGTTCAAACGAACAAAACGTGCTATTGGGACTATCAGATTTTCTTCCTGTAACGGATATCAATCTTTCATGTGAATGCCCGACTGATGACATTGATGTGATATATGCGAGGATATTGGATATATTGAATCGTTTCCCTAGGTATTATCCGAGGTTTCCATACGAGCAATATCCAGTGGATATCCCAAACACAGGGGATAGTCCCTCTTGTAACCTCATTGATTATTCGTCCGCAATTC
This sequence comes from Puniceicoccales bacterium, assembly GCA_031273045.1. GTDB lineage: Bacteria > Verrucomicrobiota > Verrucomicrobiia > Opitutales > UBA953 > CALNBE01. Next base: position 15,070 of record JAISSQ010000200.1, read on the forward strand.
GGTTCCCATCTCGCAATTATTCATTTACCCTTTTGGGGCTTAAATTTTCGGTTGGGGATTGTCATGATCCAATAGTTACTCCTCCGCTTGCTCCACCTCTGCCGCCTTCTCCAAGAAATCCTTCCAATGAGGAGAGACTTGGTGATTTCCTATATATTCGGATATCTGACGACTTTTATATTGGTCCGGGAGGCAAGGTGCCACCAAATTCTCCTCTTCCTTTATTTGAGAAAATTAAAATCCAATTTGGATGTAAAATAACATTCTAACCCGTAACAACCAGATGACTAACCCGAAAAAGAATTTCTTGCTTTTTGTGATACTTCTTTGTATCCATTTCTTGGCTCTGCCCGGATCCTCCCTCCATGCGAAGGAAGATGTCTCGGCGACGGCGTCCGCAATCCCCAAGGACGGAGCGATACCATGGGATTTGTTTTCGGAAGCAAAGAGCACCATTCTTTCCTTGTTAGAAACTGAATTCGGGAAATTGGGCAGGACCGTTGGCGAACCTGCAAGGGGAAATTATACAAAGGCAAGTTCTTTGGCGAAGAGCGGGGATAC
>JAISSQ010000238.1 GCA_031273045.1 Puniceicoccales bacterium
ATCTCCGAAATCATCGCCGGCAGCACCGCCGAAATCCCGCGTGTTTTTGACACGCTTTTGGCGGGCATTCCTTACGACGACTACGTTGCCGCCGCGAACACCGACCCCGCTGTCCGGCGCGGGAAAATCGGTCCCCGCGAATGGCTCTACCGTTCGTCGCTTTTGTCCTTTGTTCGCGGCACCGGACTGTCCGTTGACGCCGAGATTCACAATCGCCACGGACGCGCCGACATGGTCATTCGCGGCTACGGAAAAACGCTGGTTGTCGAAATAAAAATCGCCGCCACCGCCGGTGACGCCGAAGCAAAACTCGCCGAGGCATTGACGCAAATTAAAGAGCGCGACTACGCCGCGCAATTCCCCAGCGCACTCACGCTCGCCATCGTCATTGACGACGAACAGCGCAAAATCGCGGCGTGGAAATAGCCGCTACACACATGGAGTGCCACACACATGGAACGCCGACTTTCAAGTCGGCTCGGCAATGATGCGGCGGTCGCCGCCTTGTTTTTTTGAAGTGGCGGCTACGCCGCATGGAGGGGCGAGCCGACTTGAAAGTCGGCGCTCCTTGTGTGTGGCGGCCTTACAGAGGCGGTGCCGGTGGGATTATTTAGCGGCGGTGGCGGGGGCGGGGCGGTGCCAGAGGGTGCGCCAGTATTGTTGGTCGAGTTCGTAGGGGTTGTAGGTGGTGGGCGGCGGAGCGTCGGTGGTGCCGGTGCCGGCGGCGGTGCCGGTGCCGGCGGTGGTGGTGATTTCGGCGGCACCGGCGGTGGCGACGGGGTTGACGCCGGGGGCGGTCTGGACGGCGGAGTTGCGGTAGCCGAGGCCGGTGAGGGCGTTGTGTTCGGGGGGCAGGGGAGCGGTGGGCGGGAGGATGCCGAATTTTTTCATTTCGCGGATGTATTGGGGGCGGGGTTGGAAGCCGGGCATGTCGAAGCGGCGGATTTCTTCGAGCCATGCGCGTTCGCGTTCGATGCCGGCGAGGATGGCGCGGTAGCGGGGGTCGGCGGTGGAGGCGAAGAGGATGGGGTGCTTGAAGGCGGGAGCGGTGCCGGCGGCGGCACTGCCGGTGGTGGTGCCGGTGGTGCTCCGCCCGTGAACGGGCGGCACAGAACTTGCGCCGCCTTCGGCGGTGGCTTTCCCCGCTCCCTGCTCCACGGTTGCCCAGCCGCCGGCGGTGGCGGCGAGGGGGGCGAGGAGGACGCGGGAGCGGGCGGGGTGGGTGAGGTTGTAGAGTTGGTTGCGGGAGTAGCGGCGGCGGGGGTCACGGTTGGGGGAGCCGAGGGTTTCCCACGGGGGACCGCCGGTTTCGTCGGTCGGGGTGAGCGGGATGGGGTTGCAGGCGCGGCGGGTGTGGCAGGTGGAGCAGGTGTTTTTGAGGGTGTCGGCCATGAGTTTGACTTCTGGCCATTGGGTGTCGCGGCGGTCGAGGCGGTTTTGCGCGTAGCCGCCGACCATGCCGGAGCCGAGGCCGGCGTAGGTGCCGGGGTAGGGGGCGCCGGTTTCAATCCAGAGGCGGAGGAGGGTTTGTTCGCGCGGGGAGAGGCGGGCGTTGTGGTGGGTGCCGTCGGTGTATTTGAGGAGGCGGCTGCCGCCGGTGCCGAGGGCGCGTGGCGGGTAGTTGCCTTTGGGGAGGTTGCGTCCGTCGGCGACGAGGGCGCGTGCGGTGAGGTCGTAGTAGGAGAGTGAGTAGAGGGGACCGCGGTCGGCGCTTAAATCGAGGCCGGCGGCGGGGCGGTTGGGGAGGGAGCGGGGAGGATGTGCAGCGGCTGGGGCGGTGGAGTGGCAGGAGACGCAGTGTTTGTTCCAGATGGGTTGGATGTCGCGTGGGTAGTCGAGGACGTCGGGGATTTGGGCGGCGAGGGTGTTTTGGGGGACGGGGCGGCCGAGGCCGTCTTGTCCGTTGTAGGCGGCGAGCGGGGTGATGGGTGAGGGGCCGCGGCGGAGTGCTTTTGTGGCGCCGACGCCGCGCGGGGGCGTGAGGGTGCGTTCTTCGTGGCAGCCGATGCAGGAGTTGACTTCGCCGGGCATGAGGGAGACGAAGGATTGCATGCGTTTGACGGCGCGGTCGTCTTTGTCGAGGGCGACGAAGAAGAAGGAGCGCAGGGCGGGGAGTTCAAAGTAGGCGGAGCCGTCTTCTTCGACGGGGACGGTGCCGATGACGCGTTCGAGGGTGAAGGTGCCGCCGTAGGAGAGGGGTTCCATGCCGCCGGTGAAGTTGATGGGTTTGGGGAGGGATTCGAGGATGAGGAGTTTCTTGATGTCGCCTTTCGCGACGCCGGTCATGTTGCGGCCTTCATAGACGTTGAAGAGGGAGAGTTGGGCGTTGGGGGCGGAGTTGTCGGTCTGGGCGGAGATGCGGCGTTCGGGTGTGCGTTGGACGATGGGGCGGGGTTCGTGGAGGTTCCATTGTTTGGCGCGCCAGTCGGAGGGGGCGGCGTAGAGGGTCTGCTCGTTGCCGTCGTCGTCGAGGAGGACGATTGATGAGCCGCGGACGGCGAGGAATGCGTGTTCGGAGAACGCCCAAGGGTCGCGGTAGTTGGCGGGGCGGGCGACGACTTTGAGGGACGATTTGTCGTCGGGGCCGTTCGACGGGTCAATGAGGGCGAGGGAGCCGTTGTGCTCGGTGGCGCCGTGTCCCCACGAGGCGATGGTGACGATTTTCTGGGAGTTGGGGATGGGCTTGGCGTCGATATAGACGGTGCCCGGGTGCATGTTGCCGTAATAGACCATTTGCTTGGTGCCGTCGGGGTTCATTGTCCAGAGGTGGTGGTAGTGGACTTGGGAGCGGTCCACGTATTCCCAGCGCATGTAGAGGATGCGACCGTCGTGGAGCGGCCACGGTGTGTTGTCGTGCTCGACGTTGCCGGAGAGAGGGTGGATGTTTTTGCCGTCGGGGTCGCAGCCGTAGAGGTGAGCGACGGGCGTAATCCAGCACTGGACCCAGCGTTTTGCGCGGGAGGAGACGAAGATGATTTTGCCGGCGGCGGTGTAGGTCGGCTCGATGTCGTCGGCGTCGCCATCGGTGAGTTGACGCAGGCCGGAGCCGTCGGGCGCGATGTCGTAGAGGTGGAAGTGCTCGCTGCCGGCGGGGCGGTAGGAGAAGAGGATGCGGGAGGCGTCGTAGGAGACCTGCGGGTCGCGGACGGAGCCGGCGGGGTCGTCGAGCAGGACGCGGACTTTCTTTGTGTCGAGGTCGAGGACGCAGAGTTGACCGCCGTTGATGCGCATGGGGATTCGCTTGTCGTTGTCGGCGTAGTAACCGAAGTTTGCATACCAATGCTCGTCGGTGCCGCCGCCGCGCACGGCGAAGACGACTTCGCGCACGCCGCGCATCGGTGCGTCGGCGCCGGTGCGGAACTCCGCGAGCAGGTTCGGCTCCGGCTTCGGGACGATGAGCGGCTCGCGCTTCGAGCGCAGCGCGACGTAGTCGTAGAGCAACCAACTGCCTTCGTGGAGCGAGATGACGACGGCGTTCTCGGCGCCGCCGGTCTTCAACGCCGCCGCCGGCAGCGTGAACAGCAACGCGCCGGCGCGCCCCTTGCCGCGCCGCGCGTCCGCCGGACGGAAGACGATGTTTTCGCCGCCGACGGTCTGCGGATTCTGCGCCGGCAACGCGGTGCCGTTGACGGACACGCGCACGGAGCCGACGTAGGGCATCGTCGCCATGTAGCCGAGCACGAGCGTGAGGTCTTTGTTCTCGGCGGCCGCCGGCAGCGCGAAGCGCAGCGTGAACGGCGCAACGGCGGTCTTCGACCACTGCGTGTCGCGGTTCGCCGGATGCACGAACGGCCAATCGCTGCCGGCGCGGCTTTTGCCGACGGTGAAATTGACGCCGCCCTTCGCGGCGGCGAAGCGCGACGGGAACGCCGCGTAGCCCTCCCGCGCGAGGGCGAACTCGGCGCACCGCTGGTCCGGCTTGCCAATGCAGAAAACGACGTCCGCCGGCAGCGCGGCGGAAGCGGCGTGGGCAGCGTTCGCGGCGGGAACGAACGGAACGCCAACGGCGGCAGTGCCGGTGCCACCGGTGACGCCACCGGTGACGCCAGCGACGCCGCCGGCAAGAATCGCGGCAACGGCAACAAACGCGGAACGAAGCGGGGCGGTGACGAAGGAAAAGCGGCGGCGGTGGTTTCGCATGACACGCGAGAGACACCGCCGCCGCCGCATTGTGCCGGCGAAAAACGCCCGAAACCGCCCGCGCGCCACCGGCGAAACCCGCCGCGAAAAATCTTGTTCCTTTCCCCGCGAAATAACGTTTTTTGTCCGCCGTTATTCCAACCAAGACCAACTCATTTCCCGCCATGCCTTCTCGCCACATTGCAAAACTTTCCGCTGCCATTCTTCCATTGCTTGTCGCTGGTTGCGCCGTCGGTCCCGACTTCAAGACGCCGGAAATTCAAGCACCGGCGCAGTGGCGCGGCGAACCGCCGGCGCCGACACTCGGCGAGAACGCGACGTTCGCAGGGCTGTGTCCCACGCACGCAGCGGAACCGGAGGACTACTCCATCGCCGACCTGCCGTGGTGGGAGGTCTTCAAAGACCCGTTCCTGCAAACGCTCGTGCGCGAGGCACTCGAAAACAGCACGGACATTCGTGTGACGCTCGCGCGACTCGACGCCGCACGCGCCGCCGCCGGCATCGCCAACTCCACCTACTACCCGTCCGTCGCCTACGCCGGCACCGCGTTCCGCAACAACCCCAAGAGCACCACGATGCTGCCCAACGCCGGCGGCTTCACCTTCGGCGGAACGGTCAACTGGGAACTCGACATCTGGGGGCGCGTGCGCCGCATGAACGAGGCGTCCTTCGCGCAGTTCGCCGCAACCGTCGAGGCGCGCAACGCCTCCGTGCTCTCGCTCGTCGCCGCCGTCGCCACAAGTTATTTCAACCTGCAGGCGCTCGACGCCAAACACGAGATTGCCGTGCGAACGCACGAACTGCGCAGCAAGACGTTCTGGCTCGCGAGCGAGAAGTTGGACAAGGAGGTCGGAAACCAGATTGACACCTTCCAATTCGAGGCGGAGATGCTCGCGGCGAAGGCGGACGCGCTTGGCTTCAAACAGGCGGTCGAACAGCAGGAAAACGCCATCTGCGTGCTGCTGGGACGGACGCCGGGAAAAATCGAACGCTCGAAAAACACGTCCTTCAAACCGGTCTTTGAGGCGGTGCCGGCGGGAATCCCAAGCGACGTGCTCCAGCGCCGCCCCGACCTGCGCGCCGCCGCCCAGAACGTGCGCGTCGCCAACGCCCAGATCGGCGCGAACATCGCCAACTACTTCCCCCAAATCACGCTCACCGGCGTCCTCGGATTCGCCAGCCCGCAGTTGAAACACCTCTTCGACCGAAGCCATTCCGCCTCGCAGGGCGGCGGCAGTTTGTTCGGTCCGCTCTTCGACGCCGGCGCGACCTACTACGCCGTGCGCGAGGCAAAGGCGCGCACCCGCGAAGCCATCGCCCTCTACGAAAAAACCGCGCTCACGGCCTTCGCCGAAGTGAACGACGCCCTGCAACTCTTCCGCGCTTCCAGCGAGCAACTCGAAGACCTCGCCAACATCGTGGACAGGCGCGAAAAGGTCTTGGACAAGTTGCAGCAGGCGAAGGACGTCGGAACGCTCTCCCTGTTCCCAATCATTGACGCCGACCGCTATCTCTACGCCTCCAAACTCGCCCTCGTGGACATGCAGACGGCAAACCTCTCCGCCGCCGTCCAACTCTACAAGGCGCTCGGCGGCGGCTGGCGCTCCGCCGACCTGAAATACCCGCTCGTCAACGTGCAGGGGAAAATCACCGACGGTCCCGGTAGCGAAAAAACAAAGGCGGACGGCGAGGCGGGACGCGAGCGTCTGCCCGACACCAAGCGGCGGTGATTCTCCCCATGGCTTCCTTGGCACAGAGGCGGCGCGGCGGCTGGACGGGGAAGGAGTATCTCTCGCTCTGGCTCGTCGCCGGCGCGGTCTCGCTCGCACTGTGCACGGTGCCGGCGGTGCTCTTCCGCCCCGGATACACGCTCGCGCAACGCGCTGACGCCGACGGCACCGGTGGTGCCGAGAAAACAAGCATCGGCTGCCTCTCGCAGGGGCAACTGCGCGAATACGAGGGCGACATCGAACTGCGCGACACCGAACCGCTCTACATCCCGACGAAGTGGAACTACGGTCAGCACTCGATTGCGGCGGAGAAATTCTTCTTCGCGCAGGACATCGGCGGCGACCCGCTCGAAGGTTTCGCGCCAACGGTGTCGGACGTGTCCGAAAATCTGCTTCGCTCACTCGAAAATCCCGCCCCGCTGAACGGCGAGCGGCGCGTCGCGCTCATCTTTGAGACGCTGTCTTTGCGCAGTTGGGGACTGGCGGCGGGAATGGGCAGCCGCGCAATCCCGCCGGATGCGGCACCGGCACCGCGGCAGGCATCCGTCCGTGTGGTCTCCTGCTCCGCCGACGGCGGGAAAGTCCTCTTCGAGGAACCGCTCGACCTCGGACTGCCGGCGGAAATCGCCGGCATGGCTTGGAAACCAGTGACGCTTACGCTCTGGGTGGACGAAATCGGCGCGATTAGCCCAACCAACTCGCTCGTGGGCAACTCCACCGGCGGCGGGATTGCGCTCGCAACCGAGAGCGCGACCGGAACGGGCGAAAAGGATGTGACCGGTGCCGGCTCCGAAACGCCTCTGGGGGGAATCGCCACCGGCGGTGCTGCAAACGTTGCCGGCGCAAACACCGACGGCGCGCCAGCGGCACCGGCAACGCTTCCGAGCATGTCCGGCGTGCCGGAAATAGACGCCGCAATCCGGAAGAAAATCGAAACCCCGGAATTCCGCGCACGCCTCGGAACCGGATACTTCCGCGTCACGGTCGGTCCGTAGAAAGAGGGACGGGACTGGGCGGAGCGCGACCGAGACCATCAGCGCACCGGCGCAAGAGCGACGCGAAAGCCGAGGCCGTGCCAGCGACTCGACGGCTCTAAGAAACTGTCCCGCTGGGCAGACCGGCAGACGCGCGGGGCGGAATGCCAACCACCGCCGCGATAGATGCGATGCGACCCGGCGGACGCGCCCGTCGGGTCGGGCACACTGCCGGCAAGATAGGTGCCATACCGGTCCGCGCACCACTCCAAGACGTTGCCGTGCATGTCGTAGAGTCCCCACGGATTGGCGGTCTTCTTGCCGACCGGATGCGTCTGCCCGCCGCTGTTGCCGTTGAACCAACCGACGCGCCGCATGACGGTGTCGTAGTTCGTGTTGCTGGTCGTGAACGAAACCGCAAAGGGCGTCGTGGTGCCGGCGCGACAGGCGTATTCCCACTGCGCTTCGGTCGGGAGTTGGTAGGCATACCCCGCTGGCAGTCGTCCCGCCTTGCGCTCCTGCTCGGTCAACCGCTTGCAGAATGCGACCGCATCGTGCCAAGTCACTTGCTCCACCGGCAGTTGTTTCCCCTTCCAACGCGAAGGATTGTTCCCCATGAGCGCGACGTATTGTTCCTGTGTGACCTCGTATTTTCCGAGGTAGAACGGTTTGCTAATCGTGACGCGGTGTTGCCTCTCGTCATTCCCGCGCCCCTTCTCGCTCGTCGGACTGCCCATCATGAATGTGCCGGGGCGAATATAGACCATTTCGAGTTTAACGCCGCCGGGGAGCATAACGGTTTTGGGGCGACCGATTGGCAGACGCGCGCACACGCACGGGCTTTTTTTACATTCTTTGCACACCACCGGTGGCGGTTTCCCTGTGTATCGCACGAAAACCCAGAGGTCTTTCACGCCGTCGAGCGAGTGCTTTTCCATTTTGGACACGCCCGGAATGAGGACGCCGTTTCGAATTGTTCTGCTGTCAATGATGAAGGTCGCCTTGTCGG
>JAISSQ010000027.1 GCA_031273045.1 Puniceicoccales bacterium
CCGGAAACTGGGACCTCTACGACAGCACCGGTGCCTCCGTCCTCTCCGTCGCCGCGCTCGCAAACAACGTCGGTCTCATCTTTGACGGCACCGGCATCAACGACCGAACAACCATCCAAGGCGGTATCCTCGATACCGGCGACTCCGCCGGCTACTACTCCTACGCCATCTTCGCCCGTAACGCCGGCGGCGCCGGTGCCGCCTCAACCCTCATCCTCAAGCCCGACAAACTCATCGGCTCCGGCAACATCGCCGCCTGGTGCAACAACGCCGAGGAAAACCTCTACAATCGCGGAACCGGCGGCATCCAACTCGCCACCGACGCCTCCGAATGGGGCGGCTACTTCTTCGTCGCTCGCTTCGACCGCAACTCGTCCATCGGCGCCGCCGACGTGCCCCTCACCTCCATCGGTCCCAACGCCACTATCGAGTTTTCCAGCGCGAGTGCCGGCGAGGTCTCCTACGTCTATTTCCGCGGAAACACCGACCTCGCCGCCAAACTCGGCGCGCAAGGCGACGGCGGCGATAACGACGCCGGATTCTCAATCGTCGCCGGTGCCGGAAACGTCGTCTATGCCCACGCCCCGAACGAGAACACAAACCGCCGCATCATTCGCATCGACTCCGGCACCTACGCCGTCGCCAGCAATTACGACATGGGGTCTTACATCGCCATCAACACCGCCGACGCTGCTCTCCAATTCGTCACCCCGAACGGCTCCTACACCGGCAAACTCTGGCTCGTTAACAACACTGACGTCATCAAGACCATCAGGGTCTCCCGCGCCGCAGAGTTCATCAACGGCGTCTGGACCGAATACGGCGACCCAATCACCGTCACCTACTCCGGCTCTATTGGCGACAACTCGCCCCTGCGCAAAACCGGCGAAGGCACACTCATCCTGACCGCCAAACCAGCCACCACCGGCAAGCCGCTCTACGTCGCCGGCGGCACACTCAAACTCTCCGGTGCCGGTGCCACGTGGAGTCCGGGGTCAATCGTCCTCGAAAACAACTCCACCCTCCATTTCGAGGACCCGTCCTCCGCCGCCACCATCTCCGCCGTCATCTCCGGCAGCGGCAGCGTCCTTATCTCCGAACCCGCCCAGAACGACACCAACTCCAACACGCTCGTTCTCTCCGGTGCCAACACCTACACCGGCACCACCGAGATTTTCCACGGCCGGATGCAAATTACCAACATCTCCGCTTTCGGCAAAAGCACCGTCTATCTTCACGACTCCGGCCAAGCGATGATTAACGTCGCCGGAACCTTCGCAAACGACCTCGTCATCTCCGGCTACGGCTTTAACGACGGCTCCACAACCCACGGTCACGCCGGCGCAATCCGCGTCAGCAAAGACGGCGTCATCCTCTCCGGCTCCATCACCCTCACCGGCGACGCCGGCATCGGCGGCGACTCCGGTGCCACCATCTCCGGCAACCTCATCTCCCCCGCCGGCTACACGCTCTCCTTCGGTCCCAATGACGCCGGTCCGCTCGGTAACGCCACCTTCAAGGGCAAGACGTGGACCCTCACCGGTGCCAACCTTGATTTCCACGGCTCCATCGAACTCGCCACCATCTCCTACAACAACCTCACCCTCGGCTCCGCCACCGGTCGCGCGTCCCTCCCCTACGCCGCCGGCATAACCGTCGGCTCCGGTTCCACGCTCACCATCAACAACGCCGCCGCCTCCTATCCCACCGCCGCGCTCGCCGCAGAGGCCGCCGGCGCGACCGGCTACGACCTGCTCGCCGCTAAATACGACATCATCGCCGCCGACATCACGGGCGCCGGCGCAGTCACCCGCTCCACCAAGGGCGGCGTCGTCTATTACATCGGCGACGCCTCCGGCCACACCCACGCCTCCGGCTTCAACATCACCGCCGGCATCATCGTCCTCGGCCTCCCCGAAGGCGCGTCCGAAGCCGCCGCCGGCATCACGCCGAAAATCAACACCGTCAACGTCGGTGGCAGCAACGGCGCCACCCTCGGCACCGAGGGCGGCTACATCACCAACCTGACCGTCGCTAATTACGGCATCATCAAAATCCTCAACGCCGTCAAAGCCGCCGACGCCGTCGCCGGCGAGGACTACACGGTCGTCACCAACCTCACCAAGTCCGGCATCCTGCAATTCGACGTCACGGACTTCCTCGCCGCGCATCCGGACGGCGGCACCTACCCGGTCTTCCAAGTCACCGGCACCGGCAAGCCCGCCGCCGGCGCGCTCACCTCGAACTGGCAAATCGAAGCCGCCGCCGGAACCATCCGCCCGGGCACAATCACGTTCGCCGCAGACGCCGCCGGCGTCGTCTCCCTCGTCGTCGCCGCCCCGCCGACACTCAACCTCACCTACATCGCCACCGCCAGCGGCGGTAACACTACTTGGACTGTCGCCGGAACCACCAACTTCAAGAACTCCGCCGACGGCACCGCCCAGCAATTCTACAACGGCGACACCGTCACCTTCGACAACACCGCCGGCACCGGCTCCAAGACCGTCACCATCTCCGACACCGTCAAACCCGCCGCCATCTTCGTGGACACGCCCGCCACCACGGACACCTACATCTTCTCCGGCGGCGTCATCGCCGACCTCGCCGCCGCCAGCCCGACCTCCATCACCAAGACCGGTGCCGGCCGCCTCCAAATCCCCAACGGCTACACCTTCTCCGGTGGCGTCACCCTCGCCGACAACGGCGGCACGCTCGCTATTGACGGCACGTGGGGCACCGGCGTCCTCACGATGGGCGACAACACGACCCTGATGCTCCGGCACAACAACGTCTCCGCTTCCTACCGAATCTTCATTGACGGCGGCGACACCGCCACGGTCTCCGGGGAAGGGCAGAGCGGGCGCAATTTTGCCCCAACGCTCCTCGGCACCGGCACGCTGGTCGTCAACGACGTCGCTTTCTGCTCCGTCGGCGACGGGCAGTTCGCCGGCACCATCGTCAGCGGCATCGCCACGAAGCGGAAAATCCAACTCCCCGCCGGCGATTGGAGCCAAGCGACCCTCAAACTGCTCGCTAACACCTTCGTCGAAAACGGCTCCTACAACTCCGGCTACTCCTTTGAAAGCAATGCTTCCGGCTCCGGCGTCACCAAAATCAAAGAGGTCATCTTCGAGGGCGGCGGATACATCTATCCGGGCTGGGGCAGCGGCTCCGGCACCGCCACTTGGGACATCGGCAAAGTCACGCGCGAAGCCGGCAGCGATAACTCAATCGCCGTCCTCGGCGGTTCTGCCGCAAACATCGTCGGTCAATATGCCTCCTCGTTCCTCGACACCAACCCCGCCTCCGAAACCTACGGCAAGCGAACCCTCGTTATAGACAATCAGGACACCGACGCCGTCATCTGGCTCTCCCGCCCCGTCGTGGACTCCACCGCCGGCGCAACAACCCTCGTCAAGGAAGGTCCCGGTCTGCTCATCCTCCAAAACGCCGCCAGCACCTTCACCGGCGGAATGGTCATCAACGAGGGCGAAGTCCGCGCCAACGCCGCCACCACCAACGCCGCCTCAACCTCCGTCTTCGGCTCACGAACCACCGGCGGCGACATCATCATCAACTCCGGCGCAATACTCACCTTCACCAAGCAGGACGTTTACGGCATCGACACATACGTCACCACCTACAACCAAAAGTTCATCGTCAACGAGGGCGGCGTCATCCGAAACGGGCACGACTACGGCAATCTGCTCACCACCCCCGCCGGAATGTTCCTCTACGACATCGTGCTCAACGGCGGCGACATGGCACTGCGCCCGGGCTCCACGAACACCTCCACCGGCGGCAACTTCGTCTCGCCCACCGGCGGCTGGGTCGGCTGGGGGTCGCTAATCCTCGCATCCTCCGTCTCCGTTCCCGACGGCAAGTCCTCCAAAATCCGCTACGACGACGGGGTCTCGGCGTCCGAATCCACGTTCCTCCGAATCGACGGCAAGGCAGGGCTGAACTTCACCTTCGACATCGGCACAGGCGCGACGCTCGACGTCTCCGTGCCCGTCGCCGACGGCTGCAACCCAGGCAACGACAAGATCGCCGACGCCATCGTCAAGACCGGCAGCGGTCTGCTCTCGTTCTCCAACACGGTCTCCTTCACCAACGCACTCACCGTCTCCGCCGGCACCGCCGAGTTCGCCGGCACGCTCGGCAACTCCGTCACGCTCTCCGCCGTCAACATCGCCGCGAACGCCAACCTCGCCTTCAACAAGGACATCGCCGACGGCTTCACCACCGCCGCGCCGTTCACCTTCAACCGCCCAATCTCCGGCGCCGGAAACATCCGCTCCACCGGCACCGGCGCCGCCAAGCCCACTGACATCACCGCCTCCTTCACCGGCGGGGTCTTCGCCGACTCCGGCACGCTCGACCTCACCGGCGTCACCTCCGGCGGCTGGAACGGCACCGTCTCCAAGTTCGGCGTCGGCGACGCCGGCACACTCGCCATCGCCGCCTCCGGCTTCGGGGTCTCCGTCACCTCTAACCAGACGTCCTACGCCGGCCACACACCGTCCGTCTCCCGCACCGACATCACCGGCGGTCTGACCCTCGCCAACACCCAGAAACTATACATCGGCGGCGACGGCTCCGCCCAAAACACCGCCGTCACCACCGACGCACCCGACATCGCCCTGCTCACCATCGAGGGCGCGCTCAACCTCGGCGACACGCGGCTCTACTTCGACGTCAACTCCGCCGGCACCGCTTCCGACTCCATCCTCATCACCGGCGCCACCGCCGCCCTCACCGTCTCAACCGCCACACCGCTCAACTTCAACGGCACCGGCTCCGACGGATACTTCCCCACCGGCGAATACCGCATCATCGGCGCTCCGGCGTCCTCCGCCGCCGCCTCCGCAATCACCACCGCCCTCACCTCAGGCCTCTTCCGCATCGGCGAGATCAACGGCGAACTCTACGAACCCGACGCCGAGGACGCCGACCCGCTCGCTCCCAAACTCTCCCTCGACTCAATCACCGACAACGGGGTCACCTACCTCGTCCTCTCCGCCGCGCCAGCCGCCGCAATCGTCTATTGGAACCAAAACGGCACCGGCGCCGACGGCACCGCCGGCGGGGTCTCCGCCCTCGTCAAGGGCGCCGGCGACGCCGGCAAAATCTGGTATTCCGAAGCGCAGCAAAGGCACTTCGGCGCAAGCGACGGGTTCACCTACGTCTTCGATGCCAACAAGGTGAATCCCGACGCGGCGACGCCGGGCACGAAGTATCCCGCCGCGCCGTCAACCGTCCCCGTCGAGAGTGCGGTGGCGGCGTTGGGGGTGAGGTTGAACACGGGGGCGCTGACGCTCGAAAACGTCACAACCTCCTCCGGCGGCGGCGCGCTGACGGCGTTCGCACGAGGAACGGTGTTTGATGTGGGACGCAAAAACTACACGGACCACGACTCGAATCCGGA
>JAISSQ010000052.1 GCA_031273045.1 Puniceicoccales bacterium
TTCTCTGTTAACGGTCGCAACCGCGAACCAAGCCCGGCAGCGAGAACGAAGGCAGTCTTCGGCACCGCAACGCGAGTGCCGGCAGCGGAAACTTGGGCACCGGCAGCCACAGCAGAATGAACAGGAGCGAGCGATGACATCGAAAGAAAATGATTTATATTTTTAACCGGCGAGCAACGTCCACTTCCCATCGCAACACCTCATTAGTTGACGCGGGCGCAGGAGAAGCGATTGGACGCCTACACGACCGAGCAACTCACTGAACTCCTCGAAGCCGTTCGCGCCGGCGAATTCCCAAAAATTTAACATGGCGGGAGAGGCGGGATTCGAACCCGCGACCTACTGCTTAGAAGGCAGTTGCTCTATCCACTGGGCTACTCTCCCGTGTTGTCGGTAACCTACAAAAATCTTGCCCCGTTCGGCAATTCGAAACTCAATCGCCTTGACCGATGTATTCCCAATCGCCCGACCAGCACCGTAGCGCGTTTGCGCATTCCGCCGCGTTTGCCGCGCCTGCCGCGCCGACGTTGGTGTTGGTTGACTGTCTGTCCGGCGAGCGCGAAACGATAACACAATTCCCGCGTCACATTCACGAATACAATCTGCGCGGGCACACGGTGGCGGTGGAGTTTCGGATTAGCCACGGCAACATCGTTCTTGCGCTGTCGGCGGGCGTCGTCGCCGGTTCTGTTTTGGTTAACGACACGCCGCTCACGTCGGCTGTCACAATTCCTGCCGGTGCCACCATTTCGCTGCTCATCGGAAAACGGCTTTTGCTTTTTCGGGTTGACGACGGCGCCGAGTGGCCGCCGTTCTTCGAACCAAATCTCTGGCAGTGTTTCGACACCCAGAACGACACCCTGCTCGCGGAACTCCCGCCTCTTGAAATCACGCCGACGGCCGTTTCGCACGGTTGGAACCTCTCGAACTGCGCTGTCTGCCCGCGTGGAATGGAAACCGGATTCCGCCTCGACCGTGTCGCAGACCTCCTCAATTTGACCGACACCGTTGGAACCACCGGCGGCTCGGTCGCCGGTGTCACTGACCACGGGAAACACTTCTGCCCAGCGTGCTGGCTGCGTTTCGACGCCGGCGATGCCCTCTCCATCGCCGCTCACGACCAATTGCGCGGCGACCCATTGCTCGGCCCCGAACAGATGCTGCGTTTTTCTCCAACGCGCTTTAACGACCTCGGTCAGGCGATTGACCCGATGGGGCTGCCGACGGTCGAACTCGCCTGTCCGCACTGCCGCCGGCAACTGCCTCCGGGCTATCTCGACCA
This sequence comes from Puniceicoccales bacterium, assembly GCA_031273045.1. GTDB lineage: Bacteria > Verrucomicrobiota > Verrucomicrobiia > Opitutales > UBA953 > CALNBE01. The sequence goes on from JAISSQ010000052.1 coordinate 1,283, forward strand.
ACAACACAAAATCCTCTCGCTCATCGGCGCTCCCGGCTCCGGCAAATCCTACTTCCTCGCTGTCCTCACGCAGTTGCTCCACGAACACCTGCACAGCGACTTCGGACTCGTCTTCAAAGACGGCGACCCCACCGGCAACATTTTGCTCAACCAGATGCGCACGCGCCTCTTCTCCGGTTTCACGCCCGAAGAATGCATCCTCGCAAAAACCGCTGTGGACGGCGCGAACTATGAACGGCTCCCGCGACTCGGCCGCTGGGTCGCTCTGCCGCGCCCGTTCATTTTCACAATCACCGGCACCGACAACAACGTCGATAGCAACGCCGCCGGCACCGATAGCGTCGCTGACGACCTCGACGCATTCGACGCCGAAACCGCCGGCACCGACGCTTTGCAACGCAACGCCGCAGTTATCTTTTATGACAACGCCGGTGAGCACTTCCTCCCCGGCGTCAATACCGACGACTCACCCGGCGCACTCCACATCCTCAACTCCGCCGGCATCCTCTTTCTCTACGACCCAACGAGCAACCCGCGCTTTCGCCAAGAACTCGCGGACAGCTCAGACCTCCAACTCCGCCAACACGGCCGCGCCGACCAGCAGGACAGCATCCTCGCACAAATGGAGGTCAGCATGAAAAGCAAACTTGGGATTCACCCATTCGACAAAATCCCCGTCCCCGTCGCTATTCTCGTCGGCAAATGCGACGTCTGGAAACGCCTGCTCGACGTCTCCGCGCTGCCGCCGGTAATCCGCGCCGGCAAACTCGACACCGCCGCGCTTGACGCCAACTCCGCCCGTGTTCGCGCCCTGCTTGAACATTTCAACCCCGGACTCGTCGCACAGGCCGAGACCCTTTCTAACAACGTCCGCTACTTCGGCGTTAGTTCCCTCGGGCACTCACCGGTGCTCATCGAAGACGGACTGAACGCCGGCGTTCTCGCTCCCGACCCCGCCCGCCTCGCGCCCATTGGCGTCACCGCCCCCGCTTATTGGCTGCTCTCTCAAACGCTGCCGGCACTCTTTCCCGCCGCGTAAACAACGCGGAGCGTTACCGGAAAAATTCGTTTATCCAACGCCGGTGCGGACCGGAAAGCGTGAGCGTTTGAAGAGTGGCGCGACTCGCCCAGAGAAACTCGCCGCTGGCGAGACCGTCGTCGAGAACTGCCGGCAGCGGCGTCGCCGGCAGTGCCGGTGCCGGCGTAAAAATGTTTTCTGTGATTTGCTGATTTGAAATAGCGCGCCGACGGCGAGCGAGGAGAACAAGGTCTTCGCGTTCGCCGGCGGCACCGAAGACGCGCTCGGCAAGCGGAAGTTCGTATAGTGCGGCGAGGCGGCGGGCACCGGCGGCGTGCCGTTGCAACAGCAACTTGTCGTCGCGAACAAGCCAGAGGCGATTGACCGTTACCTTCTGCGTCTCGCGAGGGCGCAAGCGCGGAAAGTCCGCCGGCGAAGTCTTTGACGCCGCACAAAAACGCGACACCGGACATTCGGAACAGAGCGGTTTTTGCGGACGACAAATGAGCGCGCCCAAATCCATCATCGCTTGGTTGTGCTCGCCCGGATGCGCCGGCGAAAGAACTCTGCCGGCGAGCGGCGCAAAGAATTTCGCGGCGTCGCCGTTGTCTTTGAAGACTGCCGGTTCAGCGGTGAGACGGGCGAGGACGCGGACGACGTTGCCGTCAACAACAGCCACCGGCTCTCCCTGCGCGATGCTCGCGATTGCGGCGGCCGTGTAGCCGCCGACGCCCGGCAACTTGCGCCACGCTGCTGCACTGTGCGGCGGTGCCGGCATTGCAGCGACGGCGATGGCGAGACGCCGCAGGTTGCGCGCACGGTTGTAATAACCGAGACCTTCCCACGCGCGGACGACCTCGTCTTCGGAGGCGCCGGCGAGCGCGGAGAAGTCGCTCCACCGCGCAACCCAACGTTCAAAATACGGGCGCACCGTTTCGACCTGCGTCTGTTGCAACATGAACTCGGAGACGACCGTGTTGTAGAGCGACGGAGCGTTGCGCCACGGCATAGGTCGGCGTCCGCTGCGGCGTCCGTCATCGAACCATTTTAACAACGCCGCCCGAATGCCGGTGATGTGCGCAGCGGTCATTCGAGGACGAGGACGGTGTCGAGGTCGTCCCAACGGAATTTTGCCGGCGGGGTGATTTCGAGGCCGCCGGTAGCGGTTTGTTTGAGCGTGAAGACGGTGCTGCCGGCGGGCTTGCCGGCGGCGGTTTTCGCGTTGCCGGCGGCGGTGGTGTCGCCGGTTTTGCCGATGCGGGCTGGGGCGAGTTTCGCGGTGGTGAATTTGCGTCCGTCCGCCGGCGCCGGCAGGACGAGCGGGCGGTTGGGCGGGGGCGGGGCGAAGATGTGCAGGTAGGTGCGTTTGCCGTCTTTGCTGGTGAGGGCGACGGTTTTGGTGCCGAGCAGCGGCTGGCGTTCGCGCACCGGCCACGAGGACGACGGCTCCGTGCCGAAAATCGTCGTCTCGTGCCGGCGGACGTAGCGGCCGAGTTGTTCGCAGAACGGGCGGACGCCGGGTTCCCAGCGGCCGGCGGCGTAGGGACCGAACGACCAGACGGCGCCGCCGCCGTGGCGGTTCTTCACGCCGGTTTGGAGGACGAGATAGCGGTAGGCGAGTTCGGGGTTGAAGTTCATTTTGCCGAGGCCGTTGGCGGTGGCAGACCAGTCGTCGGTGATGACGGCGGAGCGCATCCACGCGGTCGCGGGATAGGGTGGGCGGAATGGGTCTTCGTTGTTGGCGCCGTCGGCGAAGTCGCGCCGGTTGCCGGCGTTTTGGACGAGCCAGAGCGCGGGGTTGCGGGACTTGACGGTCTGGCGCAGGCGGGGCGCGTCGAGGTAGGACGGCAGTCCGCCGTCAATGAAGAAGCCGGCGATTTTGTCGCCGTAGCGTTCGACGACTTCCGCCATGAGGTCGTTGATAAAATTGTTCCACTGCGCGGCGTCGCCGGCGAGGCGGCCGGCGTTCGGGAGCGTGCGGCGGTTTTTCGGGTCGCCTTTTCCGAACGGGTGACCGGTGAGTTTCGCGTAGTCGTCGGGCGAGAGGTCGTGGGCGTCGGTCGGGTGGAAGTAGAGGACGAGGCGGATTCCGTAGTGTCGGAGCGCGTGGTAGAGGGCGGTGATGACGTCGCGCTTTGCGGTGTGCGCCGGCAGGACGGCGCCCATCACTTTGCTCGGATAGAGCAGGTTCATGTTGGCGTGGAAGACGGTGAAGACGACGTATTGGGCGCGGGCGGCGTCGGCGAGGGCGGCGATGTCCTCGACGTCGAAGGCGTTGGCGAGTTCGTCGAGCGACTTGACGGGTGAGCCGTCGGCGTAGGGCGTGCTGCCGGCGGTGTGTTTCCAGCGGAAGGAGTCGCCGAAGAACATGTAGTGGGCGAAGAGGCCGTGGCGGAAGTCGTCGAGCGTTGCCGGCGGGAGGACGGAGGGCGCGTTCGTCTCGTCGAGGTTCTGCCCTTTCACCGGCACGAATTCCCACGAGAACGAGTTGTCCGGCTGAATGGTGATGAGGCGGAATCCGTAGGGGTGTTTGTCGAAATTCCAACTCGTTGTTTCGCCGTTGAGGAGCGCGATGCCGTCGAGGTCGTTGCGGTGTGTTCGGTGCGTGTGGCCGGAGCACCAGATGAAGACGCCGGCGTCCTTGAAGAGTTTGAGGAGTTCGGTGCGCCAGCGTTTGGGGAGCGCGAACATCGTGTCCTTCTCGTCAACGCTGCTGACGAACGGCGGCACGTGCCCCATCACGACCACCGGCAGTGCGCGGCTCTTCGCGCCGGCGAGCGTCTCGCGGAGTTTGCGCAAATGCCGCTCCTGCTCGGCCTGCTCCTGCGGATGCTTGGCGGACGAAGGGCGGCGAAACAACTGCGCGTTGAACGAAACGAAGAGCCGCCCCTTGACTTCGCGGCTCACAAAGTCGTCGCCGAAATACCGCCGGTAGCGGGCGAGACCGGCGTCGGTGACGGGGTCGGGCAAATCGTGGTTGCCGGCGGTGAGCACCACCGGTGCCTTGATTTTTTTGACTGTTTCGAGAAACGCGGCGACCTGCTTTTTGTCGGCGGCGTTGTTGACGAGGTCGCCGGCGATGAGGACGAGGTCGGGCGCGAGCGCGTTGCACTGCCTGACGGCCTGCTCGAAACGGGCGACCTCCGCCGGCAGTTTCCGCATTCCGTATTGCGGGTCGCAAAATTGGACGACGCGCAGCGTCTGGGCGTCGCCGGCAGTGGTGCCGGTGCTGCCGGCGGCGAACGCGCCGGCGGCGAAGAGCACGAGCGCGCCGATTGCGAAGAGAACGCCGGCGGCGGCGCGGATTTTTCGGAAAGCGAAAACAAACATGACAACGCACAAGAAAGCGCGGACGGGGACGGGGTTCCGCCTCGGAACCCAACCGACCAGAGGCCGCGACCGGCGGCGGAATTTTTCCCGAAATTAATCTTGCGTTGTTTAGCAAAGAACGCAAGATTGCCGGTGCTATGAAAGTTTTCTCTCGAACAAAACGAACGCCCGCCGGCACTGCCGGCACCGCCGGTGGTGGTCGTCATCACCGCTGGCAGCGGACAACGCGCCATCTCGCGCCGGCAAAAATCGCGCCCTCGCTGCTCATCGGAACCGCCTGCATCTTCGCCGCAATCATCGCGCTCTTCTTCCTCTCGCCCGAACGCGACAACACCTTCTCGCCGGCAACGCCCGCCACCACGTCCGCTACTACGTCCGCCGGCAACGCGCCCACCGGCAGTGCGTCCGCTCCTCGCCCCACCGGTGTCGTTCGCGAAGTCCGCGCCGGTCTCAATGCGTGGGCGGTGCTCGCCGAGCAGAAGGGCTGGTTCGCCGAGGAGTTCGACAAACTCGGCGCCCGCGTGACGCTCGTTGACCGCCGCGTCGTCGGCAACGCCGAGGCCGCTCTGTTCGAGCGCGGCGACCTGCACATCGCCGAGCGAATGGCTTACCCGTCGCTCCAACACAAGGCGAACGGCTTCGACTTCGTCATCGTCTGGGCGAGCGGCGATTGCCACCCGCGCCGCGCGACAACCGTCGTCCGCGCCGACTCGCCCTACAAGACGCTCGCCGACCTGCGCGGCAAACGCATCGGCGGCCACCGGCTCGGCTGCCCCTACTTCGCCACGTTTGAAGCCCTCCGCGCCGCCGGTCTCGAATGGGACACCAAACTGAAAAAAGGCGACGTCCGCTTCGTCAACATCACCGGCGCCCCCGCAATCAACGCGCTCCTCGCCGGCGAGATTGACGCCTACGCCGCGCACCCTGCCCTGCCCGACGTCTCCGCGCTCTACAAACGCGGCCTCGTGCGCGACATCGAGACCGCGCTGCCGGCGGGGCAATACACCGGCGGCGGCGGCCGCGCCCTCGTCATCACGACGCGCCGCTACGCCGACGCGAACCCCGACCTCGTCCGCGCCTACCTGCGCGTTTACGACCGCGCGCGCCGCTACATCGTCGAAGGCGAACGCTACGAGGAGGCCGCCGACGCGCTCGCGAAGGCCTACCGCATCCCGCGCGAAATCGCCCTGTTCGGCATCCGCGACGAGTCATCGCTCTCCCTCAACACCGGCCGCGCCAACGCCGACGAGGCCGTCGCCGGCCTGCACAAATTCCTCGCGTGGGCGGTCGCGAAGGGCGACGACCTCTTCGGCACCAAGCCGCTCACGCGCGAGCAGGTGAACGAGTTCGTTGACCGCCGCTTCTTCGAGGGCGGCGAGTTCTACGTCGCCACCGGCGGCAAACAGCACTGCTCCGAAAGCTCCCCCGCCGACTACAAATTCCAACCAACCGTCGTTAAATGAAACCGCCTGTAATTTATGGCGCGGCTCCGTTCCTCGTGCCGGCGGTGCTCCTCGCCGTCTGGTTCCTGCTGACCGCCGGCACCAAGCCCGCCGTCAATCCGCTCTTCCTGCCGCCGCCGGCAACCGTCCTCGCCGGCTTCGGCGAACTCTGGCGCGACGACCTCGCCGGCGACTTCGCCGCCAGCGCCATCACTGTCCTGCGCGGCTACATCTGCGGCGTCCTCGTCGGGCTGACCACCGGCGCCGCCTGCGGCCTCTCGCGCCTCACCGAGCGCGTTCTCACGCCCACGCTGAACACCTTCCGCCAAGTCCCCGGCCTCGCGTGGCTGCCGCTGATGATACTGTGGTTCGGCGCCGGCACCGGCGGCAAAACCGTCCTCATCGGACTCGCCGTCTTCTTCCCCGTTTTTCTGAACACCCTGCAAGGCATTCGCGGCGTGCCCGCCGAATACATCGAAGTCGGGCGCGTGTTCGGCTTCGGAAAACTCGAACTGCTGCTGCGCGTCGTCGCACCGGCGGCGCTGCCGGGCGTGTTCGTCGGCCTGCGCTACGGCGCCGGCATCGCGTGGGCCGTGCTCGTCGTCGCCGAAATGCTCGGCGCACGGCGCGGCCTCGGCTTCCTGCTGATGCGCTCGCAGGAGTTGATGCACACCCACCACCTCTTCGCCCTGATTTTCATCATCGGCGGCGTCGGCTTCTCAATTGACTTCGGACTGCGCCGCCTCGAACGCCACCTCCTGCGCTGGAAACGCGGCTTCGAGGGCTGAACCACCGGCAACCACCGCCACCACCGGCAACCACCACAAAAACGCACCGCACCAATGAGCCACCTTGAAACCACCGCCGGCACCGCCGCTACCGCCGACACCTCCGGCACCGGCAACGCCGCCGCCATCACCATTCGCGGCCTCTCGAAAACCTTCCGCGACACCCGCGCCGGCGGCACCACCGGCGGCGAAGTCCGCGCCCTCGACGCCGTTTCGCTCGACATCGCCGCCGGCGCCTTCGTCGCAATCGTCGGCGCGAGCGGCTGCGGAAAAACCACGCTCCTGCGCGCCATCGCCGGCTTGGAGACCGCGCACGAAGGCACCGTCGCCCTCGACGGCGAACCCGTCCGCGCCCCCGGCCCCGACCGCGGCGTCGTCTTCCAAGACCACCGGCTCCTGCCGTGGTTGAGCGTCGCCGACAACACCGCGCTCGGCCTCTCCGCACTGCCGGCGGCGGAGCGAGACGAGCGCGTCCGCCGCGCCCTCGCCCTCGTCGGACTGACCGACTTCGCCGGCGCCTGGCCTGCGCAACTCTCCGGCGGAATGGCGCAACGCGCCGCCATCGCCCGCGCCCTCGCCGCCCGCCCCCGCGCACTCCTGCTCGACGAGCCGCTCGGTGCCCTCGACGCCATCACACGCCTCCGAATGCAGACCGAGTTGGAGCGCATCTGGCGCGTCGAAAAAATCACGATGGTAATGGTCACCCACGACGTCGAAGAGGCACTCCTGCTCGGCGACACCGTCGTCGTGATGACCCCGCGCCCGGGCCGCATCAAACGCGAGCACCGCATCCAACTCGCCCGTCCCCGCGACCGCGAGAGTCCCGTTTTCCAAGACCTCCGCCGCACGCTCCTCGTCGAACTCGAACTGGAAACCCCGCCGCCGGCAGTCGCCGGCGACTACGCGATTTGAGCGCGCGCGGCGCGGCGCGCCGGCACCTCACAGCGACCAGTTTCCACGGAACGACGGCGAGAGCATCGCGGTGGCGGTCGGGTCGCCGGCGATGGTCTCCGTTTCGGGGTTCCAGCGGATGGTGCGGCCGAGCGTGAGCGCGATGTGGCCGAGGTGCCCGATGCTCGCGCTGCGGTGCGCGGTCTCCGCCGGCGTGATGGTCTCGCGGCGGGTCTTGATGCAATCAACGAAGTTCCGCGCGTGGTTCGTGGAGTGGTAGATGTGCTCCTCCTCGACGCCGATGACCTCGCGCAGAATCGCGGGGTCGCTCGCGCTCAAATGACCGCGGTTGACTTTGACCCACTTGCCGTCCTCGCCGATGAACTTGGTGCCGCTGCCGTGGTTGACCGTGAGCACGAGGCCGTCGGCGTAGGTGCACTCGTATTCGTATTCGGTCTCCGCGTCCCATGGCGCCGAGGTCGAGAACTTCACGTGCTTCGGCTCGACCTTCACGGGACCGGTCTTGTCCTTGTTCGCGCCCCACTGGGCGATGTCCACGTGGTGCCCGACCCAGTCCATCAGGTTGCCGCCGCCGGTGTTCAAAATCCAACGCCAGTTCCAGTGCAGCGCGCGCGAGTCGTAAGGCGTGAACTGCGCCGGTCCGACCCACAGGTCGTAGTCGAGGTGCGCCGGCGGTTTGCCGTAGTCGGCGGGCTTGGGTCCGGGACGCCCGAAGCCGCCGTGCGTGCCGGCGACAATCTTGACCAACTTGCCGATGCGCCCGTTGCGCACCAACTCGACCGCGCGGTGGAAGTTCGACACCGAGCGCTGCCAACTGCCGGTCTGCCACACGCGCCCGTGCTGCCGCACCGCCTCGACGATGGCGCGGCCTTCGACGAGCGTGTGCGCGAGCGGCTTCTCGCCGTAGATGTCAATGCCGGCGCGCGCGGCGGCGACGCCCATGATACCGTGCCAGTGGTCGGGCGGCGCGATGATGACCGCGTCCAGCCCCGCCTTCGCGAACATCTCGCGGAAATCGTTGTAGCCCTTCGCGCCCTTGTGCCGGCCGCCGTGGGCGCGGTTGAGCGAGGCGAGACGCCCGTTGCGCCGGTTCGCGTCAACGTCGCACACGGCGACCGCCTGCACGTCCCCGAAGCCGAGGAAGCCGTCGAGGTCCGCGCCGCCCTGTGCGGTGCCGATGACGCCGAGTTGGATGCGGTTCGAGGGCGCCTCGGAGCCGTCGCGACCGAGCGCCGACGCCGGCACGAACGCCGGAAACGCGGGCAGGAACGCGCCGGCGGCGAGCGCGGCGGCGGCGTTTTTGAGGAACGCGCGGCGGCTTTGCGCGCCGGCGGCGCCGGCGGTGCCACCGGTGGCGGCGTTCGTTGCGGGAAGTTTGGGGGAAAGGTTGGTTTTGCTCATGAGGAAACGTGTGCGCAGTGAGACAGCACCGGCGGCGGCTTTGTTTCCGCGCGCAAGCCGCCGCCGGCGGCACCGTTCTTGCGCCGGCACCGGTGCCGCTCCGCCTCCGAAATCCCGCTTTCCCTCGCGCCGCCCTTTGCCACCCTGCGCCGCATGGCTTCCTTCTCTCTTCCCCCGACCGTTCCGGCGACGCCCGAACTCATGCGCGCCCTGCTCCCGCCCGCCGGCGGCGAAAAATTCCCGCTCTGGCCTGCCGGCACCACGCCGCCGGGCGAGTCCGCGCCCGCGCCGGAACGCGGCGAATACTGGACGGTCACCGGCATCGCCGAACCCTACCCGCACGGCGCCCACCTGAACCTCTTCAACGTCTGGCAACCGGAGATTGAAATTTTCCCTGCCAAACGCGCCAACGCCGGCGACACCACCGCCGCCGTCCTCATCGCGCCGGGCGGCTGTTATCAGTTTTTGAGTTGGACGCTTGAAGGCGTCGAACTCGCCCGCTGGCTCAACTCCTTCGGCGTCACCGCCGCCGTCCTCAAATACCGCGTGCCGACGCGCAGCGGCGCCACGCCCGGCGAGATGGAATTGAAAGACGCCCAACGCGCGCTCGCGCTCCTCCGCGCCAACGCCGCCAAGTGGGGCATCGACCCGCTCCGCGTCGGAATGCTCGGATTCTCCGCCGGCGCCCATTTGAGCGCACTCGCCGGCAACGCGCCCGCCCGCGCTTACGACGCCGTTGACGCCGCCGACGCCCAAAATGTCCGCCCCGATTTCACCGTCCTGATGTATCCCGCCTACCTCGCCGGCGAAGGCGCGCTCGCGCCGTTGACGCCCACCGCCCGCACTGCGCCGGCAATCTTCATTCACGCCGCCGACGACCCGTTCACCGTCGAAAGTTCCCTCCAATACTTCGCCGCCCTCCGCGCCGCCGGCGTCTCCGCCGAAATGCACATCTACGCCGCCGGCGGCCACGGCTACGGCATCCGCCCGACAAGTTATCCGG
>JAISSQ010000029.1 GCA_031273045.1 Puniceicoccales bacterium
ACCGCGTGAAGCCCAAGAACGCGCGCTCGCAGGTGCGTTCGCCGAACAAACTGCTCGTCAAGGGCGCGGCGACGAGCGTCTCGCTGCCCGAAATGCCGAGCATGAACATGGCGGCGCTCGCCGACGGCAATCCGCTCGGCGCGGCGTCGAAAGGTCTCGGCGGCGGTGCCGGCGGCGGCGAGGGCGGCGGAATCGGCGTCGGTCGCGGCGGCGGACGCAACATGGTCTCGCTCTTCGGCACGCGCGACTTCAACGCCGGCGGTCTCACGGGCTACTACTACGATTTCAAGGTCGGTCCGCGCAATCAGCCGCGCGGTTACAACAACGCCCGCTACGTCAGCGAACTGAAGCAGTTCTTCGCGAAGAAGTGGGACGTGTCGTATTTGGAGCGCACGGTGAAGCGGGCGGACAAGGCACTCCAACTGCAACACCTCTTCATCCCGATGATTAGTGCCGCCGCCGCGCCAAAATCGTTCGAGGCACCGGGGCAGCCCAGCAACCTCATGGTGCATTACTCCGGCACCGTCATCGCGCCGTTCACGGGGAAATTCCGCTTCGTGGGCGTCACCGACGACTGGATGTGCGTGCGCTGGAAGGGCAAAAACGTCTTCGAGCAGCACGGTCCCGACATGGGCTGGCTGCTGCCGTTGCTCGGCAGGGGCGCGGACGCGAACCCCTACGCCAGCAAGTTCCCCGACGGCACCAAGGACCAGTTCCCCGGCGCAAACCCGGGCTGGAGCAACATGCGTTGCGGACCGTGGCTCGATGTGCGCGAGGGCGAAAAATGCCCCATCGAGATTGCCATCGGCGAACGGCCGGGCGGCGTCTTCTACTCGTTCCTGTGCTTCGAGCGGAAAGACAAGAAGGGCAAGGTCGCGCTCTTCCGCACGGAACGCGGCGAGGTGGACCCCGCGAAAGTTCAGGCGGAGGCGCGCAAATACGGCAGCGCCGTCATCCCGCCAAACGTGGACTGGTCAGGCGGCGGCGTCATCTGGAAAGCCCAGCCCGGCGGCCGAACCATGAAACGGTGAGACCGACGGGGCGGACGAATTTACTCAATGGTTGAGCAAAAATACTCACTCATTGAGTAAATTGCTTGATTGCGGCACCGGCACCGCGCAGTGTCGCGGCATGAACACCGTAAAATCCGAAGAAGTCGCCACCTCCGAAAGAACCGGCGACACCGGCACTGCCGGCGACACCGCGAACTCCGCGAACACCGAATACGAGCGCGCGCTCGTCGGTGAATTGGAGACGGCGTTGCGGACGCTTCCGCGCCTGCTGCATGTCGTGACCGGTCCGAGGCAGGTCGGCAAAACGACGGCGGTTCGCCAACTCGGCCGCCGCTTTTCGGGGCGGTTCCGCTATGTTTCCGCCGACGCGCTCCTGCCGCCGGGACCGGAATGGCTCGAAACGCATTGGCGCCTCGCTCTCGCCGACGCCACCGGTGGCATCACCGGTGGTGCTGACGGCAACGCCGCCGCTTCCGCCGCCGCTCCTGTTTTGCTCGTGTTTGACGAGGTGCAAAAGGTGCGCGGCTGGAGCGAGACAATCAAACGCCTCTGGGACGACCTGCTCGCCCGCGAACCGGTGCCGCCCTTGCACGTCGTGCTACTCGGTTCCTCGGCACTGCTCGTCCAGCACGGCGTCACCGAAACGCTCGCGGGACGCTTTTTCCTGCACCGGTGCCTCCACTGGACGTGGTCGGAATGCCGCGCCGCATTTGGCTGGGACTTGGAAACATGGCTCTTCTTCGGCGGGTATCCGGGTGCCGCACCCCTCGCCGGCAACGAGCAATTGTGGCGGCAATACGTGTCCGACTCGCTCATCGAAACCGTCCTTGCCCGCGACGTTTTCATGCTCGCACCCGTCGCAAAACCCGCCCTCTTGCGCCATCTCTACGGACTGGCGGCGACGCACCCCGCGCAAATCCTCTCCTACACAAAAATGCTCGGACAATTGCAGGACGCCGGCAACACAACCACCCTCGCGAACTACCTCCACCTGCTCGGCGCGGCATTCCTCGTCAGCGGTCTCGAACAATACTCCGGCGGACAGCACCGCCGGCGCGGCAGCAGCCCCAAACTCATCTTCTGGAACAACGCCCTCATCAACGCCGCCAGCGGACTGACGCGCGCCGAGACGGGGCGCGACGGCGCGTGGCGCGGACGCATCGTCGAGAACGCCGTCGGCGCGCACTTGCTCAACCACTTGCACGGCGCCGAGTGGTCGCTCGCCTACTGGCGCGAGGGCGACGCCGAGGCGGACTTCGTTGTGCGGCGCGGCGCGCGCGTCTGGGCAATCGAGGTCAAGAGCGGACGCCCGCGCGCCGCCGGTGGCGGCGCGCGGCGGCTCACCGGATTGGAAGCGTTCCGCAAAAAATTTCCCGACGCCGGCGCGCTACTGGTCGGCACCGGCGGCGACTCCGCCGGCGGCATCGAGTTGGAGGAATTTTTCGGGCGCGACCCGCGCGACTTCTTTTGACGCCCGCCACTCCGAAAAACGGGGCGGGGCGGCGGTCTCCGCGCGGCGCGGGCGGGGGCACTCACTTGCCGCCGATTCGCACGAGGACTTGGGCTCCGGTGTGGTGACGCAGCGCGGGGACGTCGGCGGGGGAAATCTCCACCACAACGCGCACGACGCGCAGGTCCTTCAGCGCGGTCGGGTTCTCGTCGGCAAGCGCGCTGGCGGTGACGCGCCCGCCGATTTTCACAACCTTTCCGGTGAGCGCGCCGGCAACGCCCGGAACGCGCACCCGCGCCGTGTCGCCCGCGCGGACACGCCCGATGTCGGCGACGGCGACCTCGGTTTCGACGGTCATGCGCGACAGGTCGGCGAGTTCCAGAACGCCTTGCGGACCGACCGCCTCGCCCGGATGCGCGAACACGCGCAGAACCGTTCCGGCGAAGGGTGCTTTGATGCGCGTGAGTTCGAACCGCGCCCCTGCAAGTTGCGCCGCCGCCCGCGCTTTTTCGAGCGCGAGTTCCGCCTCGGCGAGGACGCGCCGGGCGCGCTCGACGGCGGCGTCCGCCTCCTTCTCCGCCGCGCGCGCCTGAAGCCCGGCGGCGGTGACGCGCTCCCGCGCAATCTCGGCGCGAACACCGGCGGCGGCGTGCTCCGCCGGCTCGCGCTCGTGGATTTTCGCCAGCGCGGCGACGGCGGCGAGGCGCGCTTCGAGCACGGCGAGTTCACCACCGGCGGCGGCGACCCGCCCCTCGTGCTCGGCGAGCGCGAGGGCGTTCGCGGCGCGCGTCTCCGCCAGCGCCGCCGCCGCGTTCTTTTTGTCGGCGTCCCAGAATGCTTTTTCGACGGCGAGCGCCGGCGCGGCGAGGGCGGCGTCGAGGCGCGCTTTGAGCGTCGCGCCGAGCGCGTTCAGGCGCGCGAGGTTTTCCCGAGCGGCGTCGCGCGCGGCGGCGGCGGCGGCGACCTCCTCCGCGCTCGCACGGAAGCGCGCCGACGGTGCTTTCGAGGCGTCGCGCCCGCCTTCCGCCTCGGCGAGCGCGGCGCGCGCGTCGAGGACGAGCAGGGCGGCGTCGGCGCGGATTCGTCCGGCACCGGCGGCGGTCTCGGCGAGCGCGGCGCGGGCGGTTTCGACGGCGGCGGCGGCGGTTTTCTGCTCCGCTTCCGCCTGCGCCAGAAGCAGCCGCGCCGGCTCCTCGGCGGCGAGGACGGCGAGGGCGTCGCCGGCGGCGACTTGCGCGCCTTCGGCGACGAGCAACCGAGCCACAATCGGCGTCCCTTGGTCGGCGGGCGCGGCGAGGCGGGCGAGGTGTCCGTCGCGCGGCATGACCCGCCCTTGGCAACCGACGCCGAGCGGAGCCGCCGCCGGTGCGCGTTCTGCCGGCGCGTCCTCCAACGCTTGAAGCGCCGGCGGGACGGCGGTTGCGGCGGTTGCGATGGCGGCGGCGGCGAGCAGGGCGAGCGCGGTGCGGCGAGTTTTCATCGGGCGAAAATTTGCCGCCGCCGGCGGTCGCGGCAAGCGTTCAACCGCCGGCGGCGGCGCGGCGTGGAATGCCGTCGGACGGGCGGAACCCCCTCCTATCTTGCCCCCTTCGCGCGGCACCGCTACCCCTGCCGCAACGTCACGGTTTTCCTTCCGCTTCCCCATGAGTTCCCCGCAGTCACCAGTGCCGCCGCCGGCAATTCCGCCCGCACCGCCGCGCCGTCGTTTCTTCAACACGACCGGTCCCTGCGACCCCGCGTGGCACTACATGCTGCCGCCGGCGGAACGTTTGCAGAACGCGCAGTTGCACCGCTACGTGAACGACCAACTTTATTGGGTGCTTCACGCGCCGCGCCAAACCGGCAAGACGACCTTCCTGCTCTCGTAGGCAAAGGAACTCAACGCCGCGCCCTCCGGCGAGTTCGCCGCCGCTTACGTGACCGTCGAGCGCGTTCAGGGGATCGCGGAACCGGAACGCGCGATGCCCTCCATTTGCGACGCCATCCGCGTCGGCGCGAGCGACATCGGTTTGCCCGTTCCCGCGAGACCCGCCGCCGGTGTCGCGCCGACGGGCATGCCAACCGTGGCTCGTGAATTCGTTCTTTGAGCGCGCGACGATGCGTGTTCTCGACGAGAAGGACTTCTCGACCGTCACCGTCGAACATCTGCGCGAGGCGCGGAAACAAATCATCGAGGCCCGCGAAACCCACCTCGACGCCCTTGGCAAACGCCTCCAAGACCCGCGCGTCCGCCGCGTCATTCAATCCGTCATCACCGGCGACAAGGCGAACCCGCTCGGCGACCAGGACGACGATGTCGAATACGTCCGCGATTTGGGTCTGATAAAAAGGTCACCGGTGATGGGTTACGAAATTTCCAACCCCCTCTACGAGGAGGTGCTCACGCGCTACTTGAATTCGCGCTACTACAACACCACGCCGCCGCCGCAGACCTTTCGCTGGCAGCACCCTGACGGTTCGCTCGACATGGATTCGCTCCTGCGCGAGTTCCAGAAATTCTGGCGGCGCAATTCGGAGATTTGGGAAGTCCGCGCCGACTATCCCGAAGCGTTCCCGCACCTGCTCCTTCAAGCGTTTCTGCAACGCCTCACAAACGGCGGCGGTCGCATAGAACGCGAAAGTGCTTCCGGCACCGGAAAAATGGATTTGTTCGTCGAATACGAGGGGCAGCAAAACATCATCGAAATCAAAATCCTCCATGACTACGACACCCCCGCAATCGTGCGCGAGGAAGGTGTCGAACAAGTCCTCAAATACCGTGACCGCATCGCCCGAAACGCGCCGTGCTACCTCGTCGTTTTCAACCGCCGCTCCGATGTGAAAACAATCCCGTGGGAACAGCGGCTCACTTGGGAAACCGTCACCGCCGGCGGCACCGGCGGCGGTGTCACCGGCGGCACCTCCGGCACCGGCAACGGCGACGCATCCGACGCCGTCACCATCGTCGGATGTTGAACGGGATTTCGCCGCGCGGGGTTACTCGGCGACGCGAGCGACGCGGGAGGTCGTGGTGAGGCCGGAGCGGTCGCCGATGTCGCAGTAGTAGAAGCCGGCGCGCTCGACGCGCACCACCGGCCCGGTCTCGCGGTTGAGCGGGGCGAACGAACCCGTCTGCCCGTTCTCGCTGAACCGCCACGCATAGCACAACGCGCCGGTGCCGGTGGCGACGACGCCGAGTGTGGCGGCACCGCCGGCGAGGGTGGCGTCGTCCGGTTCGACGAGCAACAGGGGCGCGCCGAGGACGCTGCCCGCCGGTGCCTCCCTTGCGATTGGCACGGCGGAGGCGCCCTCGACGAGAACGCGCCAGCGCGCTCCGGCGCGCGCGGTGACGGTGCACGACGGGCTGTTCGCCGCGCCGGCAATGGCGCGCCAGACGCCGTCGGCTCCCGCCTCCTGCCACGTGAAGCGTAGCGCGGCGGTGTTGCCGGTGACGGGGACGGTGAGCGTGAGCGCGGCACCTTCGCGCACCTCGAAGAGCGGTTCCGGCTCGCCACGAATCTGGGCGAAGGCGCGCTCCAATTCGCCGCGCGCGAACGGGCGCGAGGCGGCGGGGATGTCCGCTTCGACTTCGCCGACGCCCGGCACTTCGGCGGTCGTGGAGAGCGTGTCGCCGCCGGTGTCCGGCGTTTCGGGAGCGTCGGGCGTTTGCGGAGAGGACGCGCCGTCGCCACCGGTGGTGCTCGTCGTGGTGCTTGTCGTCGTCGTGCTCGTCGTCGTCGAGTCGTTGGGGGTTGGCGGGAGGCGTGTGCTGCCGCGCGCGGCGGAGGCGTCGTTGTCGCCGCCGCCGCCGTCGCCGCCGGAAGCGTCTTCTTCGGCGTCGCCGCCGGTGTCCTCGGCGACGTCGTCGACGTCCGCCCCGGCGTCGTCATCGGCGGTGTCGCCGTTCTCCTCCTCGTCGGAACCGCCGCCGGTGGTGTCGCCGCCGGTGGTTGTTTCCTGCGGGGCGGGGAGGTCGGTTTCGAGGGTGTATTGCCCGATGCTGCCGTAGGCGGAGTAGCCGTCGCCATCGGGCGCGCCGCGTCCGGTGGAGGTGATGCGCACGATGTGCGCGCCCGCGCCGAGGACGATTGACGTGAGGGCGGCGGCGGTGTCGTCGTCGGGGTCTGCGGCGTGGATGACGTTGCCGGCGGCGTCGAGGATTTCGAGGCGCAGGTCCGCGTTTCCGCCGAGCGTCGAGCCGGCGTTGCCGGTGGCGCCGGCGATGCGTTTTGGCGCGGCGCGCAAGGAGAGGACGGTGAGTTCGCCGAGGTTGATGGCGTAGTGGTGGGCGTCGCCGCCGCGCAGCAGAACGCCTTCCGCGCCGAGTGTTCGCGCGCCGCCGGTGGTGCCGCCGGAACCGTCGCCGCCGCCGGTGTCGCGCGGCGTGAGCGGGCGCGCGTTTTCGGGCGCGAGGGCGGCGGTTTCCGCGCGGTAGCCGAGTTTGCCCGCGATGAGGGCGATGTCGTCCTCGGTGTTGTTTGCGGTGGCGTATTCGCCGCGCGACCACTGGGTGAGGTTCGCGCCGTAGGGCGTGCCCATGAGCGGCCCCCACGAGACGGCACCGGCGCCGTGCGTGTGGTAGTAGGCACCGGCGGCGGAACCGTCGTGGCTCAACCCGAAGGTGTGACCGAGTTCGTGCGCGGCGGCGTCGGCGATGTTGCACGCGGCACCGCCGGTCTTGTCGTAATAGACGAGCGAGGGGCCGTAGAATTCGAGGTTGGGCGTGCCGAAGAAGCCGAGGTAGGACGCGCCGCCGGAGGTGCAGAAGGGCATGGGAACGCCGTTGGCGTCGGTGGCACTGGTGATGAGGACGCGCGCGGTGCGACCGGCGGCGGTGCCGGCGGAACCGGCGGCGGGCTGCTCGGTGGTCACGTCCACGTCGAACGGGGCGAAGTCCTCGGCGACGCGCTCCCAGACCTCGGTGACGAGGGCGCGTTCGGCGGCGTTGAAGGTCGCGCCGTCGGCGTCGAGCGAGAACGGTTTGGCGGCGTAGGCGGGGACGGCTACGTCGCGACCGGAACCCTCGGCGGAGTTCCACGCGGTGTTCGTGATGGTCCCGCCGGTGAAGACGAGCACGAGGACGTTGGGCGCGCCGGGACGCGAGTGGAGGACGGGCGGCGCGGCGGCGGGAGCGTCGTCGCCGGTGCCGCCGGTGGTGCCGGCGTCCCCAGTCGCGGGGAGCGACGCGCCACCGGTGGCGGAAGGTGCCGGCGCGTTCGGAGCGCACAGCGAACCGCAGGCGTGCAGGAACGCGCCGCCGGCGGTGACGTGCAGGGACGGGTCGGCGGCGAGTTCGGGACGCAGCGCGAGACGGGCGAGGGCGCGCTCGCGGGCGTCGGGGTCGAGCGCGGCGATTTCGCGCCGGAGACGGGCGGAGGCACCGGCGGGGGCGGCGGTGGTGCTCCGCTCGTGAACGGGCGGCGCAACGCCTTCGACGGCGGCGGCTTCGAGACCGGCGGCGGCGACGGCGAGACGCGCGTCGCCGGTGGTGGCACCGCCGGTGGCGGCGGGGCGCGAGGAGGTGTCGGCAACGTTGCCGGCGGAGACGGGCGGAGCAGTGCCGCCGCCGCCGGGGTCGGTGCTCGGTTCGGCGTTGAAGCCGAGGAAGAGCGCGGTGCCGGCGAAGGCGAGCGTCGCGGCGCAGAGGGCACCGGTGGTGAGGGCGCGCGTGGGCGCAATACGGGTATGGCTGGAGTAATACATGGGTAGAGACAGTTGGGGGTTGGCGTCCGCGTTCCGAAACGAGGCATTCGTTCGTAGCGCAAACTGGGTGGCAAAACGGGGCGCGAAAAACTCCTTTCAGACGTAAGTGCAAGTATTTTTTTTGTTTTTGAACGGGCGTTAAAAATCACCCGCGCCGCGCCGCGCTCGCTTGGCGTCGGCGGCGGTTTGGCGCGCGGGTCTGGCGGAGAACGGGCGTTGCGCACCGGTGGCGCGCGCCGGCACCATGCGCGACGATGTCCGCCGCCGTTTCCACTGTTTCAGCCGACGCCACCGGTGCCGCTTTCTCGCGGCTCGCGCCGTTTTTGGGGCGCGGGGTGCGGGTTGCCGCCGCCGACGCGCACGGGCTTCTCGCGCTGGAAAAACCGGCGGGTGTCGCCTCGCATCCCAACGCCGGCGGGCGCGCTCCGGCGGGCGGCGTGCTGTTGGACGCGCCGTATTCGCGCGAGAACGAATGCTACATGCTGCCGGCGGTGCCGGCGGGCGGCGGTGCCGGCGGGCGGTTGTTTCTCCTCAACCGGATTGATTCGCCGACGAGCGGGCTGGTGCTCGCGTGCGCCGACGGCGCGCTGGCGGCGGCGGTGAAGCAACTTTTCCGCGAGCACGCCGGCGCGGTGCGGAAGACCTATCTCGCGGTGGTGCGGGGGGTCGCGGAGGGGCGGCGCGGCGGCGAGTGGCGCGACCGGTTGGCGGTCGGGCGCGGGGCGGACGGCGGGGTTCGGACGCGCGTCGCCGCCGGTGGTGTTCCGGCGGTGGCGGAGTTCGAGTTTCTCGCGGTGAACCGTGCGGTGGCGGTGGGGGCGGTGTCGTTGCTGCGGCTGTCGCCGGTGACGGGGCGGACGCACCAGTTGCGGGTTCAGTGCGCGTCGCGGCGGCACGCGATTGCGGGCGACGCGACCTATGGGGATTTCGCGTTCAACCGGCGTTTCGCCAAGGAGGTCGCGGGCGTTGTTGCCGGCGGCGGCTGTGCCGGTGCCGGTGGTGCCGGCGACAGGTTGGATTTCCGGCGGATGTTTTTGCACGCATGGCGCGTCGAGGTGCGCTATTCGCACGGCGGGCGGCAGTGCGTTTTCGCGGCGGAGGCGCCGCCGCCGGCGGAGTTCGTCGCGCTGTTTCCGGCAGTGCTTTCGCGGTAGGCGGCGCGGGAGATGGCTGGGGACTTCGCCGGCGCCGGTTCCAGCCAAACGGCGGAGAGCGGGTGGATGTCGAGCGGGTTGGGGAACCAGCCGCGCACTTCGGGGCGGATGAGGAACTTGTTGCGGTTGTGGACGAGCGGCAGCACCGGCAGCGCGTCCAGAAGCCGCGCCTCGGCGCGCTGGCAGGCGGCGTCGCGCGAGGCGGCGTCGGGGGCGCGGGCGGCGGCGGCGAGGTCGGCGTCGTAGGCGGGGTCGCGCCAGTTGGTCTGGTTCTGCTCGGAGCGCGACTCGAACAGGTCGAGGAAGGCGCGGGCGTCGAGGGTGTCGCCGCTCCACGCGGAGCGGGCGAGTTGGTAGGTGCCGGCGGCGAGGGCGGCCTTGTAGGTCTTCCACTCCTGACTTTGGAGTTCGACGCGGATGCCCAGCGTGGCGCGCCACATTTCCTGCATGGCTTGCGCGATGAGGCGGCTGGTCTCGTGGTTGTTGTAGAGGTAGGTGAGCGTCGGGAAGCCGCGGCCGCCGGGGTAGCCGGCTTCGGCGAGGAGGCGGCGCGCCTCGGCGGGGTCCTCGCGCAGGCGGGCGGCGCAGACGTAGCCGCCGGCGACGGGCGGGGTCAGGCAGAACGCGGGGGTCTCGCCGGCGCGCATGACGTTCGCGGCAATCTCCGCGCGGCGCAGCGCGAGCGAGAGGGCGCGGCGCACGCGGGGGTCGGCGAGCGGCGCGGCGGCGGTGTTGACGCGCACGAAGGTGGTCGAGAAAAACGGGTCGAGGCGCAGCGGGCCGCCGTCCTCGGCGCGCCGGCAGCGGGCGACTTTGAGCGGCGGGACGGTGCTGGTGATGTGCAGCAGTCCGCCGCGAAACGCGCGCTCCTCGGCCTGCAGGTCGCTTATCGCGAGGAAGCGCACGGCGTTGAGGCGCACGGCGGCGGCGTTCCAGTAGCGGGGGTTGCGGACGACTTCGATGCGGTCGGCGACGCGCCACGCGGCGAGGCGGAACGGGCCGTTGCCGGTGATGGTTCCGGGGCGCGTCCAAGGGAGGCCGGGGGCGTCGAAGTCGCCGAACTTTTCGATGACGTGGCGCGGCACCGGCGCCCACGCGGGGTGGCACACGAGGTCGGCGAAGTTGGCGCACGGGTGCTCCAACTCGAAGCGCACGGTGCGCGCGTCGGGCGCGGAGAAGCCGGTCCGCGCGAAGTCCGGTTCGCGCCCCTCGTGGAAGGCGCGGGCGTTTTTGACGACGAAGAACTGCGCGGCGTTGGGCGCGGCGAGGCGCGGACTCAACACGCGGCGGAACGAGAACAGAAAGTCGCCGGCGGTGAGCGGCCGCCCGTCCGCCCAGCGCAGGTTTTCGCGCAGCCGGAACGTGTGCGTCAACCCGTCGGGCGAGACCGTGTGCGATTCGGCGGCGGCGGGGACGGGCGCGAGCGTGCGCGGGTCGTTCGCGAGCAGCCCCTCGAAGAGCGCGCCCGCGACGCGCAGGTCAATCGCGCCGCTGACGGCGTGCGGGTCGAGCGAGACCGGCTCGGCGTTGTTGTTGATGATGAGCACACCCTCGCGCGCCGCGCGTTCGGCAAGTGTCCCGCCGCCGGTGCCGGTGGTGACGGTGTCCGTGAGCGCAACCGCCGCGGCAACGACCGCCGTCGCCGCCGTCAGGACGGCGACAACGGCGGTCAACTTTCGGGAAAGGCGCGGAAGTGGCATTGGCGGAAACGATGGCGGTCACGCGCCGAAAGGGCGACAGCGTTTAGCCGCGCGGCGCGGGCGCGGAGCGACGGAGCGCGCGGGACGTGCGGAACTTTTCTCCTCGCCCGTCCGCGCCACCGGTGGGCATAACTTCGCTATGAAGTTTTTCGAGGGAGACATTGACCACCTTGGCGAAACGCTCAACGAAACGGTCAAAAAAGGGGTGGTGGATTTGCAGGCGGGACTCGCGGAAAACATCCGGCTGGCGTCGGGCGAACTGCGCGAAAACATCGCCCAAATCGGCGACCGGCTCGACACCGCGCTGGACAAGGCGGAGCAGGGGCTGAAGTCGTCCGTCGAAAGCGCGAGCACCGCTCTCGGCGAAAACATCCGCGCGCTCTCCGACGCCGTCACCGACCACCGCAACCTCGCCTCCGACAACATCAAATCGCTCATTGATTACGCCGCCGAACGCTTCGACAAAACCATCGAGCACCGGCTCGGCGAAACGGTCGCAACCATCTCCAAGGTCGTTGATGAAAAGGTCGCCACGATGCGGCGCGAACTCGCCGACGCCGCCCGCGAGCAGAAGCGGACGTGGTTGCGAAACATCCTGATTTCGCTCGGCGCGACGCTCTTCGTCGCCGCCATCGCCGTCACAATCAAGGCGGCGTCGCCCAAAGGTGCCGGCGATGCGTTCGACCTGCTGCTCGTGTTCCGCGTCGCCATCGGTGCTTTCGCGGTGGCAGGGACGGTGTCGTTCGTGTGGCGCGTGGTGATGCGTTGGCTGCGACTCAACCCGGCGCAACGCGACCTTTCGAGCGTCCTCGCCGGCGACACGGGGGTTTTCAGTCCGCGCGGCGTGCTCGCGCACCTTGCGTTGCTCGTTGCCGGTGCCGCGCTCTGGGCTGTGCTCGTCCTCAAACCGGAATGGCTGGGGCTGGGCAGGTAGCGAGACGCGCCAGAACCGCGCTGATGGTGGCGTCGTAAACATCGTCGCCAACACGCGCGCGCATGCCGCCGATGAGCGCGGGATTCACGGCGACGCGCGGCGTCAGACGGCGTCCGCGCGAACGCGACAGCGCGGCGGCGACGCTCTCGGCGATTTCCGGCGGGAGCGGCGACGCACTTTCGATGCGCGCCTCACCGGCGGCGAGCGCGCGCCCAAGCGCGGCGAGATACCGGCGCAAGAGCGGACGCAACCGCGCCGGTTTCATGCTTTCCGCAAGGACCTGCAAAACAGCGCGAACCCGCGCCACCGACGGCTCGCCGCCGGCATCGCAGGAGAGTTCGACAAGGCGTCGCACAAAGGAAATTGCAGTGGTCTTCATCGCCGTTTTTGCGGCGCGAAAATTACTTTTTGCGGCACTACCGGCGCAACGGGAAAACTGCTCTCCGGTGATTGGAAACCGGTGGACGCAAATACGGTCGATTGCGACGAGAAATTCACGTTCGCGTTTGCGGTCGTTAACGGTCGCGAGACCATCACGCAAACCATCAACGGCAGAAAATACCCGTGGGTTTACGCCGGTCTTGCGGAACCGGTTCCTGAAAGTCCGAAGAAATAAACGCGATGAAGTCGCCAAGCCGATACACACATGGAGCACCACACACGTGGGGTGCCACACACATGGAGCGCCGACTTTCAAGTCGGCTCGACGGTGTTGCGGCGATAGCCGCCTTGCTTCTCTTCTCTCCTCTCCTCTCCCTCTTCTTCTCTCCTTTTTTAGAGTGGCGGCTACGCCGCATAGAGGAGGCGAGCCGACTTGAAAGTCGGCGCTCCACGTGTGTAGCCGCCTGTCCACCGGCGGCATTGGCGAACACGAATTCGCCGAGCACGAATTTCCGCGATTTCTGGCTTGTTTTTTTTTTGTAACGCCTTCCATAACCCGCGCTCGACACGTTTTCCGCCATGCCGAGCAACGAACATCCACACGCACCACGAACCACCAATAGAAATGCCCGAAGACAAACGAAGCAATCCGCTCGCGCCGCGCGGACGGACGCAATTCGCCGTTTCACCCGAAACGTCCATGACCACCACCGGTGCCCGCGCCGGCAATGCGCCCCACTGCGGCAACGCTCCCCGCGCCGTCGGTGGCACCAATCGCGCCGACGGCATCGCCGGTCGCACCGGCGGCGGCGTGGTGCGCGTTGCCGGCGGCGTGCTGCGCGGGATTGGGTGGGTTTTCCGCGCCGCCTTTGGCGTCGTGCGCGCAACCAGTGCCGTTGTCCGCACAATCGTCGCCATCGTGCTCGGTCTGCTCGGCATTGCCGGCGCCGCGCTTCGCTACGACCTTATCAATTGGCGGGAGTATTTTGATGTGTTCGGTCTTTCAAACTGGCGCGAGCACACCGCGACGCTCGGTATTTTGTCCGCCGTCGTCGGGAATGTCGCGCTCGCGCCGGACGCCGGTGCCGCTTACTGCGAGCGGCACAGCACGACGCTTTTCGGTCAGCGGGTGGACAACTCGCCGGGGCCGTGTCCAGAATGCGAGCGGGAGAAAAAACAGCCCGCGCAACAGCAGACCGGCGGGAGTTCCGGCGGGAGTTCATCGGCGGACGTGGCAGAGACCCGCCGCGCCCAGGGCGGGTCGGGAGACCCGCGCTCCCAGAACGGCGCACCGGCGGTGGTGCCGGCGGCACCGGCGGTGGCAAACATTGCGTCGTCATCAGCACCGGTGGCGGCGGCGCCGGTCGAAATCAATCATTTGTTCGCCGGAACGGTTTGGGTGATGCCGTCGAACAAGAACTTCTTCATCGCGTTTTATCGCGACGGAAAATATTTGCAGGTGCACGGTTCGATGGAGAATTCTTTCGTCACAAAGTGGAAGCCCGGTCCGCCGACAATCGCCACGACCGAGCAAGCGACGTTCGTTGTTGAAGCGGCGAAAATCGCAAAGAACGGCGCACTCGTTCCGAACGTGACGACGCTGACGCAACACACGCTCACCGGCGGCAAATATGATTGGGTTTTCAAGGGATACATTCCGCGACCGACGGCGGCGGCGGCACCGGCGGCGCAGGTCAAAAACAAATTTCCAACCACGCCGACGCACACGGCTTCCCTTCCCAATGGCGTCCGGCTCGAAATGATTCGCGTCGCGGCGGGGACGTTCACAATGGGAAGTCCAGCCAGCGAGCGCGAGCGTGGCGGCAACGAAACGCAGCACCGCGTCACAATCAGCCAGCCGTTTTATCTTGGAAAATACGAAGTCACGCAGGCGCAATGGGTTGCGCTGATGGGGACAAACCCGTCTTTTACCAAAGGAAACTCGTTGCCGGTGTATCCGGTGACGCGGAAGGATGCGTTTGAATTTTGCAAACGTCTGACCGGTTGCGAGCGCATGGCGGGGCGGTTGCCGGAGGGGTGCGTTTACACGTTGCCAACGGAGGCGCAGTGGGAATACGCCTGCCGCGCCGGCACCACGTCGCCGTTCGCAATAAGTGGTTCAGCGCACAACAATTACGACCAGACAATGGCGCGTGTCGGCTGGTTTGTCTTTAATAGCGGCGGGCAAGTGCGTCCCGTCGGTCAAAAAGAACCCAATCCGTGGGGATTTTACGATATGCACGGGAACGCTTGGGAAATGTGCGCGGACTGGTTTGGCGATTATCCCGCCGGCGACGCCACCGACCCGACCGGTCCCGTTGCGGAAACAACGCACTGCGTCGTGCGCGGCGGCGCTTGTTATCACCCGCCACGGCGTTGCCGGTCGGCGCGGCGCGACGCCATCGGAGTCGCCGGTGAAAATCGTCCGGTGGGCATTCGCGTCGCCCTTGTTTCGACAGTGAAAAATGCGCCGAACGCAACCACCGGTGGCGCGAGATTGAGCGGAAGTGCGAACAACGCCACCGGTGGCGCGGCGACGGCGTCATTCTTTGCGAAACCGCTACCGACCTCCGGCGCGCTCACGGTCAACCTCGACGGCAAAACACGCCTTGAACTCGTGCGCATTCCGGCGGGCACATTTGTCATGGGCAGCCCCGCCGGCGACGCATTCGGCAAAGGCGGCGAACGCGACCGCAGTGGCAACGAAACGCAGCACACCGTCACGATTAGCAAACCGTTTTATCTCGGACGCTACGAAGTCACGCAGGAGCAATGGGTTGCGCTGATGGGCGGCAACCCGTCAAAATGGAAAGGACGCAAACTGCCGGTGGAGCAGGTCTCGTGGAACGATGCGGTTGAATTCTGCAAACGCCTCACCGAACAAGAACGCAAAGCCGGACGACTGCCGGCGAACTACGCTTATCAATTGCCAACGGAGGCGCAGTGGGAATACGCCTGCCGCGCCGGCACCAAAACGGCGTTCTCAACGACGGCGTCATTCTCGTCAAGCGGCGCGAACTACAACTCCATCCTGCGCGACCTCGGATGGTTTCGGTTTAACAGCGGACGCCAGACGCACAACGTCGGCGAAAAAGCACGCAACCGCTGGGGACTTTACGACATGCACGGAAACGTCAACGAATGGTGCACGGACGTGTTCTCGGGAGAATATCCCACCGGCAGCGTCGCCGACCCCGCCGGCTCCACCGGTGGCGGTGACCGCGTCTTTCGCGGCGGCAGTTTCGGCTACCAAGCGCACGAATGCCGCTCCGCCAAACGCGGTGCCGTCCGAGCCGACTGGCGCTTCGACGACCTCGGCTTCCGCGTCGCCCTCGCACCAGCGCGGTGATGTAAAACAAACTGTCCTTCCGCGCCGCCGGCGACATCGCCCGCACAGCCGCCCGCGCCGCCGCCGCCACCGCCGGCACCCACCTCACACCCCGCCGACGGATTCCCCGTCGGCGGGTTTGCTTTTGGATTTCTCTGCGTTCGTTGATTTCGGCGAATTCGCTCGTATCTCCTCCGCTCCATCCGCCAGCAAACTCGGTTCGCTCACCGCCACCGAGCAAGTCAAGACGCTCCAGAAAGCAATCGCGTCCCTGCCGACCGCGAGCGAAAGAGCGGCGGCAGCAGCGCCGAGAATCTATTTTCACTTTGCGCACGACTGCGAAACTGACCTTCCTCGCTCTCCGTCCTCGTTTTCACCCTGCGTCCATTCCGATGAGCCAACGCAAGCCAAAGAAAGATACC
>JAISSQ010000192.1 GCA_031273045.1 Puniceicoccales bacterium
AATACAAAAACTGCAACCGCCGCGGCATCATCGCCATCAACATCGAGGAAGGCGACGAACTCATCGCCGTCCACCAGACCACCGGCCACAACGAAATCGTCCTCATCAGCGACGACGGCCGCTCCGCCCGCTTCGACGAGGAGCAAGTCCGCTCCACCGGTCGCGCCTCCATCGGCGTCAAAGGCATGAACCTCGATCGCGCCGACGAAGGTGCCGGCGCCCGCGCTGTCGTCCGCTCCATGACCCTCGTTGACCCCGCGTGCACCCTCCTCGTCGCCGCCAGCAACGGCATCGGCAAACGCACCCCCTACGACGACGAGGACGGTCACGTTTTCCGCAAGACCTCGCGCGGCGCCAAAGGCGTCATCGCCATCAAACTCAAGGAAGGCACCACCGTCGCCGGCGCCTTGAGCGTTCGCGACGACGATGAAGTCATGCTCCTCACCCAAGCCGGCCAAGCCATCCGCACCCGCGCCAAGGAAATCCGCACCACCGGTCGCAACGCCCAAGGCGTCAAGTTGATGAACCTCGCCGCCGGCGAGAGCATCATCGGCATCTCCCGCGTCGTCCGCACCGACGAGGACACCGAAGCCGCCAAGGACACCACCGGCGCCGACGGCGAATAACCGCGCCGTCGTCCTACGGGGCTTTCGCGGCGGTCTGGATGGCGATCTGCTCGATGCCGGCGGCGCGGACGGCGTCCATGACCGCCACGATGCCGCCGTGGAGCGCGTCCTTGTCGCCGTTGAGGACGACGCGCAGGCGCGGGTTCGCGGCGCGCCGGCGGCGCAGTTCCTCGGCGAGTTGGGCGGGACCGTAGGCGGTCTGTTCGAGGTGGACGACGCCGCTCTTGTCCACGCTGAGCGTGAGCAGGTCGCGCGCGGTGACGGTGTTCTCGGCGGTGGCGGCGGGCGGGAGGTTCACGGGGACGCGCCGCAGGTTCACCATGCCGAGCGAGACGAGCATGAACGACGCCAGCAGGAAGAACATGATGTCTATGAGCGGGATGATTTCGATGCGCGCTTCCGCGCCGCCGGTGCCGCCGCCACCGGTATCAATTTTGGGACGCAGGGACACTGGCATGGGCGGAGCGCGCGGTGCCGGTGGCGAGCGCGATTTCAAAGCGGTTGATGGTTTGTTCGAGCGCGTGGCGGAGCGTCTCGCGCCGGCGGTGGAAATAGTTGTGCGGCAGAAGGCACAGGATGGCGACGACGAGACCGCTGGCGGTGGCGATGAGCGCCTCGGCTATGCCGCCCTTGACCTCGGCGATGGCGAGTTCGTCGCCGCCGACGGTGTTGAACGAGAGCATGATGCCGGTGACGGTGCCGAGCAGTCCGAGCAGGGGCGCGAGCGTGATGAGGGTCGAGAGCAACCAGAGGCGGCGACCGGCGGCGTCGAGTGCCTCGGCGGCCTCGACCTGCATCGCGCCGAGGAACTGCCCGTCGCGGTGTCGCAGACCGGTGCGAAGCACGTCCAGAAACGGCTCGCCCGCGCGCGCCTCGCACAACTTTTCGGCACCGGCGAAGTCACCGCCGGTGATGAGCGCGAGCACCTTGTCGCGCCGCCGCGCGGCTCCGCCGTGGCTCGCGAGAAGCCACCACAGCGCGCGCTCCATCAGGACGAGCAACGCGACCACGAGGCACACGAGCAGCGGCCACATCACGACGCCGCCCTTGATGAAAAATTTAAGCGCGGCGTTCGCCACCGGCGGTGCCAACGGCAGCGGCAACGACGGCACCGGCAACGCCGCCGGTAGCGTCACCGGCAGTGCCGCCGCCGTCTGGAAAATCGGGAGAATCGGGAGGAGCATCAGAGGAAATCTTGGAGTTCAAAACGGATGTCCACCTCGTAGCAGCGCGGGCGGCCGGAGGGGAACCGCCAGAAACGGCGAATCGTGGAAACGGCGGAATCGTTGAGCAGAAAGTCGCGGCACGGTCGAACGGCTTCGGCGGCGGTGACGCGACCGTCGGCGGCGACATCGAAACGGACGCGCACCGTGCCGGTGTGCCCGCGTTTGCGCGACGCTTCGGGGTAGTCGGGCGCGGGCTGGCTACTGGCGAGGCCGACGCCGAAAACGAGTTGCTCGACCGCCGGCGTGCCGAGAATTCCGGGCACGCCGTCACCGGTGACGGCGTCGGCACTTCCGGCGCCACCGGCGGCGTTCGTGACCGGCGCAGACGCCACCGGCAGCGTCGGAGTTGAGACCAAATCGCAAGACGGAGCGCGCTCCGGCGTCGCGAGCGCGACGAGCGGCGAGACCGGCGGAAGCGTGTTCGTCGGCAATGCCGTTGGTGCCGGCAGGGCGGGGAAAGGGGACGCGGGGCGTGCGGCGGCGGTGTTGCGCAAGTTGTTAGCCGGCTGTGAGTTGCGTGCGTTTGCGGCGAGCACCGGCGTCTTGTTTTGCGTGAGCGCGACGTGGATTAAAACCGGTGCCGGTGGTGCTTCTTTTTTCGTTTCGGACGGCAGTTCCGGGGCGATGTCGCCGAAAATCGCGACCGTGCTGCACCCCAACCAGAGCAGGATTGTCAGCAGCGCGACGAACACTGCCGGCAGCGAAGCCGGAGCCACCGGCACCGCCGAGGGTGCCGCAAAATCACTGTGTTCATCGCCTGTGTTACGCATCTCGAAATGTGAAAGCAATTTTCCTGCCGTTTTGCCGTTTTGACGGCGAGGGAATGCCGCCGCGCCGAGGGCGTCAACGTGAAAACCGGACGCGCGCCGGCAGTGCGTTTTGCGCCTCAAAAAATCCCCTTCCCCTTGGCGGCGTTTTCAGGCATTTCCTGCCGCCCGTCCCGCAGACACCGATTTGCGGGGCGTTTTCGTTTTTCACCGTTTCCGTCAGCGGGACAGCAGCAGTGTTTTCCGCGCCCACTTTTCTTTCAACACTCATCACTCACCACTTCCTCGACCTATGAAATACATCTTCGTCACCGGCGGCGTCGTTTCCTCGCTGGGCAAAGGGCTGACCGCCGCCGCGCTGGGCGCGTTGCTCGAAACGCGCGGGCTGACCGTGCGCATCCAGAAGTTCGACCCCTACCTCAACGTGGACCCGGGAACAATGAACCCATACCAGCACGGCGAGGTCTATGTGCTCGACGACGGCGCCGAGACCGACCTCGACCTCGGTCACTACGAGCGGTTCACCTCCGGCAAGCTCAGCCGCGCCAACTCGCTCACCTCCGGCCTCGTCTATGAGAACGTCATCGCGAAGGAGCGCCGCGGCGACTACCTCGGCGCCACCGTGCAGGTCATCCCGCACGTCACCGACGAAATCAAAAGCCGCATCACCACCGGCGCCGAGGGCGTGGACGTGCTCATCACCGAAATCGGCGGCACCACCGGCGACATCGAAGGGCTGCCCTTCCTCGAAGCACTCCGCC
The DNA here is from genome assembly GCA_031273045.1 of Puniceicoccales bacterium. Lineage (GTDB taxonomy): Bacteria > Verrucomicrobiota > Verrucomicrobiia > Opitutales > UBA953 > CALNBE01. The sequence continues at coordinate 3,381 of JAISSQ010000192.1, forward strand.
AGTTCCAACTCGACGAGGGGCGCGAGAACGTCCTCTTCATCCACTGCACGCTCATCCCCTTCCTCAAAGCCGCCGGCGAGTTGAAGACCAAACCCTCGCAGCAGAGCGTCGCCAAACTGCGCGAAATCGGCATCCAGCCCGACGTCCTCGTCTGCCGCTCCGAGCACCCCGTGCCCGACGACATGCGGCGCAAACTCTCCCTCTTCTGCAACGTCCCCGCCCGCGCCGTCGTCGAGTGCCGCGACGTCGGCTTCTCCATTTACGAACTCCCTCTCGCCCTCGCCGCCGAGAACCTCGACGAAATCGTCGCCCAACGCCTCGGCCTCAACGCCCGCCCCCGCGACCTCACCGTCTGGCAGGACATCGTGCGCAAACTCCGCGAACCCGCCAGCCGCGTGCGCGTCGGCGTCGTCGGCAAATACATCGAACTGCAGGACGCCTACAAATCCGTCTATGAGTCCCTCGTCCACGGCGGCATCGCGAACGACTGCGGCGTCGAAATCGTCCGCATCGACGCCGAGGACATCGAGCGCAACGGCGCCGCCGGCGCCCTCTCCGCGCTCGACGCCATCCTTGTCCCCGGCGGCTTCGGCGACCGCGGCATCGAAGGCAAAATCGCTGCCGCCCGCTACGCCCGCGAGCACGGCGTCCCCTACTACGGCCTGTGCCTCGGCATGCAAATCGCCGTCATCGAATTCGCCCGCAACGTCTGCGGCTTGGAACACGCCAACAGCACCGAGTTCGCGCCGGCGACGCCCCAGCCCGTCATTGACATCATGGAGCAGCAAAAGCAGGTCACCGCCAAAGGCGGCACCATGCGCCTCGGCGCCTACGAATGCCGCCTGCAGCCCGGCACCCACGCCTTCGCCGCCTACAACACCGACACCATCCGCGAACGCCACCGGCACCGCTTCGAGTTCAACGGCAAATACCGCGAACAGTTCGAGCGCGCCGGCCTGCGCATCGGCGGCGTGAACCCCGACACCGGCCTTGTCGAAATCGTCGAAGTCGCCGCGCACCCCTGGTTTGTCGGCGTCCAATACCACCCCGAATTCAAATCGAAACCCACCCGTCCGCATCCGCTCTTCGCCGCCTTCATCAAAGCCGCGCTGAAACACAAGCAGGCACGGGAAAAAACGGGCGCCGCCGCCTGACCCGCCTCTGGGACCGCAGGTCTCCTGACCCGCAACTGGGAGCGCGGGGCCCCGACCCGCAACGACGAACGCGGCAGGGCTCCATTCTCGTACAAGGCATCTTTGCCTTGTTGCCGAGCCGCTACATGGAGCGCCGTACACATGGAGCGCCATACATGGAGCGCCGACTTTCAAGTCGGCGCGGTGGAGATGCGGCGCAGCCGCCACGCAAAAAAAAAAAGAAGCAAGGCGGCTACCGCCGCACCACTGCCAAGCCGACTTGAAAGTCGGCGCTCCATGTCGGCGCTTACGGCACGATATGGGCGATGCCGTCGAACAAGACCTTCTCCATCGCGTTCTACCGCGACGGTCTCTACTACCAAGAAAACGGGTCGGTGAATAATTTCTTCCGTTCCGTATGGAAGCCCAGTCCGCCGACGACCGCTTTCACCGACAAGGCGACCTTCATCATTGACAGCAGAACAATTCGAAACGGCGTCCTCATTCCGGGCGTGTCCAAAATGGAAAAGCACTCGCTCGACGGCGTGAAAGACCTCTGGGTTTTCGTG
>JAISSQ010000010.1 GCA_031273045.1 Puniceicoccales bacterium
GGCGGTGCCGGTCGAGTTGGTCACGGTGTCGGCGGACAGCGAGCACGGGGGCTACGAGGCGTGGCGCGCGCTCGACGGGGATTTGCGGACGATGTGGCACTCGGATTTTTCGTCCGCCGGCGGTAATTCGCGGAAGGCGAGGGCGGCGCGTTTGCCGCACACGCTCACGGTGGATTTCGGAAAGTCGCGCGAGTTGCGCGGGTTCACGCTCACGCCGCGCAGAGACGGCGAGAAAAACGGCGCACCGGAGCGGTATGAGGTGTTCGTTGGCGACGCGCCGGAACTCCAAATTTCCAACTCCAAACTCCAAACCAAAAACGCCGTTCCCGCCGCCGCCGGTGAGTTTCCCGCCGGTGCGGGTCCGCACAAGGTGACGTTCGCGGCGCCGGTGCGCGGTCGGTATTTCACGCTGCGCGTGCTCTCTGAACACGCGAAGAGCGGCAGGTTCGCAAGCGTCGCTGAAATCGCGTTCGACACCGCCGGCGGCACTGTTTTTCGCGCGCGAAAAACGTCGTTCGACCCCGCTGACCTCGCAACGGTCGCCGGTGCCGACGCCGAGCGCGTCGCCGAGTTCATCCGCCTTTCCGACGAGTTGCGCCAGAAGGTGCTTTTCGCGCGCCTTGCGCCGGAGACGTTTCACCGCGACGCGCTGATTCTGGCCGAGGACTGCGACCCGGTGGATGTTGTTTTGCGGCGCGTCCGCGCGCTCTACAATGATTTGCGCACCACCGGCGACGCCGCGCAATTCGCCGCGTTTGGAAAACGCCTCGACGCGCTGCAAAAGGAAAATGCCGGCGAGGGGTCCTCCGCCGGTGCCGCTTCTTTCGACAACGTCAAAGAGCGTTTCGCGCTCTTTTTGAAACTGTGCGCGTTACGCCGCGAAATCGCGTTTGCAAATCCGCTTTTGAATTTCGACAAACTGCTCTTTGTCAAAAAACACCGCGCGACGTTCAACCATATGTGCGACCAGTATTACGGCGTGAACCTGCCCGCCGGCGGCGGAATTTTCATTTTGGAAAACCCGTTTGCAAAGAATGGCAAGCCACCGGTGCTCACAAATGTTTTGGAGAATTCCATCGTGCAAAGTGGACGCCTCGCGGGGACGAAACTCACAAGCGGTTCGTTCCTTTCGCCGGACATTTCGTTCGACGGAAAGAAACTCGCGTTCGCGTATGTCGAGTGCGCCGGCGACACCAAGCAACGCTTCCACACCGACCCGTCGCGCGGGCATTGGAACCAGCAGCGTTGCTTCCACATTTTCACGTGCGACATTGATGGAAAAAACCTCCGCCAAATCACCGACGGGACGTGGAACGATTTCGACCCGTGCTGGCTTCCAAACGGACGGATGGCGTTCATAACGGAACGGCGCGGCGGCTATTTGCGCTGCGGTCGCGAATGCCCGACTTACACGCTCTTTGATATGAATCCCGACGGCTCGAAAATGCGCTGTTTGAGTTATCACGAAACAAACGAATGGCAGCCGAGCGTCACCAATGACGGACGCATTCTTTGGACGCGCTGGGATTACCCGGACCGGCACGGCTGCACCGCGCACCAACCGTGGCTCACCTCGCTCGACGGGCGCGACCCGCGCCACGTGCACGGAAACTTCGCGCCGCGCAAGTCACGTCCTGATATGGAGTTGGACTGCCGTGCCATTCCCAATTCGCCGAAATTCATCGCCACCGCCGCGCCGCACCACGGGCAATCCTACGGTTCGCTTGTCTTGATTGACCCGCTCGTTGTGGAAACCGAACAGGACCCGATGGCACCGGTGAAACGGCTCACGCCGCACGTCGGTTTTCCAGAGTCGCAAGGAGGCAGACAAGTTTACGGCGCGCCGTGGCCGCTCTCCGAAAAATACTATATCGCCGTCGCCGATTTTGAATTCAACGGCGGCGCGCAATGGGAGCAGGCGCGGCTCGTCAATGGGAAATGGCAGAACGTTCAAAACCGCGGAAAATACGGCGTGTATTTGGTGGACTGTTTTGGAAACAAGGAACTCGTTTATCGCGACGAAAACATCGGTTGCAATTCGCCAATGCCCGTCGCCGCAAGACCCGTGCCACCGGTGCCGACACAACAAATCGCCGACGACATCGAGCACCAACCGTTCGTCGTCCCGACACGCGAAAAACTCGACAAGTTGGAAAGCGGAAAAGTGCTCGTCCTGAACGCCTACGAGTCGCTCAAACCGCTCCCCGAAAACACAAAAATAAAAGCACTGCGCATCATCCAACTCGTCCCGATGTCCGTGCCCTCCGGCAACCCGCCGCACGAAATCGGCTTCCGCGAACCGACCAGCGGCGACAGCGTCGTGCTCGCGCGAAACGTCCTCGGAACAGTGCCGGTGGAAAGCGACGGCAGCGCGCATTTCGAGGTGCCGCCGCGCCGCGAGTTTATGCTGCAAATACTCGACGAGAACGGACTCGCCGTGCAGTCAATGCGCAGTTCGATTTATCTGCACGACGGCGAAGTTTTGTCCTGCACCGGCTGCCACGAGCAAACCGCGAACGCGCCCAAGGCGCCGGCGCGCGTCGCAAAAGCGTTCCAAAGAAAACCGTCGAAAATCACCCCATCGCACCCCGACGCCAACCCGTTCTCCTACGCACGCCTCGTGCAACCGGTGCTCGATAAAAACTGCGTCGCCTGCCACGACAAGGAACGCGCCGCCGGCAACGCCCGCGCCATCAACCTCGGCCGCGAACCCATCCGCCGCAAATGGTTTGCGTCGTTCAACAACCTCGTTCCCAAATTCGGCTTCTACTCCTACGGAAACCCGCTGCGCACCTATCCGGGAAAATTCGGCGCCCGCGCCTCCAAACTTTACCCAATGCTCAAAGCGGGACACAAAGGCGTCAAACTCACCGCCGACGAACTCAACCGCATTGTGCTGTGGCTCGACTGCGTCTCGCCCTTCTACGGCGTCTATGAACGCGAAGGCGGCATCGCCCAACTCAAAGGCGAAATCGCCTATCCGACGCTGGAATGAACCAAAAAACGGAAGAACCCATTTCTTGCAGGAATAGAATTTGTAATCCTCTCAACCTCAACGGGGTTGCCCACCGGTGCCGGTGCCGGTGATTTTCCACGCCAACGGCGTCGCCCACACAAGCGTTATCGCCGACGACAAAAACACAGAGTTTTGTCAGGCGGCCACACACATGGAGCGCCGACTTTCAAGTCGGCTCGGTGGAGATGCGGCGCAGCCGCCTTGCATTTCTTTTTTTTTGAAGTGGCGGCTGCGCCGCATGGAGTGGACGAGCCGACTTGAAAGTCGGCGCTCCCAGTGGTGCGCGTCATGTGCGTGACCCAAGCGGTAGTGCGTCAGCCCCGAAGGGGCGGCATAACATAGGCAGGGGCGTCAGCCCCTGTTAGGGAACATCCCCCTCCAAGTCCGAACCGCGAAGCGGTGGCATACAACGAGATATAATGTCCTCGACACCGCATCCTTCCCCCACCCTTCAACCTTCATCCTTCAACCATCATCCTTTCCTGTATGTCACCGCTTCGCGGTTCACTGTTTTGTTTGCCTTATTACAGGGGTTCCGTCGCTTCGCGACTTCACCCCTGCCTATGATATGCCGCCCCTTCGGGGCTGGGCGTGCTTCCAGCGATGCGGGTCGGAGACCTGCGTTCCCCGTTGCGGGTCAGAGACCGGCACTCCCTGCGCCACCGGCACCGGCACTGCGCTTCCATCGCCACACGCCAAGGCGCTACACACATGGAGTCCTCCGCCGGCGCTCGCGCCGGACAATCCGGCTGGGAACTCAACTCATTGAAATCAAAGAATTTGAGTAGTTGTCCCTTGTAAGATTGGAAACTACGGAAGGGTTAAAACGACACGAAAACCGAAACCGCTGGCACGGTTGGATGGTGGAGCACTGGAGCGACTGGCGGAACGCACTTCCGACGCCCTGCATCCCCAACCACCGCCGCGCAAGACACGGTTTGCGCCGCTGACCGGACCTGCTGGGGCAACAACCGCGCTCGTTTCATACGAATCATACCAATCCGCGCACCACTCCCAAACATTGCCGTGGAAATCATAAAGTCCCCAAGCGTTCGGCGCGTAGGACCCCACAAACGCCGTGCCAACAGCACCGGTGGTGTCCGAATACGAATAACCACTGCCGCCGTTATAGTAATACCGCCCAACGGAATCCATTGCAGAATCAGAAGTTGTGCTTGTTAAATCTATCCCGCTGTTGAGTGCGCTCGTGGTTCCGGCGCGGCAGGCGTATTCCCATTGCGCCTCTGTTGGCAGTGTTAAATCCAACCCCGTTTTCGCGCTGATTCTCGCAAGAAAACCACTACCGGCGGCGGTGACATCATTCCAAGAAACGTTTTCCACCGGACGTTTTCCGTAGTTGGCACCGGCGGAGAAGGCCGCCGGGTTGTTGCCAACAACCAATTCGTATTGCTCCTGCGTCACAGGGAAAACGCCAATGTAGTAATCATGAGTGAGGGTCACCGAGTGCTGCGACTCGTCATACCATCGTCCGCGCTCGTTGCTCGGCGACCCCATCGTGAATGTTCCGGCGGGAATGCGCCGTAAAACGAGTTTCGTTGTTTTGTCTTCATCCGACCAACCACCGTCTGGTTCTGCGCCACGAAACGACGACACCGGATATGTTGTCGCAGACGCTCCACCGGAGAGGTCTATAATGACATAATCCGCTACGTCCGTTTCGTAATATTTGTAATTCGCTGATATGGTCGTCGCTTTCGCCGGCATTATGAATGTTGTGCTTGCGGCGGCGGCATTGGCGAAAACGACGCCGTCGGCGTTCGTCCAATTCACAAAACGAGAACCGGGCGCAGTGCCGGCGACAATTGATACGACTGTCCCGGCGGCAAAGTTTCCGGTGGTTTTGCCGCCGGTGCCAGCAATTGTCCCTCCCGAAACGGTGAGCACATAAGTTGTCGTGCCGTCTTGTTCATAATTTGCGGTGATGGTTGTCGCATTCGCGGGCATTATGAATGTTGTGCTTGCTGCGGTGGCGTCGGCAAAAACGCCGCCGGCGGTGCTTTTCCAATTCACAAAACGATAACCGACGGGCGCGACATCAGCGGCGATGAATACTTCGGCGCCGGCGGAAAACTTGGTGTCGGTGGTGCCGACGACGCTGCCGTTTTTAACCGTAAGCGTATAAGTCGTCTCCGCCGGTGGTGGCGTAATGCTTGCGGAGACACAAGCGACGCGGAAACCGATTCCGCTTCCGCGGTTAGCGTAGCCGTCCACGTTGAGCGACGAGGTGCCGCTGTAGCCACGAGAGGCGGAACGGCAGTTCGCCGCATTGTTGTGCCAACTGCCGCCACGCACCACGCGGTTTACGCCGCTGACCGGACCCACTGGGTCAACAACCGCGCTTCTTTCATACGAATCATACCAATCCGCGCACCACTCCCAAACATTGCCGTGGAAATCATAAAGCCCCCAAGCGTTCGCAGCATAGGAACCCACAAACGCCGTGCCGACAGCACCGGTGGTGTCCAACTCATCAAAACCGCTACCGCCGTTGTAATAATACCGACCAGCGGAATCCATTGCAGAATCAGAAGTTGTGTCTGTTAAATTTTTGCCGCTGTTGCTTCTGTTGAGTGCGGTCGTTGTTCCGGCGCGGCAGGCGTATTCCCATTGCGCCTCTGTTGGTAGCGCGAAATTTAACTTCGTTTTCGCGCTCACTAACGAAAGAAAACCACTGCCGGCGGCGGTGACATCATTCCAAGAAACGTTTTCCACCGGACGTTTCCCATAATTGGCACCGGCGGAAAAATAAGACGGCTTCTTGCCGACCACCAACTCGTATTGTTTCTGCGTCACCGGAAACACACCGATGTAGTAATCCTGCGTGAGCGTCACCGAGTGCTGCGTTTCATCGTTGCTCCGACCGACCTCACCCGTCGGCGACCCCATTGTGAATGTTCCGGCGGGAATGCGCCGTAAAACGAGTTTCGTCGTTTTGTATTCGTCCGTCCAACCGCCGGCAGGGACGTCGTCAAGATACGCAACGGGATAACTTGCCGCCGACGTGCCGCCGGAAAGGTCTATCACCACGTAAAGTGCCGTTGCCGGCAGTGCCGGCGCAGGCAATGTCGGTGCTGCCAAAACCGACGGCGTCGTCGTGTTGTCGTCACCGGTGTCGGAGAGGGTGGCGGCGGTAGCGTCGAACGAGAGCGTGCTGTCCGTGCCGACGCTTGCGGTGGTCTCCGCGCTTATGCCCCGAATGGCGTCAAAGACCCGCTCCAAACGAGTTTTTCCGGTGGTGCCGGTGGCACTGGTGGCACCGGTGGTCAGCGTCGCCGAGAGCGAATCGCACCACGGCGCGGCGTCGTCGGCTACGTCGCTGTCGGCGGAGGCATCCGCTTCATCGGTTTCGTCGGTGTCTGCTTCATCTGTTTCGTCGGCGGCGGGAAGCGCGGCGGCAATGGCACCGGTGGCACCACCGGTGGTGGAGGTCGCCGCTGCCGGCGACGCTGCATTGCGCGTCGTCGTCGCGCGGACGGCGCGTGTGCCGGCGAAGCGAACGGACGCGAGCGACGCGCCGCTACCGGCAGCGTCGCCGACGTTTGCGCCGCTCGCGTTGTCGGCGAGGGTCTCGCCCGTGCTCGCCGACGGTGCCACCGGCGGCGCGACGGCATCGTTCACCGGCGCCGCCGACGGTGCCGCCGACGGCGACGCCAGCGGCGTCGGTGCCGGCGACGTCGCCGACGGTGCTGTTTTCGCGCCGAACGCGCCGCCGGACACCTCGCCGGCAACGACCGCGCCGGCGTCACCGGTGGCGGCGTCGGGCGCGTCGTCGGGCGCGGCGAAGCGCAGCGACAATTGCGCGGCGACCACGCCGACGAGCAGCGCGAGCGCGCCGATTGCGCCGGCGAGCGATTTGCGGACGAAGCCGCGTGAGCGCGCGGCAAAGTTCTTCGGGGGATTTGGGTTTTGGGACGGCGCGGCCGGCACCGGTGGCGTATGCGTTGCGGGAAGCATTGGGTTCCTTGTCGGTTCGGGGGAGGTTTGGTTCGAGGATGAGTTCGGTTCGACATGGTTGGTTGACGTGTCGAACGCGGAGTAGGTCATCCGTAAAAAAAAAGCATCAAGCACGAAATCGCGTTCCGTCGAACTGCACCTCGAACCGCCTGCGAGCCGCCCGCGAACTCTGCGCGAAACCGCGCCGTCGCCGGTGTCGCGTGCCGGCACCGCCGGTGACGCCGCCGGTGTCGCGCTCCCTGCGGCACCGGCACGGCACTGCGCTCCTTGCGCCACACGCCAATCCGCCACACACGTGGAGCGCCACACACATGGAGCGCCGACTTTCAAGTCGGCTTGGAGGAGATGCGGCGTAGCCGCCTTGCTTCTCTTTTTTAGAGTGGCGGCTGCGCCGCATGGAGGGGGCGAGCCGACTTGAAAGTCGGCGCTCCCAGTCGGCGCTCCCAGTCGGCGCTCCCTGTGGTGCGCGCTTATGTGCGCGACCCAAGCGGTAGCGCGTTAGCCCCGAAGGGGCGGCATAACATAGGCAGGGGCGTAAGCCCCTGTTTTTCGTCTCCCTAACCACAATGCGAACCGCGAAGCGGTGGCATAAATTACCGAGGGCACATGCCCTCGGTGCTGTATGCCACCGCTTCGCGGTTCACGTTCCAATTTGCGCTATCACAGGGGTTTCGTCGCTTCGCGACCTCACCCCTGCCTATGATATGCCGCCCCTTCGGGGCTGGGCGTGCTTCCAGCGATACGGGGCGGAGACCGCGTTCCCCGTTGCGGGGCGGAGACCTGCGTTCTCCGTTGCGGGTCAGAGACCGGCACTCCCTGCGCCACCGGCACCGGTGCTGCGCTCCCATCGCCACCCGCCAAGCCGCCACACACGTGGAGCGCCACACACATGGAGCGCCGACTTTCAAGTCGGCTCGGCAATGGTGCGGCGGTAGCCGCCACTCATTAAAAAGAAAAGGAATGCGTTCGTCTCGGGGCGTTCATAGTTTGCGTTCGAGAATGACGTCGTAGTCCTCGAACGCCTCGCGGTGGTAGAAGCGCAGGGCACCGGCGTTGGCGGCGGAGGCGCGCACCCAGAGGCGCACCGCACCGTGTTCGCGCGCCCATTGCGCAAAGGCGTTGGTGAGATGGCGTCCAATGCCTGTTCCGCGCGCCCCTTCCGCGATATAGAGCATTTCCAATTCCGCCAAAATGCTGCCGTTGTCGCGCCACGGTTCCACGCCTTCCAACCGTCCGAACAACATGCCGAGAGGCGCGGCACCGGTGGCGATGAGCACGAGGGCGTCCTTGTCTTCGAGGGTTGCGCGCAACCACGCTAATCCTTCTTCGGAACGGTTGTAATTTGGGTCGAGCGAGGTGTCGAATTGGCGGTCGAACGCGGCAAGTGCGTCCAACAAATTGAGCAGGGCGGCGATGTCGCCGGTGGTGGCGCGGCGGATTGTGAATTCCGGCGGTTGCGATGGTTGCGACTTGAAAAACAGGTTCAAGAACTGCTGAAACCGTCCGGGTTGCGATGGTTGCGACGGTTGTTGTGATGGCGGCGGTGTTGGCATGGCGGTTGTGAGGAAAGTGCGGAAGATGTTGTGTGCGTGTTATTTCGGTGCGCGCTCGTCGCGGCGCAGGGATTCGGGGATAGTGCGTTTGCCGGAGAGGATTTGGATTTCCGCATAGTCGTTGCCGGTGCCGGTGGTGGTGCCGGATTTGCGAATGAGTTTCCAACCGGCGGAGTAAAAGCGGACGTGGCGGGCGCGGAGTGTTTGCGGCAGTTCGATGGTCTTTCCGGTGAAGGATTCGGAGTAAACTTTGTCGGTGCCGGCGCCGAGGCCGTGCACGTTTTCCGCGTCGTTGTTGAAGACGATTGTTTTGGTGCGGAACGCGGCGTCGTTCGAGAGGGCGACGACGACCGCATTGTAGCGTTTTCCAAATTCGAAATCGTGCCAGAAACGGATTTGGTCAACGGGTTTTTCCTCGCCCAAATCAACGGTGATGAACTGTGCGCCGTCGCCGGCGTTCGCCAAATTTTCACTGCCGGTGGCGACGCGCCGGTTGTTGAGTTCTCCGGCGTTCTTTATTCCGTTTTTCGCGCTGCCGGTGAAGCGCGCCGCCGGCACTGTTGCGTGGTTGACAATTCCCGGCGCGCGGGCGGTCTCGGCGCGCGTGATTTTGTCGGTGCCGTCGCCGGCAATCGTTTCCAATTTCCACTCAATCGCCGGTTCGACGACGGTCAGGTTGAATTGCGTTCCCGCTGGTGCCATGCGCGAGCGTTGTTCGATCGTGAACGCGCCGGCATCGCGGGCGACCGTCCACTCGCGCAGGATGTCGAAGAGTTCATTGGCAATCGGGCTGCTTGAAATGCCGCCGGTGTAGAACTCCGAGGTGATGTCGATTTTTGTGCCGTCGCTGACGCCGAGTTGCGAGTTGAACGCCGCCGCTTTTGAGCCGACGTAATTCGCTTGCAGGCGCGTTGTGTTTTTGCCGAGACCGTTCATTCCGAGCGACGGTGTGAAGAAGTTGCGGTAAAAGTAATCGTAGTTTGTGCCGATGCGGTATTTGTATTCGCCGATGATGTTTCCGTTTCGCTCGCCCCATTGCATTGGGTAGGCGATGTGCCACGTCCACTGCGTCAAACCGCTGCCGTTCCATTTGAGACGCTCCTTGTTTTTGACGGCGTTATACCAGAGGTCGGCGATTTTGTTGAAAAGGTAAATGCCGTAACCGTTGTCGAGCGATTTCTCCTGCCCGTCCATGTCGGCAATGCGAAAGCCGCCCTTGTTGCACCACTCGGCGAGCGCGAGCATGTCGCCCGAATAATACGCGAGCGACGGCACAAAGTTTTTGCCCCAGTTTTGGAAGTTGACGAGCGAGGAAACGCCGCTGCCGGCGGCGTGGTTTTGCGCGGTCGTGCCCTGCAAACCGCGTTTTGTGAGTTGCAGTTTTCCGTCTTTGATGACGCCGGTGACGACCTCTTTTCCGCCGAGCAAGAAGTAGCCCAATTTGACGGCGGTCAGTGTTCCGTTGAAGGCGTAAAGTTGCGAAGTGTTGCCGCTGGCAGCGTCGTCGCCGGCGGCACCGGCAGGAATGGCTTCGGCGAGCGTCGCCGTGTTTGCTTTCAAAACATTGCGGTCAACATTTTCCGCGCCGAGCACCACCGGTGATTCTTCGGCGATGAACGGCGGCCGGTCTTTGGTTCCAAGCGAAATGTCCATTGCCTCCGCGAAGCGCGCGTAGCGGTTGTGGAAATCTTCGTATGAAGAGAAGTTCGCGAGTGTGTAGTCGCCATTGTAGTTGCGGAAACAATTGTAGGCGAAGAACATATCCGCGCCGAGCCGGCGCGTTTGATAGAGCCGCGCGTCGAGCGTCCGCTCGTCAAACGTGTGCCCCAGAAACATGCTGCGCAAATTGTTGTGAATGCGGTTTCTCGGTGCCTTGTTCCAGACGCCGCCGGTGGTCGGGCGCGGCAGATTCTCCGCCGCCGCCATCTCGTCAATGACGTCGTAAATGTCGTTTGGCGCGCAACCGTAGAGCGCGATTTTTGTGCCGGTGATTTCGCGGTCGGCGCCGTAAAACTTGTCATTGGGGAGCGAGTGGACATCGAGTTTTTCGATGACGCCGCCGTATTGCATGTGTTGCCGGCGGACGCGCGTGCGAGAGCGGTCTTGGCAGAACGCCCGCAGTTTCACGCCGTCGTTGATTGCGACCGCCGCCGCCCAGTTTTCCGAGACGCGCATCGGTGCCCAGTTTGCGCGCGGGACGATGTGCCCGACGTCTTCGGGGCGACCGGCAATGGTTTTCACATTCAACGCCATCAAACCGATTCCGTAGTCGTCGTTGTAAGCGAAGCCGAGCGTCTCCGCCATTTTGTCTTTGAGCGCCACCGGCACCGGTCCCCAGACAAGGTATTTGAGGTCTTTGCCGGTGGTGTTGGTGACGGCGACCGCCTCAAACGAAATGTATTTGGCGCGGGCGACGGCTTTGACGCGCACCGTGAGCGCGTCGGCGATGCCGCCGTCCGCGAACGTGAAAAGATAAACGCCGCCGCCGGTGTGTTTGAACCCTGCCGGCGTGAGCACTTTGCCGTCGAGCACGAGCGCGATGAGCGGACGTTTCGCGGTGTGCGCGAAGTCGTTGCCGGTGCGCGGGTCGAGCAAGTTCGCGAGCGTTCCGTCGCTGGTGAACTTGAGCGTCAGCCGCCCGCCGGTGAGCGTCAAGCCGTCAGCGGAAATGGCTGAGGCGGCGGAAGCGGGGCGGGGCAGGGCGGAAACTGTTTCACTTGCGCCGTTCGTCACTGCGAGCGGCGCAAGAAGCGCAAAGAGTAGCGCGCAGAGAATTCTGGGACGTGCGCCGGTGGTGACGGAAACAGGCGGGTTGAAAACAACCGGTTGGAAAAATTTCATGGGGTGGCGGGGAACGTGAAGAAGTTTGGGGAAAGGGGACGCCGTTTATCTTCGGGATGGCGCGAGGGCGAGACGGAAGAGAACGTTAGTTATTGTATTTGATTTCGGCGTCCGTCAGGCGGCGCACGAGACGCCAAGTGCGCACGGAGCCGCCGGGGGGTGGCATTTCGTCTGCGGTAGCACCGTTTGGGGCGAGGATAACGGTTGTGGCACCGACGATGATGGTCATCGGATTTGCCGCGTCCCACCTGTTAGTTTTGATTTTTCGTGTGAGCGCGGAGTTCGCGAAGGTTGTCAGTGTTCCGTTGGGATAAATTGCGATGAACATTGGCGCGCCTTGACCATTTGCCGGTGGCACCTCCCATAGAGAACCGGCGAGGCGGTGGATTTGGGTGGGTTCCTCCGCTTCCTTCTTCTTTATGGGCTCTGGCGGTAAGATTTTGTGCCAGATTGTGTTTTCGTCATTGGGGTTCCAGCGGTGTTCGATTGATTTCCCATCTTCGGAGATTTTGAACATGCTGACCATGCCCATGTTTCCTTCCCGGAGGAATGTCGCGTAGAAACCACCGCCGAGTTTCCTCCAAGAACCTTTTCCGTTGTAGTTGCCGGCGAAACGTTCGCATTCACCTCCGGCGCGGAATGCAATTTTGCCGAGACCGGGGTTTCGCGAATCCCATTCGGTTCCGGTAATATCTGGGGAAGGTGAGACCTCCTTGCGTGTATAAGAATAATTGTTTCCGAACGCTTGGCGCGTCATCTTCTTTCTGTCGGGCGAGAGGGTGAGGGTGCCGATTTCGTGATTTTCGCCGTCTATGGAAAAGGGAGTGATTTTATTCTCGTGGTTGTCGAAGGAAATTATTCTGCCGCGCACACGTGCCTTGCGGGCACTAATCCAAACCCAAATGTATCCTTTTTCGTCGAAGATGTATGATTCCGCGTCGTCGCGAACCCAGATGGCTCCGAGGAACGGGCTTTTTTGATAGGCGTCGCGGACTTCGGGCCGGCTGAAGATTGTTTTATTGGGGACGGGGATTGCTGTGGGGAGGAGTTCGATGTTTTGGTATTCCCACTTTGCGCTCCCCATTCGGCGACCTCCGATGGAGTATAAGACCCTGAGTGATTTTTTGTCGCCAGCGGCAGGGTCGGGGCGTCCGTTTAGGAGGAGTTCGTTGGTGACCGCGAACGTTACTTTGTCCTCGTCCACGAGTTTTTGGATGATTTCGGTGCAGTTGAGGCGTTTATTGTTTTCGTTTGGGTGTCCGTATGAGGCGTTGATGATGCGCAGGGGGGCGTTGGAGGCGTTCGCCACCCTGCTGGCAGTGGCCTGGGCGGCGGTGTTCGGCGCGGTGGCGGCGAGAGCGGCGAGTGTGGCGAGTGTGGCGAGAGCGAGGCAAACGTTGCAAAGCAAGAGCGCGACCGGAGAAACGGCGCGGCGGCGTTCGGGGGCGGAACCGTGGGGGCGTTTGGGAAACATGGGGTTGGAGGTCTCTTTGGTTATGTGAGTTCGCGGAGGCGCGCCTGCGTCTCGCGTTTGAGTTGCTTTACTTTGGTCTGGATTTTCATCAGGTCGGGCTTCTCCATGCGGTCAATGAAGAGGACGCCCTGACAGTGGTCAAACTCATGCTGGATGCAACGCGCGAACAGTCCGTCGCAGACGATTTCGTGCCGCTCGCCTTTGAGGTCGTGGTAGCGGAGACGGACTTTTTCGCAGCGGGCGACATCGCCGGTGAGACCGGGGAATGAGAGGCAACCCTCCTCGTAGAGCCATTCGTCGTCGGGCAGGATTTCCACTTCGGGGTTGGCGGCGGCGAGCGGCATCAGGAGGTCGGGCAGGACGGACTTGCCGTCGAGCGTAGCGGAGAATTCCGGCGGACTGCCCGGTTTGCCCGTCAGGTCGATGACGAAAAATTGCAGTGCTTTGCCGACTTGCTGGGCGGCGAGACCGATACCGTGCGCGGCGCGCATGGTTTCCAGCATGTTAGCGGCGAGTTCGGATAGGGCGGGGTCGAACGTGGTCACCGGTTCCCCTTTCTGGCGCAGAACCGGTGTCCCAAATTTGCAAATAGGCAACAGCATGGCGGCGGAAAAAAGCGGGGCGGCGGGCGCGAGCAAGCAAAAATTTTTGAGACCGGAGCGGGTGCTCCGTGACAAGGTGTGCCGGCGCGTCGCTCGGATTTCGGAGCGATGGGACATTTTGGCACACCGGCGGTGGAATGCACTGTCACGGAAATTGGTGCGCGAAGTGGAAATTGTTGTATTTGTTTGCGGCGCATTGAAATGCGTCCCTCTGATGTCTCCTTGGCATGCCACTTGCTTTAACTGCCGGCGCAAGAAATTGCACTTACTTTTCCCTAACCACAAACAACAACAAAGCACACAGCACTATGGCCAAAGACAACAAAAGCAGCACCGCCGGCATCAAGCCGCTCGGCGACCGCGTTCTCCTGCAGCGCAAGGAAGTTGGCGAGGAAGTCAAGGGGGGCATCATCATCCCCGACTCCGCCAAGGAAAAGCCGCAGGAAGCGACCGTCATCGCCCTCGGAACCGGCAAGAAGGACAAGGACGGCAAGGACGTTCCCTTTGACGTGAAGGTCGGCGACGCCGTTCTCATCGGCAAATACTCCGGCACCGAGGTCAAACTCGGCGACGCGGAATACATCCTCGTCCGCGAGGAGGAAATTCTCGGCGTCATCGGCTGAAAACGCCGGTCGGCGCACACGAAGCAACACATCCTGCCCACCGCAGAAAACACTCACTCACAAACATCAACCACTAACCACTCACAAAGAAGTTAACAACCATGTCCAAGAAACAAATCCTGTTTGAAGAAGCCGGACGCCGCAAGATTCTCGCCGGCGTCACGACGCTCGCCAAAGCCGTCAAGGCAACGCTCGGTCCCAAAGGCCGCAACGTGCTCAT
>JAISSQ010000147.1 GCA_031273045.1 Puniceicoccales bacterium
ACCAACTCAAGGCGCACACCGTGGTTGTCGCCGACACCGGCGACTTCGCCACGATGAAGCAGTTCCAACCGCGCGATGCGACGACGAACCCGTCCCTCATTCTGAAGGCCGTCCAGAAGCCCGAATACCGCCCGCTGCTCGAACGCGCAGTGAGCGACAACGCCGGCAAGAGCACCGGTGAAATCATTGACGCGCTGCTCGTCGCTTTCGGCACGGAGATTTTGAAAATCGTCCCCGGCCGCGTCTCGACCGAGGTTGATGCCCGTCTGTCGTTCGATACCGCCGCGACCATCGCGAAGGCCGAATCGCTCATCGCCCGCTACGCCGCCGCCGGCGTCCCGCGCGAGCGCGTCCTCATCAAAATCGCTTCGACGTGGGAAGGCATCAAGGCGGCGGAAGTCCTCGAACGCGCCGGAATCCACTGCAACCTGACGCTGCTGTTTTCGTTCGCGCAAGCCGTCGCCTGCGCCGAGGCGCGCGTCCAACTTATCTCGCCGTTCGTCGGCCGCATTTACGACTGGTTCAAGAAGAGCACCGGCAAGGAATTTTCCGGTGCCGGCGACCCGGGCGTGCAGTCCGTCACCCGCATTTACAACTACTACAAAAAATACGGCTACGCGACGGAGGTGATGGGCGCGAGTTTCCGCAACACCGGCGAAATCACCGCGCTCGCCGGCTGCGACCTGCTCACCATCTCGCCCAATCTGCTCGAAGAATTGAGCAAGAGCGACGCGCCGGTGCCGCGCGTTCTCTCGCCCGAAAACGCCGCCGGCAACGCCGAGGACAAACTCGCGGACTTCTCCGAAAAGACCTACCGGTGGCTCCACAACAGCGACGCGATGGCAGTCGAGAAAACCGCCGAAGGTATCCGCGCCTTCGCCGCCGACGGCGACAAACTCATCGCGCTCGTCAACGAGGCGAAAGGGTAAAGAAAGGATGAAGGATGAACGGTAAGGATGAAGGATAAGGGATGAAAGATGAGGGATGGAAAATGGGGATGAAATGGCGGCGGGGAGCCGCGCAACTGCCGCTATGAATACCGCCGCCGCCGCCGGTGCCGGTGCGCTCGCCCCAAATCCCCTGACCTTTCAACCGGCACCGGTGCCACCGGTGCCGCCCCTCCCCGAACTGCTCGCGCCGGCGGGCGATTTCGAGTGCGCCCGCGCCGCCGTCGAGAACGGTGCCGACGCCGTTTACTTCGGTGCCGGACGTCTCAACGCCCGCGTCCGCGCCGCGAACTTCACTCTCGAAGACCTGCCCGCGCTCATGCGCTTCCTGCACCGGCGGGGCGTCGCCGGTCACCTCGCGCTCAACACGCTCGTCTTCACCTCCGAACTCGACGAGGCGCGCGAGACGCTCCGCGCCGCCGCCGCCGCCGGTGTTGACGCCGTCATCATCCAGGACCCCGCCGTCTTCCAACTCGCCCGCGAGGTCGCGCCCGCGCTCGCGCTCCACGCCTCGACGCAGATGACCATCACCGGTGCCGCCGGCATCCGCTTCGCGCGCGAACTGGGCGCGTCGCGCGTCGTCCTCGCCCGCGAGTGCCCGCTCGCCGACATCGCCGCCGCGTGCCGCGAGGGTGCCGCCGCCGGCGTCGAAATCGAAGTGTTCATCCACGGCGCGCTGTGCGTCGCGTATTCCGGCCAGTGCCTCACGAGCGAGGCGCTCGGCGGCCGCAGCGCGAACCGAGGCGAGTGCGCGCAAGCGTGCCGCATGCCCTACGAACTCGTCGCCGACGGCGCCGTCGTCCCGCTCGGCGACCGGCGCTACCTGCTCAGCCCGCGCGACCTCGCCGGCATGGAACTGCTCCCCGAACTCGCCGCCGCCGGCGTGCGCTCGCTCAAAATCGAAGGCCGCCTCAAGTCCCCCGAATACGTCGCCGCTGTCACCGGTGCCTACCGCGCCGCGCTGGATGACCTCGCCAACGCCGCCGCGCACCGGCGCGCCGCCGACTACACGCTGCAAATGGCATTCTCGCGCGGGCTGGGAACGGGCTGGCTGCGCGGCGTCAACAACCGCGAACTCGTCCACGCGCGCTTCGGCAAAAAGCGCGGCGTGCTGCTCGGCGAAGTCACCCGCGTCGAACCCGCCGCCGGTGCCGTCACGCTGCGAAAACTCGCCGCTCCCGCCGCCGCCGGCGACGGCGTTGTGTTCGACGCCGGCAATCCCGACGCGCGCGAGGAGGGCGGCTTCCTCCACGCGGTCGAGAAGGACGCCGCCGGCGGCGCGCGCCTGCGCCTCGCCCGCGAAGCCCTCGACTGGCGCCGCGTCCGCGCCGGTCAGCGCGTCTGGAAAACCGCTGACCCCGCGCTCGCAAAACGCCTCCGCGCCACCTACGCCGGCGACGCCCCGCGCTACCGGCGCCCCGTGGACGCCCGCGTTGCCGGTGCCGCCGGCGAGCCGCTGCGCGCCGAGTTCGACGACCTGCGCGGACACTGCGTCGCCGCCGTGAGCGACACCCCGCTCGCGCCCGCCACCGGCGGTGGCGCGCTCACCGCCGACACGCTCCGCGCGCAACTCGGACGCCTCGGCGGCACCGGCTACTTTCTGCGCGAACTCGACACCGCCGCGCTCGGCTCCGCGCCGCTCATGCTCCCCCTCGCCGAACTCAACCGCCTCCGCCGCCGCCTCGTCGAAGCCCTCGACGCCGCGCGCGAGCGCGCGGCAGTGGTCAGTGGAGAGGCAGGAGTGGTCAGTGGTCAGTGGTCAGTGGTCAGTGAAGAGGCAGGAGTGGCCAGTGGTCAGTGGTCAGTGGTCAGTGAAGAAGTGCCGGTTTCACCGTCGTTGGCACGAAGCCCGACAGGGGAAACCTCACTGACCACTGACCACTGGCCACTGACCACTGCCGGCGGCGCAGCCGGCACCGCCGCCGCCGCCGGCATTCCGCTTGCCCGCACCGTCCCGCAACTCGCCGCCGCGCTCGCGTGGGGGGCGCGCGAGGTCTATGGCGACTTCGAGAACCTGCGCGACCACGCCGACGCCGCGCGCCTCGCCCGCGACGCCGGTGCCACCTACCTCGCCGCGCCCCCGCGCATCTTCAAAACCGGCGAGGACTACCTCCTCGACCGAATTGGAGAAGTGGTCAGTGGTCAGTGGTCAGTGACCAGTGGAAAGGTGCCGGTTTCACCGTCGTTGGCACGAAGCTCGTTAGAGAAAACTTCACTGACCACTGACCACCGGCCTCTGACCACTGGCATCCTCGCGCGCAATCACGAGCATTTGCGCCGGTTCGCCGGTTCGCCGCGCCTGCTCGTTCGCGGCGATTACACCCTCAACGTCGCCAACCCGCTCGCCGCCGCCGAATTCATGCGGCGCGGCGTCGCCTCGCTCACCTGTTCGTGCGACCTCAACGCCGCGCAACTCGCGGACATGCTCCGCGCCGCGCCGCCGGCGTGGTTCGAAGTCGTCATCCACCAGCGCATGCCGCTCTTCCACATGGAGCACTGCGTCTTCTGCGCGTTCCTCTCGAACGGGCGCGACTTCCGCGACTGCGGCCGCCCGTGCGAAAAACACGACGTCCGGCTGCGCGACCGCGTCGGCATGGAGCACCTCGTCCGCGCCGACGCCGCCTGTCGCAACACCGTTTTCAACGGACGCGCGCAGACCGGCGCCGAGTTCGCCGCGACGCTGCTCGCGCTGGGCGTGCGCCGCTTCCGCGTCGAGTTCACCGACGACGCCCCCGAAGCCGTCGCGCCGTTGCTTGACCGCTACGCCGCGCTGCTTCGCGGCGAGATTTCCGGCGACGCCCTCTGGCGCGACCTCCGCCTGCACAGCCAACTCGGCGTCACGCGCGGCACGTTGAAATAGTGCCGCCGGTGGCTGCGCGGCACTTTCGTTTTGCGCCACCGGTGGCGCTCGCTTCACTGCGCCCGACATGCCCCAAGACGCCGCATTCCGCGAAATCACCGTCGCCGACGCCGCCGCGCGCTCCGCCGGAGGTGCCGCCGGCGCCGGCGGCGATGTCCCCGGCGAGCGCATGTTCCTGAACATGGGACCGTCGCACCCCGCGACGCACGGCGTGTTGCGGCTGCGACTCGAACTCGACGGCGACATCGTCGCGCGCTGCGACCCCGTCATCGGGCACCTGCACCGCGGCATGGAGAAGGCCGCCGAGAACTGCACCTACACGCAGTTCATCCCCCACACCGACCGCCTCGATTACCTCGCGCCGCTGTGCAACAACATCGCGTTCGCGCTCGCCGTCGAACGCCTCGCCGGTCTCGAAGTGCCGCCGCGCTGCGCCGCAATCCGCGTCCTGTGCTGCGAACTCGCCCGCCTGTCCTCGCACCTGCTCGGACTGGGCGTCTATGGAATGGATACGGGCGCGTGGACGACGTTCATGTATGCGTTCACCGCCCGCGAGAAACTCCACACGCTCTTCGAGGAACTCACCGGCGCGCGCTTCACCGCCTCGTTCGCGCGCATCGGCGGCGTCGCCCGCGACCTGCCCGACGGCTGGCTCGCGCGCGTGCTGCGCCTGTGCGACGAACTGCCGGCGACCATCGCCGACCTCGACCGGCTGCTCACCCGAAACAAGATTTTCCTCGACCGCACCAAGGACATCGCGGTCATCGGCCGCGAGCGCGCCCTCGCGCTCGGCCTCACCGGCGCCAACCTGCGCGCCAGCGGCGTCGCCTTCGACCTGCGCAAGGACCGCCCCTACAGCGGCTACGAGCAATACGACTTCGACATCCCCGTCGGCACCGTCGGCGACTGCTACGACCGCTACCTCGTGCGCATGGAGGAGTTGCGCCAGTCGCTGCGCATCGTGCGGCAGGCGGCGCGGCGCATGCCCGGCGGACCGTGGCGCGCGGAGGAGGCGCGCGACATCGTGCCGCCGCCCAAGGAGCGCGTGCTCACGCGCATGGAGGAACTCATCCAGAACTTCGCCATCGCGACGCGCGGCCCGCAAATCCCCGCCGGCGAGGTCTGGTTCGAGGCGGAGAACCCGAAGGGCGCGCTGGGCTTTTTCATCCACTCGCGCGGCGGCGGCGTGCCGTGGCGGCTGCGCGTCCACGGCGGCAGTTTCACCGCGCTCTCGACACTCCCCGAAATCGTCCCCGGACACTTCATCACCGACATCCCCGCCATCCTCGGCTCGCTCGACTTCGTGATGGGCGAGTGCGACCGGTGAGAAAGGCGGGAACTCCGCCGCTCCTTCGCGGGGCGTTGCGTTGACGCTACTTCTTCCCGCCGGCAGCGGCGCCACCGGTGGCGGCACCGGCGGCGGCGTTCGCGGTCTCAAACTCGTCGCCGGTGCCCTTGTATTGGACGTAGATTTTGTCGCCGCCGCGCGTGTTGCGCATCCAGTTCGCCATGCCGCGATAGTTGCGCTGAATCATCGAGTAGTTGTGCTTGTCCTGGTGGTTCCAGCCGAAGTTGTGCCGCATTTCGTGGGCGAAAATCGAGCCGACGGGGTAGTTCATCGCCGACCACGGACCGTGTAGCGACGCCAGACCGCCGCCGCCGCGCTTGTTGAACGCGCCGAGGATGGTCACGAGGTCCGCTTTCACGTAGTTGCGCAACTTGTGCGAGTTGTCCTGCCCGCTCTTGATGCGGCCGCCCATGAGGTTGCCGAGGTCGCCCTTCGTGGTGCCGGTGGTCACGTAGTCCACCTCGACGAGGCCGGCGAGCCGGAGACGTCCCATGTGCCCTTTGACGCCCTTTTGCTCGCGCCCCTTGATTTGCTGGTTCGTGTAGGCGATGACGTGGTTGACGTGGTTGAGCACGGCTTGGTGGCTGCCGAGACGCTCGCGCACTTGCGGCGCGTAGAGCACGAGGATGTCCACGATGTCGCTGCGCGAGTATTTGTAATCCACGTCCTGCCCGAGATTGGGAATCCACTTGCGAATAAGTTTCACCGGCTTGGGCGGTCCCGCCGGCTTGGGCTTGGCGGCGGGCTTTTCGGACGCGAGCGCCGGCACCGGCGCGGCGCGGTCGAGGTCGTCGTCCACGAACGGATTCCGCGTGCCGTCGCCCGCATCGTCGTCGGGCGGCTCCTCGCCTTGGGGCGGCGGCGCGTCCTTCACGGGGTCGAACTTGATTTCCGGCAGCGGCTCGTCCGGCGTCGCGGGGAGCGGTTCCTCGTCGCGATAGACCACGATTTCCGTGTTTCGCGCGTCGCGCGTCTTGTAGGCGTAGAAACCGAACGCGCCACCGGCGATGACGATTAGGGCGACGAGCAGCGTGAAGAGTTTGTTGCCGCCACCGCCGGAGACGATGATGACGCGCCGTTGCGGCGGCTGGCAGGGCTGGACGGGAATGCGCGGCGCGACGGAGCGCGGAGCGGGCGGCGGAGGCGGCGGAATTGCCGACTGCGGTCCCGGTCTCGGAGCCGGTGCCGGCACCGGCGTCACCGGTGCCGCCGACGGCGTTCTCTGCGGCGGCGTTGCCGGCGTCCACGCGCCGGATGCGGCGTTAAATCGAGGGGGAATTGGAGGCATTCGACCGAAAAGGTGGGAGAAGTCGCTGCGCGACGGCTGTCACAAACGTTAGTGTCAGAATTATGTTGCACCGGAAAGATTATCTTTCCCACCCCCACCAACCACCGCCCACTGACCACTGACCACTGACCACTCCGCCCTTGCGCCGGCGGGGGCGGCGGCGTAGCGTCCCGCGGTCATGCCTGACAGCCCTGACCACGACAACGACGAGCCGGAAAACGACTCCGCAAAACAAGGCGCCGGCGCCGTCGCCGCCCTCATCCAAAAGAAGTTCCTCGAACAGCGGAAAATCTTCCTCTGGGGCGCCGTGGAGGACGCCTCCGCGCGCGACATCACCGAAAAACTGCTCTACCTCGAAGCCGACGCGCCCGGAAAGGAAATCACCTTCTACATCAACTCGCCGGGCGGCTCCATCACCGCCGGAATGGCGATTTACGACACAATCCAACTCATTTCCTCGCCCGTGCGCGTGGTCGTCACCGGAATGGCGGCCAGCATGGGAAGCATTTTGTTGAGCGCCGGAAAAAAATTCGGAAAAGGCGGCCGGCTGCTCTTCCCGCACTCGCGCGTGCTCATCCACCAGCCGCTCATCATGGGCAACATTGTCGCACCGGCGGTGGACATCAACATTCAGGCGCAGGAGATGGAAAAACTGCGCGACGAACTCAACCGTATCCTCGCCGACGCCTCCGGTCAGCCGCTCGAAAAAATCCAGAAGGACACCGACCGCGACTTCTACCTCAACCCGCGCGAGGCAATCGCCTACGGGCTGGCGGACGCGATTGTGGACAAAATCTGACGCCGGCGGCGCTTCCCTCTCCGCACGCACGCAACAAAACGCAATGTCCCTCAACGAACGCGACTACATGCGCTCGCGCCACGGCTTCGGCACCGGCGCGGGCGGCACCGCCGGTGCCGGCGGTTTCGGCGGATTTTCGCTTCCGCGCGGAATGTCGCCGTTGCGGTTCGTGTGGAGGTTGCTGGTTGAGCGCATCCGCATCGCGCTGCTCGCATCCCGCCCGTCCGCCACCGGTCGCGCCGTGCAACTGCTCGTCGCGGCGGCAATCGTGCAGTTTCTCGTGACGGCCATCGGCGGCGCCGCCGGCAGCGCGTTCCTCGACGCCAACTTCGCGCTCTCCGCCGCCGGCGTCCGCTCGCTGCGCCTGTGGACGCCGCTCACCTACGCGCTGCTGCACGAGGGGCTGTTCCACTTCCTCTTCAACGTGCTCATGCTCTGGTTCGCCGGCAGCGCGGTTGAGAAACTGGCGGGTGCGCGGACGGTGCTGACGCTTCTCGCCGGCGGCGCGCTCGCCGGTGCCGCCGCATGGCTCGCCGTCGCGCTCAACGCCACCGCCGCCGCGCCGCCGACGCTCTGCCTCGGCGCGTCCGCCGCCGTTTACGCCGTCCTCGCGTGGTTCCTCGCGCGCCAGTGGCGCGAACGGCTCACGTTCATCCTCCTCGTCTTCCCCGTGAACATCCGCGCGAAATGGGCGTTGCTCGCGCTCGTCGGCATCGCCGCCGCCGGCCTGCTCGGCTCGGAAATCCCGCACACCACCGGCGCGTGGCGCGCCGCGTGGGAGCACGACAACTACGCGCACTCCGCGCACCTCGGCGGACTGCTCTGGGGACTGGCGGTGTTCGCGTTCGGCGTTTCCAGCCAACGCCGGCGGTTGCGCCGCGAAACCACCTTCGGCGTCCCCTCCGGCGGCTACGGCACCACCGGCGGCACCACCGGCGGCGGCAAGCACAACGTCATCCCATTCAGCCAGACCGTGAACGTCGGCGGCGGCGAAAACGACACCGTCACCGGCGGCACCGGCAGTGCCGGCAACGGCGCCGGCAGCGAACCAAAGGCAAACGCCACCGCCGCGAGCACCGCGACTGACACCGCGACCGCCGCGACCACCACCGGTGCCGCCGGTGCCACCAGTGCCGCCGGTGCCGGTGCCCCGACGTCTCCGCGCGGCGTCCGGCGCAAAATCCTGCTTCACCCGCGCGGCGTGTCGCTCGTGAACGCCACCCGCGTCGTCTTCCGCAAAAAACACGCCCGCCTCGCGCTCGCGCGCACCACCGGTGCCGTCACGCTCCACGCCGCCGGCGTCTCGCTCGCGGGCGAACTTGGCGACGCCGTCGTGCTGCGCGCCCCGCGCCTCGAAGAGAACGCCGCCTGCGCCGTCGTGCGCGTCCGCCGCGGCACCGCCGAAATCCACGCCTTCGCCGCCGGTGCCGCCGCTCACAACGCCGCCGCCGACGACGACGACGACTTGCTCGCGCTGCTCGCGAACCCGCTCGGCGGACAACTCTCGCTGCCCGCGCCGGGCGGAATTCCCGACGCCGCCGGCGACGAGCGCGTCGAAGACCCGCGCTCCCGTCGCGAACCGGACACCCGCGCTCCCAATTCCCCAGCCGCCGGCACCGCCGCCGGTGGCACCGGTGGCGAGCACCGCCTCGGCTACCGCCCCCGTTCGCGCGGACGCGACGAGCGGCGCGGCCGCGTGCACACCGTCTCCCCCGCCACTCCGCACCCATCGCCCAACGCCGTCCGGCGCGTCGCCAACGGCATCGTCGCCAGCGGCCGCTACACGCCCTCGGACTCGCTTCGCGGCGAGGTCAACCGGCTCCTCGAAAAAATCTACGAAAGCGGCCTCGAATCGCTCAGCCACGCCGAGCGCGAGACCCTCGACCGCGCCAGCGCGACCGTCCGCCGCCGGCGCAACCGCCGGTGAACGCCGCCGCCGACCAACCGCCGCCGCCGCCGACCAACTTCAAACTCCAAACACTTCCCTCCCTCCTCCGTCCGTTCCCCGCCATGAAGAAACTCTCCCTCCCGCTTCCGACCTTTTCGCGCCCGCTGTGGCGCGCCGCCGCCGGCTTCATCGCCGCCCTCGCCCTCCTCACCGGCACCGCCGCCGCCGACACCGCCGGTGACGCCGCCGCCGGTGACGCCGCCGCCCCCGCGAAAGTCATCAAGCCCGCCGCCGCCGACTACTCGCCCACGGCGGAAATGCGCGACGAGTCCCGCCTCACCGCGCAGATGCTCGGACACATCCACCTGCTCAAAAAGCCCATCGCCTCGCTCAACTTCAACGGCTTCGTGCGCGACTACATCGGCAACCTCGACGCTTGGCACCTCTACTTCCTCGAACCCGAAATCTCGTTCTACCAGCAACGCTTCGCCCCGATGCTCGACCGCTATTTCAGCGGCGGCTACATCAACCCCGCCTTCACCATCTACAAGGACTTCCTCGACCGCGTCGAAAACCGGATGGCTTGGCTCAACGCCCGCCTCGACCAGCCCTTCGACCTCGAAAGCAAGGACAGTTTCGTCTCCGACCGCTCCAAACTCCCCTGGCCCGCAAACACCATCGAAGCCGACAAACTCTGGACCCAACGCCTCGCCCTCGACCTCATCATCGAACTGCTCTCCGACGGCGACGCCGCCACGAAAAACAGCACCACCGGTGACGCCGCCGCAAAAGACGCCAAGACCCCCGCCCAGCCCCACAAAATCACCATCGGCAAACTCCCCGCCGGCATCACCCCCGAACGCTACACCGCCGCCGTCGAAACCATCCGCAAACGCTACAACAAAATCCAAACCTACCTCCGCTTCGAACCCTACGAAGTGCAGGAAATCTACCTCAACACCCTCGCCTCCCAATACGACCCACACACCACCTTCTTCTCCCAGCACGCCCGCGAAGAGTTCGACATCGCGATGCGAAACAAACTCATCGGCGTCGGCGCCGTCCTGCGCGACGAGGACGGCTACTGCGTCGTGCGCGACATCCTCGCCGGCGGTCCCTTCGAAGCCAGCAAACGCGTCAAAATCGGCGACCGCATCATCGCCATCGGCCAAGGCGAGGACGGCGACCTCGTGGACATCGTCGGCATGCGCCTGAACAAAATCGTCAACCAACTCCGCGGCAAAGAAGACACCATCGTCCGCGTGCGCATCTCCCCCGCCAGCGACCGCGCCGCCCTCTACACCCTCACCCTCAAACGCGCCGAAATCAAACTCGTCACCAAACTCGCCAAAGCGTGGCTCTACCAAGTCCCCGCCGCCGGCGGCACCGGCACCGGCACCGGCGCCGCCCCCGCGAAAACCGTTCCCATCGGCGTGATAGACCTCCCCGCCTTCTACTGTAAAAGCGAAGCCGGCGACCCCTTCAGCACCACCGCCGACGTCTCCGAACTCATCCGCAAACTCAAAGCCAAAGGCGCCCGCGCCCTCGTCCTCGACCTCCGCCGCAACGGCGGCGGCTCCCTCGACGAAGCCATCCGCCTCACCGGCCTCTTCGTCCCCGCCCGCCAACCCGTCGTCCAAATCAAGGACACCTACGGCAACATCGAAAAGTTCGACACCCCCGCCCCGCCCCCCGGCGCCCCCGCCGCCGGCAAAAAAGTCCTCTGGGACGGCCCCCTCGTCGTCCTCGTCTCCAAACTCTCCGCCTCCGCCAGCGAAATCGTCGCCGGCGCCCTCAAAGACCACCACCGCGCCATCATCGTCGGCGACCCCAGCACCCACGGCAAAGGCAGCGTCCAGAGCGTCCTCCCCTTCGAACGCTTCATCAAAGACAACGCCTCCTCCGCCAAAATCACCGTCCAGAAATGGTATGCCCCCAGCGGCGACTCCATTCAGTTGAAAGGCGTCGCCGCCGACATCCCCGTCCCCGGCGCCTACTCCGCAATGCCCGTCGCCGAAAGCGACCTCGAACGCCCCCTCGCGTGGGACACCATCCCCACCGCCCTCACCGGCGGTGACACCCCCGCCGTCACCCCCGACCTCCTCGCCCGCCTCCGCGCCGCCAGCGCCCGCCGCCTCGCCACCCTCCCCGAATTCGTCCCCCTCAACCGCACCATCGCGTGGTGGAAAAAACGCGAGAAAACCCGCGCCTTCCCCGTCAACTACGCCGCCCTCAAAGCCGAGCGCGCCGAAGACAAAGCCCTCCGCGCCGACCTCCGCCGCCAAAACCGCGCCCTCTCCTCCGCCCGCTACCCCTCCGAACCCCTCAAACTCGACGCCGCCATCGAGCAAGAAAAGAAAGAAGCCGCCGCCGCCGCCGAACGCGCCACCGCCGAACGCGCCACCGCCGAACCCCCGAAAACCACCGCCACCGGCACCGCCAACAAAGCCGACGAAGCCAACAAAGCCGACGAAGCCGACGAAGCCGATGACGACGAGGAAGACGACGATGACGACGCCGCCGACGCCGGCATTGGCTCCGCCACCGGTGCCGACGCCGCGAAGAAAGCCGCCGCCCTTCTTGACCCCCAACGCCGCGAAGCCCTCCGCATCCTCGCCGACTGGCTCGCAGCCCTCCCGAAATAACCGCCACCGGTGCCCAATCGCCGGCGGGGACACCCGCGCACCCAACCGCCACACGCCATGCCGCTACACACATGGAGCGCCGACTGGGAGCGCCGACTTTCAAGTCGGCTCGGCGGTGTTGCGGCGATAGCCGCCTTGCTCCTCTAAAAAAAAGAGTGGCGGCTGCGCCGCATAGAACGGGCGAGCCGACTTGAAAGTCGGCGCTCCCAGTGTGTGGCGCTCCATGTGTGCGGCGGCTTGTATTCAGTTTCTTGTCTAAAATCGCCGTTGTTTGTCTCTAAAACCGTTTTTGGCCTAAAACCACCAGATTGCGGCGAGGTTGAATTGGTGGGCGGTAGTGGTGCCGGCGGTGCCGAATTTTGTGGTGCCCTGAAAGCGGTATTGGAGGTCGAGCGAGAGGTGCTCGGTGGCGTTCCACGCAG
>JAISSQ010000166.1 GCA_031273045.1 Puniceicoccales bacterium
ATCACACATGGCACTCACAGCGTTCACGAGCCGGCTCATCGCAGACACGGGCATCAGCACCGGAGACGAGGGAAAGGGGCGTCTCATACCGGAAGTCATCCGGGAACTCCAAGCGTTGCACGGGCGGGCGGACATCGCCGGCGTCGTGCTCAAGGTCAACGGCGGCGCGAACTCCGGCCACACCGTCGGCGGGCTGAAACTGAACCTGTTGCCGGGGGGCGTCGTCGAGCGCGACGTCGCCGTGCTCGCGCTGGGCGCCGGCGTCGTCGCCGACCCGCGCAAAATCCACTGGGAGGCGCGGCCGGTCGAGGTGCTCGGCCACGCGGTGTATTCGCGGTTGCTCGTGGACGAGCGGGCGCAGGTCAGCGACGTGTCGCACCGGCTGCTCGACCTCGCGTGGGAGGACTACCGCGTCAACGTCCTCGGTCAACCGCCGCGCGGCAGCACGGGACGCGGAATCACGCCCGCTTACGCCGACGAGGTGTCGCAGTTCCAAATCTATTTCGCCGACTTCCTCGGCGCGGAGGAGACGGCGTTCGGCGCGTTCTCGGCGAAACTCGACGCGCGCATTGACCGCGCCGAGCGTGTCATCGAGCACGTCTGCCGCGTCTCGCCGCCGCGCTGGAACGAGTTCCTCGAAAAACTCACCGCCGCCGAGCAACGCGCCAACGCGCCGGCAATCGAGCGCGGCGTGTTCGACGCCGCCGAGTTCGACTTCACCCGCTTCGCCGGCTACGCGCCGTTCCGCCTCAACCGCGCCGCTGTCGCCGACGCCTACTGGCGCGCCGGCAGCGCCCTGCGCGCCAACATCGGCGACGTGCGCGAGCGCATTCTCGCCGACCTCGCCGACGGCCGCTTCATCGTCGGCGAATTCGGACAGGCCTACTGGCTCGACAAGCGGCACGGCTTCCCGCCCAACGTCACCGCCTCGCACACCTACACGCCGGAGTTCTTCCAGAGCGCCGGCATCCCCGCGCAACCCGTCCACACCATCGGCGTCTGCAAGGCCTACGACACCAAGGTCGGCACCCACACCTTCCTCACGCAAATGGACGACGCGCACCCGCTTGCCGCCCACCTCAAACGCCTCGAATACGGCACCAGCACTGGCAGACAGCGAATGGTCGGATGGTGCGACTGCGTCGAAAAAGCCGACGCCCTCCGCTACGGCGGCTACAACGACCTCGTCCTCAACAAACTCGACGCCCTCTCGCCCGCCGGCGACTGGCACGGCGACACCCTGCGCGTCTGCACCGCCTACCGCGACGCCGCCGGCGCGCTCTACCACGGCGTCCCGCGCGACGATGCCCTGCGCGGCGCGCTCACGCCCGTTTACGCCGAGTTGCCCGGCTGGCGCGAAGACATCGGCACCGTTCGCCGTTTCGCCGATTTGCCGCCGGCGGCGCGCCGCTACGTCGCGTTCATCGTGAAAACCATCGGCGAACTCGCCTCGCGCGGCGCCGCCGGCACCGCCGCCGGCGACGGCAAAGCCATTTCTTACCCGAACCTCCGCTACATCGGCGTCGGCCCCGACCCTGAACAAATCATCAAGGACGTTCCGCCGGCGGCGGAATTGGTGAAAGAAGCGTAGGGGGCCACCGGTAGCGGCGGTTCATTCCGGCGTTCCGGTGTCGGCGAGGCGGCGTTTGTGGGAGCCGGCCTGACGCTCGGCCTGTTCGAGCCGCTTGTTCCAGAGCGCGATTTGCAGCGCGACCTGCATGGGACCGGGCATGCCCGTGCGTTCGCGCGAGCGCATGGCGACGCCGAGGTCGAACACGCGCGTCCAGTCCTCGCCGAACGCGGGGTGGATGGCGCGCACCTGTTCGAGCGTGAGCGCGTTGAGCGGGGTCGCCGTTTTTTCGGCGAGCGCGACGGCGGCGCCGACGGCGTGGTGCGCGGCGCGGAAGGGCACGCCGCGTTTGACGAGGTAGTCCGCGAGGTCGGTCGCGAGCAGGAGCGGGTCGCTCACGGCGGCGGCGCAGCGGTCGGTGCGGAACGCGAGACCACGGATGACTTCGGCGAGCACGTTGAGGCACAGCAGCGTGGTGTCGAACGAGTCGAACACCGGCGGTTTGTCCTCCTGCAAGTCGCGGTTGTAGGTCAGCGGCAGTCCCTTGACGAGGGAGAGCAGGGCAGAGACGTTTCCGTTGAGCCGCGCGCTCTTGCCGCGCATGAGTTCGAGCGCGTCGGGGTTGCGTTTCTGCGGCATGAGCGAGGAACCGGTGGTGAAGCCCTCCGGCAGCGTGACGAGACCGAACTCCGGCGAACTCCAGATAATCAGGTCTTCGGCGACGCGCGAGAAATGCGAGCCGCACAGTGCGCAGTTGGTCGCGAACTCGATGAACAGGTCGCGGTCGGCGACGGCGTCCATGCTGTTTTGCGTGAGGCGTGCGCGCTCCTCGGAGTTTCGGAAACCGAGGCGTCGCGCGGCGAAGTCGCGGTCGATGGGCAGCGTGGTGCCGGCGATTGCGCCGGAGCCGAGCGGGCAGAAGTTGGCGTGGAGTTTGAACTCGCCGAAGCGGTCGAGGTCGCGCCCGAACATCTCGGCGTAGGCGAGCAGGTGGTGCGCCGCGCTCACCGGTTGCGCGCGCTGCAAGTGCGTGTAGCCGGGGACGAGGATTTCCTGCGAGCGTTCGGCGAGCGCGACGATTGCGCCGAGCAACGCGCGCAACGCGGCGGAGAGTTCGCCGGCGGCGTGCTTGAAAAAGAGCCGCATGTCGGTGGCGACTTGGTCATTGCGGCTGCGGCCGGCGTGGAGTTTTTCGGCGGCGGGCGTGCGTTCGGCGAGCGCGCGCTCGATGTTCATGTGCACGTCCTCCAAGGCGGTGTCCCACTTGAAGCGACCGGCGGTGATTTTGCGCAGAACGGCGGAGAGCGCGGAGTCAATGGCGAGCCGCTCGGCACCGGTGAGCAGTCCGCACCGGTGGAGCATGGCGGCGTGCGCGCGGCTGCCTCGGATGTCGAACGGCGCGAGGCGCGCGTCGAACGAGACGGACTCGCCAATGCGCAGCATGAGCGCCGCCGGCGAGGTCGAGAAACGCCCGCCCCACGTGGGCTGGGCACCGGTGCCGGCGGTCTTGGCGGACGCGGTCTTCGCGGACGCTGACTTTTTGGGGGTGGGGGGGACGGAAATTTCCGCAGGCGCGGGCGTTTCCGGCTCTTGGGATGGCACCGGTGGCGGCACCGGCGGCGGTGTTTGCGACACCTCCGACTGCACCGCCGGCGGTGCTTCCGGCGGCACCGGCGGCGGTGCTTCGGGAGCCGGTTCCGGCGCGTTTTCCGTTTCCGGTTCGCGCGCGGGAACCGGTGGCAGCGGCGGGAGGGAAGTGGTCTGGGCGGGCGGCTGGGGCGCGGCGTTATTCGTCTCTTCCATGCCGGCAAGGAAGCGCGCTGCGACACTGCCGGCAAACGCGAAAATCGCCGCTCGCGAGCGCGGCGTCGCGCGCGCTACGTTCGCCGGCAATGGGCACCATGGCGGCAAAACTCTCGCTCCTGTTGGTCGCGCTGATTGTGGCGGCGTTCGCGCTGCCGGTGTGCGCGCTCGCGTCGCTGCGCCGCTCGTGGATGAAGGCGTCGAAAAAGCCGTCGGCATGCGGGCGGCGCGGCGCGGTCTTCGCGATGCTCGTGGCGCGGCGCGCGGGATTGGAGCAGGTCGGCGTCGCCGAGGGCGGACACCTTTTCCGCGAGCATTTCGACACCGGTGCCGGCGACATCATTTTGAGCCGCGCCGTGCATGATGGGCGGTCTGTGACGGCACTGGCGCACGCGGCACTGCCGGTGGGGACGCTTCTGCTCGCGCAGGAAAACGCGACCCCGCAACGGCGTCTCGCGCGCTGGAACCGCGCCACGGCGATTTGCGTGAACATTTTCCCCGTGGTGCTCGCGCTGTTTCTGCTGCACCCGGCGCTGTTGCGCTGGCTGCCGGTCGCCGGAGTCCTCTTGTGCGTCATGCCGGCGGTGGGGCAGATTTTGACCTATCCGGCGGCGGCGGCGGCGGCGGAGCGCGTCCTGCGCGCCGTGCGCGAGAACGCGTTGCTTCCGCCGGAGGAAATGCCGGAGTTCGGCGCGGCGTTGCGAACGGCGGCGCGCCGGCAACTCGCCGCTCCGCTGCTGGACTGCTTCTGGCTGCGCTGGCTGTAGCCGTTGCCGGCGGCGCTCCCGTCCGGCGCGCTTCCAGCCGCGCGCTTGCCACCGGCGGCGTTTGCCGGCAGGGTGCGCGGCTCTTGCTCGCAATGCGTTTTCTCCGGTTCTTGCCAATCTACAAGGAGCGCGTCTGGGGCGGCGACGACTTCGACCGCCACCTCGGACGGGCTGTGCCCGCACACAGCAATCCCTACGGCGAGAGTTGGGAGATTTCCGACCGCGACGACGCGCAGTCCGTCGTTGCCGGTGGCGCGTTCGCCGGCGCGACGCTGCGCTCGCTCATCGCGCAAGAGACCGGCTGGCTCATGGGGCGCGGCTGGCCGCCGGCAGCGCGCTTTCCGCTGTTGGTCAAATGGCTTTCGTGCCGCGAGCGCCTGAGTTTGCAGGTGCACCCGCCGGAGGAATTGGCGCGGGAACTCGGCGGCGACGCCAAGAACGAACTCTGGTATATCGCCGCCGCCGAGCCGCACGCCGCGCTCATCGCCGGTTTCAAGCGCGGCGCGACGCGCGAGAAGTTCGCCGCCCTCTTGGAGCGCAACGACCTCGAACCGATTCTGCACCGCTTTCCCGTCGCCGCCGGTGACGCGCTCTACACGCCCAGCGGGCGCGTGCACGCCATTGACGCCGGCTGCTTCATTCTCGAAGTGCAGCAGAACTCGGACACCACCTACCGCGTCTATGACTGGGGGCGGCCGCGCGAACTGCACGTCGAGCAGTCGCTGCGCTGCGCCAATTTCAACGACCACGAGCCGGCGCCGTTGCGCCACTCCGAAGGCGAACTGCTCATCACGGACAGCGCGGGGTTCCGAACGCGCGCGTTCGCGCTCGCCGCCGGTGACGCCCTTCCGCCGCACGCCGCAGAAACGCCGGCGGTGGTCGGCGTCGTCGCCGGCGAACTCGCCGAGCGCGCGGACGGCTCCGTCCTGCGCGCGGGCGACAATGTCATCCTGCCGGCGGCGGAACGCTTCGACTTCGTCGCCACGCGCCCGACGCGCGTCCTGCTCACAGACGAATTCGCCGCCGCCGCCGGTGCCGTCTAATCGCTCGGCTTGACCCGCGCCGGCGGTGCGGCAAAGTGCGTCCCGCACACGCGAGCGGACGCCTTCGGGCACCGCGCGAACCTTTTCAATCACTCCAAACCGCTTTCTCTCATGCCCACCGCAATCATCACCGGCGTCACCGGACAGGACGGCGCCTATCTCACGCGGCTCTTGCTGCGCAAGGGCTACACCGTCTTCGGCACGTTCCGCCGCACGAGTTCCGTCAACTTCTGGCGTCTTGAGGAACTCGGCGTCGCCGCCGACCCCAACCTACACCTCGTCGAATACGACCTGACCGACCTCGGCGCGAGCATCCGGCTGCTCGAAAAGGCGCGCCCCGACGAAATCTACAACCTCGCGGCGCAGAGTTTCGTCGCCGTCTCCTTCGACCAGCCGGAGACCACGGCGCAAATCACCGGTGTCGGCGTGCTGCGCCTGCTTGAAGCCATCCGCCACGTGAACCCGAAAATCCGGTTCTATCAGGCGTCCACCTCGGAGATGTTCGGCAAGGTTCAGGAAATCCCGCAGCGCGAGACCACCCCGTTCCACCCGCGCAGCCCCTACGGCGTCGCCAAACTCTACGGACACTGGCTCACCATCAACTACCGCGAGTCCTACGGAATCTTCGGGTGCAGCGGCATCCTGTTCAACCACGAGTCCCCGTTGCGCGGACGCGAGTTCGTGACGCGCAAAATCACCGACGCCGCCGCCAAAATCCGCCTCGGCAAACTCGAAACCCTCGAACTGGGCAACATGGACGCCAAGCGCGACTGGGGCTACGCCGAGGAATACGTCGAGGGAATGTGGCGCATGCTCCAGCACGATACGCCCGACACCTACGTCCTCGCCACGAACCGCACCGAGACCGTCCGCGACTTCGTCTCGATGGCGTTCAAGGCCGCCGGCTTCGCGCTCGAATGGAGCGGCACCGGTGTTGACGAGACCGCGCGCGACGCCGCCACCGGCAAGACGCTCGTCCGCGTGAACCCGAAATTCTTCCGCCCCGCCGAGGTCGAACTGCTCATCGGCGACCCCGCCAAGGCAAGGACGGTGCTCGGCTGGTCGCCGGCAACGACGCTTGAGCAACTCTGCGCCATGATGGTCGAGGCGGACATGCGCCGGAACCAAGCCGGATTTTCGTTTTGAGCACCGGCACCGGTCGAAACACACCCCGCTAACGTTGACACCGCCGCCGCCCCGTCGCCCCGCCGCTCCGCTGAAACAAACGTCCATGAACAAGAAAGTCCTCGTCACCGGCTGCAACGGCTTCACCGGACGCTGGCTCGTCCCGCTCCTGCACGAGCGCGGCTTTGATGTCGTCGGACTCGAACGGGGGTCGGCGGCACCGTTGGCGGCGGCGGCACCGGCAGCACCGGTGACTTCGTCGGCGGGCGAAATCCGGCGCGTCCTGTGCGACCTCAACGACGCCGCCCGTCTGCGCGAAGTCGTCGCCGGCATCGCGCCGACGCACGTCCTGCACCTCGCCGCCATCTCCTTCGTCGGCCACGCCGGCGAGGAGGATTTCTACCGCGTCAACCTCTTCGGCACCCAGAACCTGCTCGACGTCCTCGAAGCGCTCCCCGTCCCGCCCGAAAAGGTCATCCTCGCCAGCACCGCCAACATTTACGGCACCCCTGCCGACGGGCGCGCCGTCCTCGACGAGTCCGCGCCACCGGCACCGGTGAACCACTACGCCATCAGCAAACTCGCGATGGAGTTCATGGCGCGCACCCGCTTCGCCCGCCTCCCAATCCTCATCACGCGCCCGTTCAACTACACCGGTCCCGGACAGGCGGAGCACTTCGTCATCCCCAAAATCGTCGCCCACTTCCGCCGCCGCGCCCCACGCATCGAACTGGGAAACATCAACGTCAGCCGCGATTTCTCCGACGTGCGCGATGTCGCCCGTTGCTACGCCGCCCTGCTCGAAACCGGCGACACCACCGGTGACACCGTCGGTGGTGACGCCGCCGCCGGTGGTGGTGCCGCCGGTGGTGCGCCCCGTCCGCGCATCGTCAACATTTGCAGCGGCACCGGCACTGCCCTGCGCGACATCATCGCGCGCTTGGAGCACCTTGCCGGCTACCGCATTGAGGTCGCCGTCAACCCGCGCTTCGTCCGCGCCAACGAGATTCCCTCGCTCGTCGGCTCGAACGCCGCCCTGCGCGCCGCCACCGGTGGCGTCGTTCCGCAAATCCCCATCGGGCAAACCCTCGCCGACATGCTGGCGCAGGGGTGAGGAAGAGTGCCGCCGGTGAGTGCCGCCGGTTCGGGAACCACCGCCGGCGCGCGCTTGTCTCCCGCGCCCTTATGCCAACTCTCCCCGCTCTCTCCGCCAGCCGCGCCGCCGCCGGTGACGCCGCTGCCGCCCCGTTTTTCCCGCGCCGCTCGTTCATCAAGGGAATCCTCGCCGCGGGCGCGTTCCCGTTCGTCGCGAAGGCGGCGACGCCCTTCTCGTGGGGCGCGAACAAGGGGGCGTCCGCGCCCTCGCAAAAAGTGCGCATCGCCTACATCGGCATCGGCAACCAAGGCGCCAGCGACATCGGCGCGCTCGACCGCACGGGGCTGACCGAGGTGGTCGCGCTGTGCGACACCGAAATCGGGCACAAGCGCACGCAGGGCACGCTCAAAAAGCACCCGGACGCGGCGCGCTTCCGCGACTTCCGCGAACTGTTCGACAAGAAGGGCAAGGAGTTCGACGCCGTGCTGGTCGCCACGCCGGACTTCTCGCACTTCCCCGCCGCGATTCTCGCGCTCTCGCAGGGCAAGCACGTGTTCGTCGAGAAGCCCGTCTCGCACACGTTCGACCAGATTGAGCGGCTCATCGCCGCCGAGAAAAAATACAAGACCAGCACCGGCGGCGCGCTCGTCACCCAGATGGGCAACCAAGGCCACTCGTCGGCGAACTACTACCAGTTCCGCGAGTGGACGCAGGCGGGGCTGCTCGACGGCGTCACCAAAATCGTCGCGCACATGAACAGCGCGCGCCGCTGGCACTGGACGATTAAGAAGAACTGGCGCCACCTCGACGCCTTCCTGCCCAAGCAGGACGTCCCCGCGTGGCTCGACTGGGAGGCGTGGCTCGCCACCGCCGGCGGACACGACTTCAACGCCGGTTACCTCTCCGGCGAATGGCGCTCGTGGTTCGACTTCGGCAACGGCGCGCTGGGCGACTGGGGCGCGCACATCTTCGACACCGCGCACGAGTTCCTCCGCCTCGGACTGCCCACCGCCGTCACCGCCGTCAAACTCGAAGGCCGCAACCCGTTCGTCTATCCGCAGGCCAGCACGCTACGCTTCCAGTTCGCCGCGCGCGACGCCGCAGACCCGAAAAAATTCCCCGCCGTCGAACTGCTCTGGTATGACGGGCAGAAGAACATCCCCAAACTCCCCAAGACCGCCGTGGCGGTCGAGGAGGACAAGAGCATCCCGAAATCCGGCGGCGGTTCGGACAAGCGCGCCGCGAAAGCGCCCGCCCCAGGCAAGGAAATCTACACCGCCGGCGGCGCGATTTTCCAAGGCGCCTCGCACGGCTCCGTCCTCAAAGTCATCGAAAGTGGCAAAACCGGCATCTCCAAGAACGCCGCCGACCTGCCGCAATACCGCAAGGACAAGCCCGACGCGCACTACAAGGGCTTCCTCACCGCCATCATCACCGGCGGCAAAACCACCTCGCCCTTCCACGTCTCCGGCCCACTGTGCCAAACGATGGCGCTGGGCGTCATCGCGCAGCGCGTGGCAAAGGAAGGCGAAACGCTCGCGTTCGACCCCGTCGCGAAACGCATCACGAACAACGACGCCGCGAACGCCCTCCTCACCCACGTCCCGCCCCGCGCCGGCTGGGAACAGTTCTACAAAATGTAGGCGAAAAACCGCGCCGCCGCTGCCGGTGGTTGCCCGATGGCGGGGGCGCGTTATTTCAATTTTTCTTGTTTTTGGAAATAACGTCTGCTCTTATTTCCATGTTTGGAGTGCCGACTTTCAAGTCGGCTCGGCGGTGGTGCGGCGGTAGCCGCCATCCTTTACTCTTTTTTAGAGAAGCAAGGCGGCTGCGCCGCATCTCCTCCAAGCCGACTTGAAAGTCGGCGCTCCATGTGTGGGGCGCTCCGTGTGTATCGGCTTAAATCGGGTGCAGGGAGACGCGCAGGTGGAGGGCTTGGGAGAAGGAGGCGCGGGAGGCGAGGCAGATTTGGTCACCGTCGCTGACCGGTGCGCCGCGTTCGAGGGCAAGACCGTTCAGAACCGTCCAATTCCGTGTCCCTTTGACGGGAACGACGAGCCATTCGCCGTTTGCCCAGCGCGCCTCGAACTGGGCGGCTTCGGCGAAAACGCTCTGCGGGGAGCAACGGGCGAGCAGGTCGCGTCCGACCCACGAGGTGTTGCGCACCTCGACGCTTCCGACGTCGCCGGTGAGAACGAGCGCGATGGTCGGCGGCGCGGACTTGTCACCGGCGGCGGCGGCGGGCGGGACGAGCGAGGGGACGCGCTGCGCGGGGCGCAGACGCGGAAGCGGGGCGAATTTTCGCGGCGCCGGCGGCACCGGCGGCAGACCGGAAGCGTCGCTGCCGACGCTTCCGACGGAACTTCCCGCACCGCCCTGACCGGCGGTCGTTCCCGAACTTCCGCCGGAGCCGACCTGCGCGTGCGTTGGCGGCGCATAGCGCACCGCCGCCGGCGCGAACCCTGCCGCCGGCGCGGTTGCTGCCGGTGCCGGTGGCGGCGGCGCGTAAACCGTTGCCGGTGGCGGCGTGTCGTCAATGCCGGCGAGTGGCAGGAAGAGTGCGTGCAGTTCGCCCATTTCGGGGCGTTCGCGGGCGATGGGTGCGAGGGCGCGCCGCAGACCCTGCGCGGCGGCGATGGCGGCGGCGGGGTCGTTGAGCCGTCCCTGAAAGAGAATTCCCGGCGGGGTGCCGGCGCGCGCCTTGGCGAGATACTCGGTGGTGTCGGAACTGATGTAGGGGTGTCCTTGCCCCAGCAGTTCGTAGAGGATGAGGGCGGACGTGAACACGTCGGACGCCAGCACGGGGATGACGCCGCCGCCGAGCAGGTGTTCGGGTGAGTGGTAGTTGGGCGTGCCGATGTAGCCCTGTTTGCCGTGCCACGGGGCGCGCCGGTCGGCGAAGAAGGCGTAGTCCATGTCAATCAGCAGCGGGCGGAAGCCGACGCCGGCGCGCGTCGGCAACATCTGCACGTTCGCCGGTTTGAGGTCGCCGTGGACGATTCCCGCCATGCGCAGCCGCTTCATTCCGGCGAGGAAGACCTTTGCCATGACCACGCGCTGCGGCCAGCGCAGCGTCTCCGGTGCCGCGCGCGCGCGTCGCAACAAGTGTTCGAGGTCGTGCCCGCCGTCAATGAACTCGAACGCCTGAAAGAGCGTCGGTTCGGGGCTGCCGCCGACGCGCGCCTCGAACAGCGCGTGGGCGCGCACGCAGTAGTCGCCGACCCCGCTGTCCGCGAGCCGCTTGGTCAGGTCGCGCTGGTGGTTGAAGTAGGAGCGATACCACGACGACGCCGGTGCCGGCGACGTGTAGCACTTCATGAAGACCTTGGTGCCGGCGGAGTCGAACGCCTCGAAGGAGTTCGCCATCTGCCCACGGTGGAGCATCCGACCGAGGCGGTAGGTCTCGCCGTTGGGCGGAGACGGGACGAGGACCGAGTTTTCGCGCGGGATTACAGGCATGGGCGCGGTTCAGGACACCTTTCTATCGACGCCGAGGATGCTCGTCTCGTCGCCGGTGGCGCGCCAACGCTCCTGCCCGAAGAGGGGCAGCGGAGCGTCGTCGCCGGGTAATACGCTTTGGGAAGCGGAGACCGATTTGCCCACGCTTTCCATGAGTTTTGAGAAGTCGAGACCCGCGAGGCCGTTGCCGCTGTCGGGCACGACCTCGTATTCGCAGCCGTCCGCCATCGCGAGGCGGTAGAAGATTTCGGACTCCGGCGCGACGATGAACAGTTTCACGCGCTTGGCGTGGATTTTGTTCACGAGTTCGGGGACATGCGCGCGCTGGGCGGCGACGTTGATTCCGGTTTCGACCGCCTCGTCGGTGAGCAGGACGACGGCGCGGCGGCACTCGCGCGCGTCGCGCCACGGGTAGTCGAGCGCGATGTCGAGCGCAGCCAGCGGCATTTCGTCGCCGCCGGTGCGCACTTCGGCGAGCGCCTGTTTGAACTCGATGACGCTTTGCGTGAAGCAACGGCTCGCGAGGACGGGGTTGCCGAGGTAGAGCGCGTCGAGGACGGACACGTCCATGCGGACGGAGCGGCACAGGAAGCGGTCGTTTCCGCAGGCGTGCGCGAGGAAGTCGAGCCGGAAGTCCCAGTCGCGCGAGAGGTCGAAGCGCAGCGTGTCGGCGAGTTTTCCGATGCTTTCCTTCACGCCCTCCAGCATGGGTTCCATGGAGTCGGAGGCGTCGAGCACGAAGACGATGTCGGCGGTGGCGCGGTGCCGGCGCGGGCGCGTTGGCGCGGAGGGCAGGACGAAAGTCGGCTCGGAGATGCTCTCCGCCTTGGGTGCGTCGCTCATGGCTGTTGAGGGTTGGAGGTTGCGGGTGGTTGCGGTGGCGGGTGGCGGTTTTAGAAGCGCACGCGGAAGGCGGCGTTGAAGTGGTGGGCGGTCTGGCGGTTGAAGTCGTATTCGAAGGTGTAGGCGGCGCGGAAGGTCCAGTTGTCGCCGAAGTCAATGTCCACGACGGGACCGAGTTGCATGGTTTCCAGCGCGGTCGAGGGAGCGTTCATGCGGAAGCCGCTGCCGGTGTCGCCGGTGAGGCGGGCGCGGACGGGGGCTTTGCGGTCGAGCAGTTCGTGGGTGTAGGAGGCGTCGAAGCCGAGGCGCAGGAGCCACGAGGAGCGGGTGGGAACGCGCCAGTTCAGCCCGAAGCCGACGCGCCCGCGCAGCGAGTCCTGCGTGATGGAGTCGTAGTCCCAGCCGATGACGACCGTCTCGCCGCCGGCACCGACGCCGGTGGCGGCGTAGAGCGGCGAGGAGAATTTCTCGATGTGCGCGCTGACGTATTCGAGGCCGGCGTAGGGGGTGAGGTGGACGCGGTTGTTGAACGAGAGGGCGAAGCCGCCGAAGAGCGAGCCGCCGAAGTCGTAGCCGTCGGGGCCGTGGCTGTCGCCGTCATGGAAGCCGCCGCCGACGGCGGTGTTCCGGTGCTTGAGTTCGTAGCCGTTGTAGGCGCCGAAGACGGACGCTTCCGCGAAGAAGATGTCGTCGAACATGTAGGAGCCGTAGAACGTGATGCGGGCGGAGTCGAGTTGGGCGCGCTGGCCGCGCGAGCCGTAGCCGGCGTCGGCGCGGCCGTGGGAGTAGCCGACGTTGAAGCCGAAGACGACGTCGGGGCCGAAGTTGGCGTCCAATCCTGCGACGGCTCCGTAGGCGGAGTAGTCGAACGGACGGTCGTTGCTGCCGCTGGCGGCGCCGTTCTTTTCGATGATGCCGGTGCCGAGGATGTAGCCCTGAACGTTGTCCTCCTTACCGTGGATTTTGCGGCCGAAGCGCAGCGATTCGAGGTGGGCGCGGAGGGTGTTCGTGGCGTCGTGCGCGATGCCGACGGGCATGGCGGTGAGGACGCCGAGCGTCGCCGGCGAGGCGTTCGCGAAGGCGTTCGCGCGGTCTGCGACGCCGTCGAGGGCGGAGATGAGCGCGAGGGCGGCGTCGCCGTAAGCGGTGTCGCTGAACGAGGAGGAGCCGCCGCCGGTGGCGATGCCGTCAATGTAGTTGAGGAAGCCGCCGAAGAGTTTGCGGTCGAGCGCGCCGAACAGGTCGTCGTGCCCGATTGCGAAGCGCAGCGTGAGCGCGCCGTCGCCCTTGTTGTAGGTCATCAACTTGCCGGTCTGGGTGGAGTAGGCGTTGCCGGCGTCGTCGAGCAGCGTGAGCGAGATGTTGCCGGTGGAGTAGTTGCCGTAGAGGTTGGCGGCGCCGGTGCCGCCGACGGGGTCCTCGTCCACGAGGAACGCGATTTCGCCGCGCTGGGCGAGTTTCTCGTAGAGCGAGCCGGGGATGCGCACTTCGAGCGTGGCGGCGTTGCCGAGGACGGCGTTGCCGGTGTAGCGCAGCGCGGAGAACGCATAGCCGTCGGCGGTCTCCGCCAGCGCGATGCGCAGCGCGCCTTCGCCGAGGAAGTTGCCTTCGACGCGCAGGGTTCCGGGAGCGGCGGCGGCGCCAAGGGCGGCGGCCTGCGCGCCGGCGCCGGTGTAGGAGTTCGCGTCGGTGCGCGGTTCGACGGTGCCGCCGAGCCGGACCTGCAAGTCGCCGCGCAGCGTGCCGGTGCCGTAAAGCGAGCCGCCGGCGTTGACGCGCAGCGTCTTGACGCTCACTGCCGGCGACGCGCCGTCGTCGAAGGTGCCGTCGAGCCGCAGCGAGGCGTTCGAGGCGATGGCGAGTGTGCCGCCGAACGTGACGCCTTCGGGCACGGTGTAGGTGACGGCGGTGGCGCCGGCGGTGCTCGCGGGGGCGAGTTCGACGGTGCCGTCACCGGTGCCGAAGTTGGTGTTGAGGGCGACGCTCGCGTCGTTCGACCACACGCGCAGCACGCCTTCGCCGCGCGCGTCGAGCGTCGCGTCGCGCACGGTCTCGGAGAGCGACTTGGGCGGGAGCAGGTCGGCGCGGATGGACAGCGTGCCCTTGCTGGCGAGCAGCGTGCCGTTGAACACGTCGTCGCCGCCGCTCTCGACAATGCTGTCGAACTCCAGCGTGCCGCCGCCGTCGTATTCGACGACGCCGCCGCCCTGCGCGGGGTTCGCGGAGACGAGGGTGATGTTGTTGCCGGTGCGGCCGGACGCGACGCGCGTGAAGCGCAGCGTGGCGTCGGGGTCGAGCACGACGGTCACGGGGCGCGAGCCGTCGTTGAGCCGGCCGCCGGCGGCGCTCGTCGCGCTGCCGATTTGGACGACCGCGCCGCGGTTGATTCGCAGCGTTCCCTCGAAGTTGTTCGCCGAACTGGCGAGGATGATTTCTCCGTTGCCGTTCGCGTCGCCCCGCGCGTCGAGCGTCGCCGCCGAGTTGGCTGGGACGGTGATTGCGCGGGAGAAGGTGATGGCGCCGGTGCGCGAGGTGGCGAGCGTGGCGCCGCCCTCGATGGTGATGGCGGAGGCGACGTCGAGCGCGGCGCGGGTGTAGCGGCCGTCGCCGTCGCCGACGCTCAACACGCCTTCGCGGATGCTCACGTCGGCGGCGCCGTTGGCGGAGCCGTGGACGGAGAGCAGGCCGGTGAGTTGGGCGGTGCCGGCGCCGGTCTTGACGAGCGCGCCTTCGCCGACGACGGAGCCGACCTTCACGTTGCCGCCGGAGGCGGGGGCGAGTTCGAGCGCGGCGCCGCGCGCGACCTCGACGGCGGGCTTGTGCTCCTGCACGTGCCCCGTGCCGTCGGGCACGAACGCGCCGTCGCCGAGCCGCAGCGTGCCTTCGCTGACGGTCGTCTTGCCGCTGGCGGTGTTGTCGCCGAGCCACGTGGCGGTGCCGGCGCCGGTCTTCACCAACTCGCCGGTGCCGGTGAAATCGTTCCCGAACGTGAAGGAGTCCGCGCGGTTGAGTTCGACCCGCGCGTTGTTCTCGACGGCGGCGGTGCCGAGCGTGCCGGCGCCGTCGAGCGCGAGGACGCCTTCGCTCACGCGGACGACGCCGCGCAGCGAGTCGTTCGAGGCGGAGATGTTGAGCGCGCCGGTGCCGCGCTTCTCGAAGACGGAGGCGGGGACGGCGGTGGTGGCGATGTTGCCGTATTGGTCGTAGGTCGCGGGGATGCCGGGCTGCCCGTCAATCACGGCGGCGAAGGTCGAGCCGCCGGTGGTGCCGTTGATTTCGACGACGAACTCGGCGCCGGCCTCGACGATGATGCGCGCCTGCGGCGGGGTCGGGACGGAGTTCGCGCCGCCGCCGAGGATGAGTTCGCCCTCCGAGACGCGCACGACGCCGTTCAGCCCGCTCGCGTCGCCGGTGAGCGCGAGTGTGCCGGCGCCGACCTTCGTCAGCGAAAGCGTCACGCCGCTGCCGGCGACGATGTTGCCGGCGAACTCGGTGATTTCGCCGGCGATGCCCAGCGAGCCGATTTCAAAGGTCTTCCGGCCGTAGATGTCGCTCGTGAGCGTGCTGCCGGCGACGCCGGCGAGGTTGCCGATTTTCACGGTGCTCTCGCCGCTGATGCCGGTCTGGACGAGCGAGGCGTTGGCGGAGGTGAGGTTGAACGCGGTGCCGGAAAGGTCGGAGACGGCGGCGACGGAGATGTTCTCCGGCGTCGTGTCCACGAGCAGTTTGCCGGAGGCGACCTCGAAGGCGCCGTGGTAGCCCGCGAAGCGCGTTCCGGTGCCGTTGTCTTTCAACCGCAGCGCGGCGCTGCCGGTCTTGACGAGCGTCGCGCCGCCGCCGGCGTTGCTGATGATTTCGCCCGCGAGGACGAACTCGCCGGCACCGTCACCGGAGTCAATTTCGACGTGCGCGCCGTCGAACACGATGAGCGTGTTGGAAATGGTG
Organism: Puniceicoccales bacterium; assembly: GCA_031273045.1. Lineage (GTDB taxonomy): Bacteria > Verrucomicrobiota > Verrucomicrobiia > Opitutales > UBA953 > CALNBE01. The sequence continues at coordinate 15,652 of JAISSQ010000166.1, forward strand.
CGGGTCTCGGCGAGCGTGGTCTTAGTGGCGCGCGCGAGGATGCCGCCGGCGAGGATGACGGCGTCCGCGCCCAGCGCGCGGTCGTCGCCGACGGCGAGCGTTCCGGCGTCGAGTTCGACGCCCACGGCGAGTCCGAAGCGTTCCTTGCTGCCGGAGAAGTCGTTCGCGCCGTAGAGCGTGAGCCGTCCCGTGCCGCGCTTGATGATGTAGCCCTTGCCGGTGATGGCGCCGCCGCTGACCGAGTAGTCGAGCGCGCTGTTGTCGAAGGTGACGGCGCCAATGTCCACGCCGGCGGGGGCGACGGTGACGTCGCTGCCGGCGGCGGTGTCGTCGAACAGCGCGGTTCCGAACGCGGGGTAGGAGGTGAAGTTGTGCGAGGGGTCGAGGAAGTTGGCGTCGGTCGTTTCGACCGACCAGACGGACTGCGAGGTGCCGAGACCTCCGCCCGCCCAGACGCGCGTGCCGGTGAGCGCGTCGCTGGTGATTTGGAGGTTCACCCAGCCGTCGAGTTTGAGGTCGCGCTGCGAGGCGGCGCCTTCGTCGAGCGTGACGGTTCCGGCGTAGGTTTCGGTGATGGCGTAGTCGTAGTCGAGGCCGAGCGAGAGATTTTCGGGCAGGATGATGCTGTCGAGTTTGTAGTCGCCCTCGGCGTAGTGGATGAGGGCGTATTCGACGGGCGCGCCCGCGCTGCCGGGCTGGATGGCGTTCGCCACGAGTTCGGGGCGCAGCGTGAGTTTCGCCGTGCCGTCAATGACGAGGCGGCCGACGTCGAGCACGGACGAGGCGTTGCCGGCGCTGGGCGCAGCGGGGTCGGCGTTCTCGTAGCGGTTGAGGGCGAACACGAACTCGCTGTCGCCGCTCACGCGGACGGTGCCGAGGTTCTCGGTGATGATGCTCTCCTGCTTCACGACGCGCGCGGTGTGGGTCTCGACCTCGTGCGTGGTGGCGTCCGTCGTCGTCCACGTGTAGGTGATGATGTCGCGCACGGCGTAGCGGGACGCGACGCCCTCTCCGGCGGAGAAGAGCGGCTCGACCTCGCCGCCGGCGGTGCCGTCGCCAGCGGTGGTGGTCTCGATGACGACGCTCGCGACGGTGCGAAGCCCCGTGGTGCCGTCGGTGGGGACGCCCAGCGCGGCGCGCTTCTCGGCGATTTGCGCGTCGGTGAGCGCCTCGCCGGTGTCGGGTTCGGTGACGGCGCCGCGCGCGCGCAGGTAGAACGTGTCCGCGATGTCGGACTTGTCGCCGACGGTCAGCGTGCCGCCGTTGAAGACGAAGTCGCCGCGCAGGTCGGCGGTGCGCAGCGAGTCAACGAGCGCGTCGCGCATTCCGGCGACCGCCTCGTCGAAGGTGACGGCGCGGGTCTTGTCTTCGCCGTTGGCGAGTTTCTCCGGCTGGCCGTTTTCGCCGATGACGACGCGGTCGGCGAGTATCGCGGACGCGGCGGAGATGTCGGGCGCGGTGAACGCTCGGTAGGCGCTGCCGGCGGAGAGGGTCTGCATGCCGCCGGCGGTGCCGAATGTCCACGCGTAGCCGGCGGGCGTGATGTCGAGTTGCGCGCCGTTGCCGACCGCGATGTCCGCCGCGTAGCGCGGGCGCGCCATGTTGTGGGCGACGCGCAGGATGCCGCCGCTGACGAGCACGCTGCCGGTGATGTTCACCGCGCCGTCGTAGCGGACGCCGCCGCCGCCGTTGTCGGTCGCCGTCGCGTAAAGCACGAGGACGCCCTCGCCCGCTTTCTCGAAGTTGAACGCCGCCTTGCCGGTCTCGCCGATGGTGACGCGGTTGAGCGTGCCGGTGAGTTCCTCGCGCGCCGTTGACTCGTTCACCGGCGCTTCGGGCGAAAGGCCGCTGGCGGTCTTGTAATAGGTGCCGCCCTCGGCGACGACCCACGTGAGCGTGGGCAACGCGCCGCCGGCGGTGTTGATGACCGCGCTGCCGGCGCCGCCGCTGCCCAGCGAGAGGTCCGCGACCGTCTGGTTGTGCCCGTTCAGGTCGAGCCGGCCGGTCACCGAATTGCCGCCAAGGATGACGCTCGTGCCGGTGACGATGGTGCCGGCGACGATGTCGCCGGATTCGTTGATGTAGTCCGGCGTGTCGAGCACCACCGGCAGCGCGTTGTCGGCGCCGAGTTTGAGCACGCCGGCGGAAATCGTGGTGCCGCCGGTGTATTTGTTGCGGCCGAGCGGGTTCGAGGCGGAGCCGGTCGGGCCGTAGTCGAGGACCCACGTGCCGGCGCCGAGCTTCACGAGCGCGGTCTTCGCCGCGAGGCGCCATTCGGGGTCGGTCAGCGCGACGGCGAGGGTGTTCTCGACAAGTCCGGTCGCGGTCGTCGCGCCGGTGCCGTTGCCGCCGAGCGTGAGGGAGTAGTCGTTGCCGGTGGAGCCGACTGCCGAGCCGAACGAGACGCCGCCTGTGAGCACCGCCGCGCCGCCGTTGGCTTCGATGGTCGCGCCCGACCCTTGCAGGAAGAGCGAGTGCGCCGCGCCGAGGCGCGTCACGTCGCCGGCGGGGGTGTCGAGCCGCAGCGTGCCGTCCGCCAGCGCGATGCGCGCGTTGCCGAAAACGTCGTTGCCGGCGACGCCGTCGCCGCGCACGGGCTTGGTGGCGACGAGCGTCGCGCCGTTCTCGGCGCGGAAGACGCCGGTGGTGGTGTTGAACTGGTTCGTGACCTCCAGCACGCCGTTGGGGACGGTGATGCTGGCGCTGCCGGTGATGAGCGCGTCGAGCAGTGTGCGCGTGGACGTGCCGTCAACCGTTTCGGGCGCGCCGGCGTTGCCTTTCACTATCGCGGTGCCGTAGCCGGTGATGGTGCCGCCGCCGGCGAGGATGTTGAAGGTCTGGACGACGAGGTTGCCGTTGAGGTTGAGCGTCGCGCCGTCCGCCAGCGTGAGGTGCGCGCCCAACTGCGCCTCCTCAAAACTGGTGCCGGTGCCGAGCACGTCCTTCAGCCGCTCGCTGATGTCGAGGCGCAGCGTCACGCCGTCGCCGACGACGATGCGGGCGGCGACCTTGGTTCCGATGGTCTCGGAGAATTCGGGGACGGCGGAGAGGGTCTCGTCAACGTCGAGGGTGTCGGGGTCGTCCGCGACGGCGGCGACGGCGGGGGCGGTGACGGTGCCGCCGCGCACGGTGAAGACGGGACCGCCGGTGACGTCGGGGTCGAAGGTGCCTTCCGGCGCGCTGGCGAGGGTGAGCGTGGCGGTGTCGCCGGTGCCGGCGGCTTGGGTGACGCGGGAGAGTTGCGTGGCGCCGGCGGTGGCGATGGAGGCGTTCGCGGAGAAGGTGAGGTCGGGGAGCGTGCCGCCGCCGACGCTGTCGAGGACCGCGCCGAGGCGCAGTCCGGTGGCGGTGTCGGTCGCGCCTTCGCCGGCGATGGCGAACGCGGTGGGGAATTTCTCGACGCCGGTGAGGGCGTAGGCGCGCGCGCCGGTGGTGGCGTTGGTGATTTGGAGGACGGCGCGGGCGGTGGTCGCCGCGTCGTCGCCGTAGTTGCCGCCGGCGATGTCGAAGGTGCCGGCGACGCCGGCGACGCTCTCGACGGTCGCGCTTCTCGGCGTTCCCAGCGCGGCGGGGTCGGGGACGCGCAGGATGCCTTCGCTGACGATGAGCGCGCCGGTCTGCGTGTTGGCGGCGGCGCCGGCGGCGAGGGCGAGCGTCTGGACGCCGTCGCCGCGCTTGGTGATGTTGAGCGGGCCGTCGGGTCCGTCCGCGAGTGTGCCGAGGAACTCATAGTCGCCGCCGGCGCGGGGCGCGATGACGAGCGTCGCGGGGCTGTCGCCAACGGCGTCGAACGTGGTGCCGTCCGGCTCGTAGGTGTTGTTGTCGCGAACGCTGGCGACGAGGCCGTCGCCGGTGAGGCCGCCGACGGTCACTTCCGCCGCGTCGAGCAGGAAGCGCGCGCCGGCGGCGACTTCCACCGAGCCGCCGTTCGAGGAGCCGCCGGTGGCGAAGGTGTTCGCGGCGACAAGCGCACCTTCGGCGACGCGCGCGCCGCCGGTGGCGTTGCTCGCGCCTTCAAGGCGGAGGACGCCGCCGCCGCGCTTCACGAGTGTGCCCGCGCCGCTCGCGCTGCCGGTGAGTGTGAGTTTGCCGGCGGTGACTTCGCCGGTGGCGGGGTCGGTGAACGCGGCGACGCGGATTTCCGCCTCCTCCGCGTCGTAGCGCAGCGGGTTGGCGAGCGTGAACGTCGCCGGCGCCGCCGCGAGTTGCGCGTAGGCGGTGATGGCGTTCGTCGTCGGGTGGACGTGCAACGGGGCGGCGGCGAGGAGGACGCCGCCGGCGAAGGTGATGGCGCCGGTTCCCAGCGCGCCGGCTTCGGAGACGGCGAGCGCGCCGCCGACGAGCGTGGTGCCGCCGGTGTAGGTGTTGCCGCCGGCGATGTGCCACAGTCCGGTGCCTTCCTTCACGAGGGAGAGCGCGGCGAGGGTCGAGGCGTTGTCGCCCGCGCGGTCGGCGAGTTTGATGGCGAGGACGCCGCCGGCGGTGACGCCAGCGCCGGCGGTGTCGTCGTTCGCGCCGAGGACATCGCCGTCGGCGGTCAGAACGCCGGTGCCGGCGTTGCCGCGCAGGGTGAGGGCGCGCGCGCCGCCGCCGAGGAGGGTGACGGTCTTGCTGGCGGCGGTGACTTGGGTGGCGGAGGAGGCGTTCGCGCCGCCTTTGAAGAGGAAGCGCGAGCCGGGCAGGAGCGGGTTCGCGGCGATGGCGGTCGTCGCTTCGAGGAAGGCACCGGCGGCGCCGATTGCGAAGGCGCGGTCGGTCTGCGCCTGCGCGTAGTATTCCGCCGCCGGCGCGAGGATGAGGCCGCCGCCGTTGAGGGTGATGGAGGTGTCCGAGGCGCCGGCGCCGATGAGCGAGGCCTGTCCGGCGGCGCCGATGAGTTGGGCTTTTCCGGCGTTCGTGTCGCCCAGCAACTTGATTGCGCCGCCTTGGACGAGGACGGTGCCGCGAAAATCGTTCAGGCCGGCGCTGCTCTCGGAGCGGGTGATGACGAGCGTGCCCGCGCCCTGCTTGGTCAGCGAGGTGTGGTCGCCGGTGATGTGGCCGCCGGTGAGTTGGAAGGTGTAGGTCTTCGTGTTGTTCACGAGGACGGAGAACGGTTCGACGTTCTCGGCGACGAGGACGACGTGGTTGGCGTCGGAGTTGATGTGCACGTCGTCGAAAATCACCGCCGATTTTTCGATGACGGCGGTCGAGGCGTCGGCGTCGTGCGTGTAGATGGTGTAGGAGCCGTTGTCGTCAATCCACACGGGGCCGCTGCCGGCGCTCTCGCCCCATTTGTTGGCGCCGGTGGCGTTGCCGGGCGCCCAGTAGAGCACCTGCGAGACGGTCTCGATGCTCACGACGATGCTGGTGCCGGTGCCGGTGGAGAGGGTGATGTTGGCGCGGTTCGCGTTCTGGGTCTCCGAGAGGTCGAGTTCAAACGATTCGAGGAGGTTGCCGGTGGGGACGATCGCCTTAATCAGCGTGAAGTTGCCGCCGCCGAGGGTGGTGACGTCGCCGCCGACGAGTTTGATGTAGTTGGTGCCGGTGGCGGTGAAGGAGCCGGTGACCTCAAGGTAGTCCGTGTCAACGACGCCGTTGTAGTCCTCGCCGAACTGCAGTTCGAGGGTGGCGTTGTTGAAGGTGATGTTCGAGACGATGGCGTGCTCGCGGACTGCGGGGCTGGCGTTGTGGCCGATTTTGAGCGTGTGCCCGTCGGTGACGATGAACTGGGGCGGGGTGGCGGTGGGAACGTCCACGGTGACCGCGAGCACGGCGGGCGTGGCATCGTTCTCGCCGCCGATGACGGACACGCCGTCGCCGGCGAGCGTGAGCGACTGTCCGTAGGAGTTGCGCAACTTCAACTGCGCGCCGGCGGCAATCTGGAGCGACGAAATGGTGAAGGGCGACTTCTCGGTGATTTCGAGGACGCCCTCCTCGACGCGGATGTCGCCGGTGAACAGGTTCAGGCCGGCGGTGATGGAGACGGTCGCGCTGCCCGCTTTGGCGAGGGTGCCGGTGCCGCCGATTTTCTCGGCGGTGGCGAAGTCAACGGTGCGGTCGAAGAGCAGCGTGCCGGCGTCGCCGATTTGGACGGCGGTGTCGTAGGTGCTGCGGGGGTTGAGCGCGGTGCTCTGGTCGGTGAACGCGACGGTGCCTTCGGCGATGTTCGTCGTGCCGCCGAAATTCCACGTGCCGACGATGATGGTGCCGGTGCCGACCTTGTTGAGAGTCACCAAGCCGAAGCCGCGGGTCTCGCTTTGCTGGTGGTTGAGGATGACATTGGAGGTGTCGAGAACGGCGTCGCCCTGAACGTCAATGGTGACGCTCGTGGCGGCGGTGCCGGTGAGGGAACCGAGACCGACCTGACCATACCATGCGGTAGCCCATGCGGCAGGGGTCGAACCGCCGGCGGGTGGCGCGTAAGACGGGTTGCCGGAGAGCAGGTAGGAAGTGGTCTCATGCGCGCCGGTGGCAGGGTTGTCCCACGACTTCACGGTGAGGGACGTGACGATGTTTAGGGCATGCCAGTCGGCGTTGATGCCGCCGCCCGTCAGGGCGGTGCCCGCTTCAAGGGTCAGGTTGGCGATGGGCACCCAACCGAGGCCGTAAAGTTCGCCGCCGGTGACGGTCACGGGGGCGGTAATCGTCACATCGGCGCGTGGCGCACCCTGACTTCCGATGGTCATCACAGCGCCTGACTCGACCTGCACGGAGCGGACATTCTTAAAGAAGCCGTGGGTGTTGGTGTAATTGAGTTCGTAGAAATTGCCACCGGTGGAACCTGTGCAACGAATGTGGAAAATGCCATCTTTGACGATGACATCCCCGGACGGACCGCCGGCGTTCGCGGGCAAGTTCAGCACAAGCATGCCCGGACCTTCCTTGACGAGCGTCAGCGGAACACTGGTGGTGTCGAGGATGGGGCTGGAGATAAACAATATCTCGTCGGTCGCTGTAATGGGGTTCCACGACGCACCGTAAACGTCAACGCCGCCGGGAACGAGTCGGCTCCCTTCGCCGGTGCCGACGGTGTCAATGACGAGCGTTCCCGTGCTTGAAGTGATTTTCCCACCGGAGACGAAACTGTTGGCTAGGTCGTTCGCGGTGGTCGGCGATGCGTAGGACGTTATGCGCGAGGTGTCGAGGGTGCCGGACAGACGCAGACCGTTCCACAGTTCGATTCCCTTGATTTTTGTGGTGCCGGTAGCGGCAATCTGGTTCGCAGCAGTGGTTCCTCCGGCGATATCGAAAACGAACGAGGCGTTGCTCCAATCCACGTCACTGGTGCCACCGATAGTTGCCGTAGCCGTCGCAGAATTGGGCAGGAGGACGACGCCGGAGAAGGAATTCTCCGAGCCGTAGAGTGTAATACCCTTTGTCCAAGTTCCGCCGCCCCAACCAAGGACAAGCAAGCCGTTGCCGCTGACGTTGCCGTAAAGACGCGCTTCCCACTGTCCGCCAGAATTACTGGCGTAATGCCCCCAATCGCTGGAGTTTCCGATGACGCCGTTTTTGCCGATGAAGGCAAGAGGGGCGTCAACTACGATGTCATTGTAGAGGATGTGCGGAACCTTGGGACGCTGTTGGGGACTGCTCTGCAAGCCGCCGTTGGGGTTGTCGTAGTTGACGCCCGCGAAGACGATTGCCGGCGGCGCGGTCAGGGAGGTGGTGTCGCCGATGCCGAGGGTTATGGGACCCGTTCCGAAGACGGTGTAGTTGTAGTAGGTGCCGATGGAAACGCTGGAACCGGAAGTCCAAGCGGGGTTCTGGACGAAATACCATTCTTCGCGGAACTCGCCCTCCGCGATGATGGTGCCGCCAGTGTGGGTATTGTTCACGCGCCCCTCGACCCAACCGGTGCCTTTCTTCGTGACGACCGCGCCGCCGGCGATGGCGTTGGGACCGGCGGGGTTGCCGGTGGTGTTGGCGGACAGGGTGTAATTGTGCCCGCTGTCGGTGTAGAATGTCGCCGCGAGGGGCTTCACCTCGCCGGAAATTACGATGCTCTGGCTGGAAGCGAGGACGGGGAAAATCGCCAGCGAGCCGTTCACGAACGCGGACGAGTTGCCGCCGGCGTCGTCAAAGTTCTGCGAGCCGGCGACTTCCCAGCGGCTATCGGTGGTCGTGTTCGTCCACGTCAACTCGTCCGCCTGAATGCGAATGGACAGTCCGGGCAGGGGGTCGGAGGCACCGCTGACGGTGACGACGAACTGCGCCGTGCTGCCGACGGGGGCGCCGATGATGGCGTTCGCCAGCGCAAGATTCGTCGGCGAGGAGTAGTTGTTCGGGTCGGACAGCGCGCCGGTGGTGGCGTCGAGCGCAAGGATGCGGACGTCCGAGTTGGCGTTCGCCAGCAGGCGGTTGTAAGTGTGCGAGACGTCGAGCGTCAGACCGGAGCCGAGGTGCAACTGCCCCGTGACGGTCGAGCCGCCGGCGGTGGCACCGTCCAGAATGGGGCGCAGCGTGCTGCCGTCGCCAAGGTAGAGGTCGCCGAAGGTGCCGCCGGCGGTCTCCAAAACCGCGCCGCCGTTGACGGTGGTCGTGCCTTCAATGGTGCCGGAGACGGTGGCGGTGCCGGTCTCCACGGTCAGCCCGACCGTGCTCGCCAGCGCGCCGGAGAACGTTGTCCGCGTGTCGGCGGCGGTGAGGCGGAGGGTGACGGGGCCGGTGAAGCGGTTCGCGAAAACGCGGTCAACGGGCGCGGAAAAAACGAGTTCGGCGGCGCCGGCGGGGTCGAAGGCGACGGTTGCGGCGGGGTTCGCCAGCGAGCCGGCGAGGGGCGTTGTGCCGGCGCCGGCGCGCGCGGCGGCTTCCTCCGCCGTCTCGTCAAAGGTGAATTCGCGACCGGCTTCGACGAGGATGTTTCCGGCGAAGGGCGAGGCGGCGGTGAGGAACGAGAACTTGCCCGCCGGTGCCGTGTCGCTGCCGGCGGCGAGCGCGGTCAGGTAAACGTCGCCGGTGCCGCCCAGCGCGCCTTGGTAAAAAAGCGTGTTCGCGCCGCCGAAGGCGACGACGGCGTTGGCGGAAACGTTCACGGTGGCGGTGGCGGGGAAGGTGCCGGACTGCGCGAACGCAAGGGTGCCTTCGAGGACGTTCGTGGTCAGGAGGACGCTGGAACCGGCGAGGATGAGCGAGCCGGCACCGGTCTTGTTCAGCGCGGCACCACCGGTGAACGCGCCGGCGAAGACCACGGTGTCCAACTCCGACGGGTCCGAATAGGTGTCCGAGTAAGTGAACGATTTCGGCGAAATCGAGAGCGGGTCGGTCGTGTCGGGGTCCAGCCCGTAATCCGCCGCCGTGCCGCGAATCCACGAGAAGTTGCGTGTGCCGACTTTGACGGTGACACCGCCGCCGCCGGCACTGCTGCCGGCAAGGTTCAGGTTGCCGGTGATGGGCGTGTCGGGACGCTCCGGGTCGTTGAAGAGTTGGATAACCGTGGAGCCGTTCGCCAGCGCCGCGCCGGTGCCCAACGCGCTGCCGCGAATGAAAAACGTGCCCGAAGTGAGCGTCAGCGTCACGTTTGTCACCCAGTTGTTCGTCTCGGCGGCACCGCCGGTGTAGCCGTCGGACGTGAGGGCGACGGAGTGCGTGCCGGCGTCAATGGACACCGGCGAGCGGAAGGTCAGACCGAGCACGGTGTCGGTGGTGAGACCGCTGAACGGCATGCTGGTGCCGTTGGCGTGCCACCAGAGGGCTTGCCCGAACGAGACCGCGCCGGAGCCGCCGAAATAGCGACCGCCGGTGGGACCGTAAATCGTGCCGGTGAACTGCGAGGCGTCGCAGGCGAAATTGATTCCGTAGGCGTCGTTGCCGTGGTGGCGCAGGCGGATGTTACCGCCGCCGGTGAGCGTCGAGAGAATGGTGAGGTTCGCGTTCGGCCACGTGTAGGAACCCTCGTCCACGAGAATGGCGAGTTTTTCGAGCGGCTGCTTCGTTCCGGTGTCAATGACGCCGCCGGTGAGGAACCAGCGCGCCGTGCCGTCGTTGGTGTGGGCGTAATTGTCGTTGAGGTTCCACAGACCGTCGGCGGCATCGTCCGGATTGGCGATGTAAAGCCCCGCCGGCGGAATGGTTGTCGTGGTTCCGTTCGCCCAATTGTTCAGTTCGACACCCTCCAATTTGCGGTCGCCCACGAGATGGATGACCCCCGAAAGCGTAATCGTGTAGGCCTGATTGTTCGCCGTCGCCGGTGCCCACAGCACGTAGAGGTCGCCGCTGGCGTCCGTGCCTGCGTAAGGCGTGGAATCCCAGTTCGCCTCGTTGCTCCACGTGCCGCTCGACCCGCCGGCCCAAACCTTCACGTCCGCCCCCGACGCCGCCGGCGCCACCGCGTCCAGCAACGACGCCCCCGCCGACGCGGCGGAACCGTCGTCACCGGCGCCGCCGGCGGCGAGGATTGCGGCGGCTGCGGCGAGCCACCGGCGCGGCGCGCGGGCTGCCCGCGTCTGGCGAACGGGATTTTCTTGAAGGGAGGGGGAGACGTTTCTGCGGAGCATGACGGATGGGAGATTGCTGGGTAAAAGGATGAGGGAAGAAGGATGAAGGATGAAGGCGGAGGGATGAAAAAATGCGGGGAGACAGGACGGCGGCGGCGGTGAGATTGGGGGCAGGGCGGCGGCGGAGGTGGTCGCGAGGTTAGGGGGGAGAGATAGTGGCGGCGGTGGTCGAAGGAAAGGGGGACGGAGTTTTTCGGGGAGGCAAAAAGGGAGATTTTGGGCGGAAAAATGCCCGTTCGCGCCACAAGCGCAAGGAAGGTTTTTGCCATTGGATGCGGTGCCGCCGCCGACACGCCAAGGCGATACGCCACGCCGATACACACATGGAGCACCGCACATGGAGCGCCGACTTTCACGTCGGCTCGCCCGTTCTATGCGGCGCAGCCGCCACTCTTTTTTTGGAATTGCAAGGGGGTTGCGCCGCAACACTGCCGTGCCGACTGGATAGTGGGCGCTCCATGTGTGTGGCGCAGTCCGAGAAAGAGTCCGCGCAGTTCGGAAAGACCGCGCATGCGCCCGATGCACGGGTAGCCCGGCGTGACGCCTTCCGGTTTGCCGAGGTCGTCCAAAATCTTCCAGCCGTGGTCGGAGCGAAACGGCATGCGCCACGCACCGCCGGTGCCTTCTTCACCGGCACCGCCGGCACCGCCGTTTCGCGCGTCTTGCGCGTCCAGCAGGGCGGCGGCGACGGCCGGCATGTCAACGGAGTCGGCGCCGCCGAGGTGGGCGTCCTCGTGGAAGGAGCCGTCGGGGAGGCGGCGCGTTGCGCGCAGGTGCGCGGCGTGGATGCGCGGGGCGAAACGGCGCGCCATGCGCGGCAGGTCGTTGTCGGCGCGCGCGCCCAGCGAGCCGGTGCACAGGCACAGGCCGTTCGCCGGCGACGGCACCGCCGCGAGCAGGCGGGCGATTTGCTCCTCGGTCGAGACGATGCGCGGCAGTCCGAGCACGGGGAACGGCGGGTCGTCGGGGTGGATGGCGAGGACGACGCCGGCGCGCTCGGCGGCGGGGACGATGGCGTCGAGGAAGCGCGCGAGGTTCGCGAAGAGCGCGTCCTCGCCGACGCCCTCGTAGCGGGCGAGCATCGCGCGGATGTCGTCGAGCGACAGCCCCCATTTGCAGCCGGGAAAAACGTCAATTATGTCGGCGACGAAGCGTTCGCGCTCGTTGCCGGTGAGGTCGTCCCACCACGTCTTGGCGCGGGCGACGCGCTCCGTTCCGTGCTCGGCGGCGGCACCGGCGCGGCGCAGCGCGAAGACGTCGAACGCGGCGAGGCGCACGGGGTCGAAGTGGAGGCACTCGGCGCCGTTCGGCAGGACGTGGCGCATGTCGGTGCGCATCCAGTCGAGCGCGGGCATGAAGTTGTAGATGACCGTGCGGACACCCTCGTCGGCGAGGTTGCGCAGGGTTTCGGCGTAGTTGCGCAGCAGCGCGGCGTCACCGGCAGTGCCGGTCTTGATGTCCTCGTGGACGGGCACGGACTCGACGACGCTCCAGCGCAGGCCGGCGCGTTCGAGGAGTTCGCGGCGCTCGCGGATTGCCTCGCGCGGCCAGACCTCGCCGTAGGGGATTTGGTGGAGCGCGGTGAACACGCCCTCGGCGCCGGACTGGCGCAGCCACGCGGGCGGCACGGGGTCGTTCGGACCGAACCAGCGCATGCACGGTTCGGGCAGGAGTGCGGCGGTGGCGTTGCCGGTGGCGGCGATGGAAGCGTTGCCGGTGGCGGTGCCGGCGGTGGCGGCGGCACTCATTGGGCGCCTCCCGCCTCGGAGAGCGCGGCGGCAATGGCGGCGTTTTGCAGCGCGGAAATCTCCGCCAAGCCCTTTTTCGCGAGCGCGAGCAGCGCGTCCAATTCGCCCGCGCTGAAGGTCGCCTCCTCGCCCGAACCCTGCACTTCGACGAAGCGGCCGTCGCCGGTCATGACGATGTTGGCGTCAACGGCGGCGGCACTGTCCTCGGCGTAGTTGAGGTCGAGAACGGGAACGTCTTCCCAGATGCCGGCGCTGACGGCGGCGACGCTGCCGGTGAAGGGCGAGGCGGCGAGTTTGCCGGCGGCGATGAGGCGTCCGACGGCGATTTGCGCGGCGACATAGGCGCCGGATATGGAGGCGGTGCGCGTGCCGCCGTCGGCTTGCAGCACGTCGCAGTCAATCCAGAGCGTGAAGCCGTCGAGTTTGGACAGGTCGAGGACGGCGCGCAGGGAGCGGCCGATGAGGCGCTGGATTTCGACGGAGCGGCCGTCCTGCTTTCCGCGCGCGATGTCGCGCTGCTTCCGCTCGGCGGTCGAGTAGGGCAACATTGAGTATTCGGCGGTGAGCCAGCCGCCGGCGACGCCCTGCGCCTTCATCCACGAGGGGACTTTCGCCTCAAGCGAGGCGGCGCAGATGACGCGCGTGTTGCCGAATGCGGCGAGGACGGAACCGGTGGCGGCGGGCGCGAAACCGGGCTGGAAGGAGATTGGGCGCGTCTGGTCGAAGGCGCGGCCGTCGGGACGGGATTTTGGTTCAGACATGATTTTTTGGCGTGATTGGCGTGTCAGTGTGTTTGGACAGGTTTGGCGGACGGCGGTTGCGGCAGTTGCGGCACCGGCGCGGGTTCGGAAATGTAAAAGCGGATTTTTCCGCCGATGCGCTTGTGTTCGGAGCGCAGCCACGGGTCGAGCAGGGCGGCGGGCACGACTTTGTAGAGAACGACGGAAGGCGTCGCGGCTACGGGGCGGGCGGCGGCACCAAGCGCGGAAAGAAAATGCGAGCGCATTTCCGCGCTACCGGTGCCGACAACCACCCATGCGACGGCGTCGGGATGGGAAGCCCACGAGAACGCGCGGGCAGGGGCGGGTGTCTCGGCGGGGAAAAGTTCGAGGAATCGGCGACCCCAAAAACGCTCGAACGCCGGCGGCTTGCCTCCGGCGGTGGCGGCGGTCCGGTGCTCCAAATGCAACCCCGCCTGTTCGGGAAGATGAAAACGCAAAATCTCCTCGCGTCCGGCGTTCTCGACATCCGCGAGCATGAAAACCAAGTCGCGCGGGCGCGCCTCGCGTTGGATTGCGCCGACGATTGCGTCGTGCTCCGCATTCAGTGTCCTTTCGACAACAAGCGCGCCGGGCAGAGTGACAAACAACCAGATGACAAGCATGCTGCCGGTGACGGCGGGAAATAAGAAACGAACGCGCGAGCGCGAGGCGGAGCATTTCGCGACTTCGATTGCAAAGAACGCCCAAAGGATTCCATAAACGGGAAAGAAATATCGGTGCTCGATGAGGTTGCGTTTGAGAAAACCGTAAAGCAACATGGCGGCGAAAAGCAGCAACGGCGCGAGCAACGCGACCGGAAAAAAGAAATCCCTTGTTGTCTGCCCACCGGTAGTGCCCGATTTTTGACGCCGCCAGAACGCGACAACCGCGCCGCAAAAGAGGGCGAGAAGAAACCACGAGCAGAGAAATCCGACGACCGTGGAGTCGTCGGGGTCGAACGCGAACAAAACATAGCGGACGCAGCGTCCAAGCGTCATCGGGGGTATCCAAAAATCGGCGGAGGCGTTTTGAAAATGGCGGAGCGGGACGGAAATCCACGGGAGGTAGAGCAGAAACATGACGGCACCGGTGACAACAATTGGCAATCGCTCCGGGCGACGTTTCCAAATGGCGAACAGCGCGAGAAAGAAACCGCCGAGCGCGACAAACGCGCCGGCGTAGTAATGCGTGTAGGCGGCGCAAACGCCGAAGAACGCAAAGCCGACGCACGCAAGCACTTTCGCGCGCGGACGGTCTGCGTTGAGAATGCGCCACGCGCACAAGGCCGTCAGCGTCACAAAGAAAAACGCGAGCGTGTAGCCGCGAATGTCCGTCGCGTATTTGACAAACGCGCCGACGGTGTTCACGGAAAGCAAAAACACGGTTCCGGCGCGCAAAGAGTATTCCCGATTGAGAAAAAGCGACAGCGCGCCAATCGTCAGCACCATGGGAACAACGGAAAAGATTTCCAATGAGTTGACGCCGAACCCAAAGAGAAGCGTCCAGATTTTCGCGAGCAGATAATAAAGCGGAGGATGGACGTCGGTCTGCTGGACGGCAATGATTTCCGACAGCGAGAAGTTTTTGAGTGTTAACAGCGTGAATGTCTCGTCCACCCAAAGGCGTTCGCCCATGAGCGCGAGGGAAATGGTCGTTGCGACAAATCCGAAAAACAAGACGCCCTGAAAGAAGAAATGCCGGCAGCGGTCGTCTCCAATGGAATCCGGAACGGAACGGCACCGGTGGCGGCGGCGGAAAAACAAAACTCCGGCGAACGCTGCGCAGAGAATGAGCGCGGAAAACAAAAGCGATGTTTGCCCGTGCCAGAGCGCGGGAACACCCTGCGGGCGCGGCGAGCGCGAGGAAAAGACAAACTGCTCGACTTGGCTGGCAGCAAAAGAGAGAAACGGGAAAAGTGTCATGGCGCGGGAGCAGGTTGAGGATTATGTCTTTGATTTTGCGGCGGGTGTTGCGCCGCCGGTGATTGCGACGGAAGCGTCGTGTCGAGCAATTTGTCAAACAGCGGGCGCGTGAGTTCCGCTCCGGCATCGCAAAGATGGTCATCGTCACCATAGAGAAATTTCCCGTTCTCCAAATAGCGCACGCTGCCGTCCGCATTGAGGAAAAGCGCGTCGGGGCGGACAACTAAAAAGCGACTTTCGCGCTTTGCAAGTTCTTCAAGCGCGGCGGTGACGCGCCGCCGTTTTTGCTCGCGGTAGCAAGGGAAGACGGACGGGAATTTTCCGTCGCGCCGGTGGAAGAAACGCATGGAGTCAAGGAACGAGACGCGGTCACCGATTTCCAATGTCGGCACCTGCGCGACAATTGCGATTTTCAGCCCCGTTTCGCGCGTGGCGTCGAGCAGTTCTTGCACGGAGGCGCAAAGCGCGTCCGGCTCGCAAATGGCAATCGGGTCGGCGATGATGAGCAATTTTGATTTCCACGTTCTGCTCCATTTCAGGATGTCCGCGCGCAGGTCGTTCCCGATTTTGTTGCTTCCGAACGGCGAGGTTCCATAGCGGCAGAGAAACGCGATAGGGATGTCTTTTGCGACGCAGACGTCGTCGAGCACGCGCGCATACATAAGGGCATGGGAACTGCCGGCGAGGACGACTTCCGGCGTTTGGGAATTGGATTTTGCGGACGGGCGGACAAGCGCGGCGCGGTCGGGCGTGAGGAACGCCGTTGGGCGCGGCGGAAAACGGCGCTCGTCCCAAGCACCGGCGTTAAATTTATCCGTCACATACAAATCGCCGAACCAGTCAATTTTCCCAAGGACGTTCGCTTCTTTCGGGAACGGTTTGATTTCCCCGAAATAGTAGCAAAGCGAGAAGGTTGTGATGAACATTCCGGCGATAATCGCGAGGCGGCGTTCCCGCCCTTTTCTTCGGCGGCGCAGTGGACATTCGACAAAATAGTAGGCGGCGACGCCGAGAATAATCCCCAAAATCCCGCCGGCAACGGCACCGGTGCGCTCGGAGCCATGGGCATACGTCCAGAGAATGCTCGTGAGCACAATTGCCGGCCAATGCCAGAGATAAAGCGAGTAGGAAACCTTTCCGATTGCCGCGAGCGGGCGCGCTTGGAGCGCGCGAAGCAAAAATGAATGCTTGGCGCGCAGCGAAAAGAGAACCAACGCCGAGCCGATGACCGGCAGCGCGGCTATCCATCCGGGGAACGGCGCCCAGCGCGGAATGAAAAAATAAGAACCGATAATCAGCACGAGACCGGCAACGCCGGACACTGTGCGCCGACCCGCGACAAGTCCGTCGAACGGGCGCGTCACCAGCGCAAGAACACCGCCGGCGAGCAATTCCCAGAAGCGCGTGTGCGGCAAATAAAACGCGGACGCCTGATTGTGCGCGGTCAGCCAGACGGAGCACAGAAAACTTGCGAGAATTAACAACGCGAGAAAGGGAACAAAGAAACGTTTTAGGGAAAATCCGAACCAAAGCAGGAGCGGGAAGAAAAGATAAAATTGCTCCTCGACGCCGAGCGACCAGTAGTGGATGAACGGGGCACCGTCGGCGGCAACGCCCCAGTAATCGCCGAGATGCGTCCGCGCAAAAAAGTTCGGGAGCGCGATGAGCGAGAACAAGCCGTGGCGACCGGAGAAATTCGCGCACTCCGGCGGCAGAAAGAGCGCGGCGACGATGATAGTCGCGGCGATGGCGAGCACCGCGTTCGGAAGCAGACGCTGGATGCGCCGCAGGTAGAATTCCAGAAAGAACCCGCGCGCGGACGGGTTGCCTTGCAAATCCTTTTGCAGGATGGCGGTGATGAGAAAACCGGAGAGGACAAAGAAAACATCCACGCCGACATAGCCGCCGGTCAGGGATTCGGGGAAAACGTGAAAGATGAACACGCCAGCGATGGCAAGCGCGCGCAAGCCATCAAGACCGGGGATGTGCCCACGGGAAATCTTCTCCACCGGCAACGACGCATTGCTTCGCGCTTCGCTCATTGGGTGCCTCCCTTTTCCTGCGCTGAATGACGCGGCGTTTTGTCACCGGCAGTGCGGAAAAGACGGATTTTCTCGCACCATCCGAATGCCATGCCAAGCAACGCGCTCACAACGAAAACAAAGACGAAATCAAGAATAAGACCACCGCGCGCCAATCGTGTCGGAACATTGCCAAAATTGTAGATGAAGACATACAACAGGACGAAGGCAAAAGGATGAAAGAGGACTATGGCGTAGCCATTCTTAATGTAAGAGCGGAAGAGGAAGTCAAAAATCTTCAGGGTCCCGCAAGAACGCAGAAAGTTGAGGAATTTGAGAATTTTACTTCGCGCACAGAAGAACAGGGAGAATACGCCGAGTGAGTAGGCGAGAAAAATAAAATTGGGCGGGAACTTGTTCCCCTGCATGTCGAGGGCATAAGGGAAGAATTTCGGGCGCAACTCCATTTTTTGCAGGTCAAAAAAGCAAACAAAAGCGAGGAAGGCAAAAGAAACGCCGGCAACGCGACACGCAATCTTGCGCGCGCGCTTCTCGCGGCTTGCGATTCGCGCCTCATCCGAGATTTCCTCTTTGTTCCAATGTGTTTGGAACGCAACGCCGAGTGTCATCCAGAAGGAATAGAAGCAAAAATTTTTGACGAGATAGAGCGCGAGCGGGGAAACCGTTTTGTCGGTGACGAAGAGCAGAAGAAAGTTCGCGAAGAGAAGCACGCCCAGAAGTCGGAGTGTGTTTTTTCTTCCGCGCCGGCAGAGCGAATGCAGGAGCGGAAAGGCGCAGACCACGAGCAGATAAATCGGAACGAACCAAACCGCCCACCAGAGGAACAAAAGGCGGCAATCGCCGGCAACGGAGAATCCGCTCACAGAAAACGGAAGCAAAAATTGCCACAGGAGGGCGCGAACGGGGGAGGCGTGCGGTTCGCCGAAACCCAGCGCGTTGCCGGTGAGCACGACGACGCCAAGACAAATCGCCGCATAGAGGACATAAGGGATGAAAATGCGCTGTAGTCGGTTAAGATAGAACTCACGCAACGAGCGGCGGCGCGCAAGCGCGTTCGACCAACCGGCAAGAAAGAAAATCAGCGGCATCTCCAACAAAAAGAATGACTTGAACAGTGCCGGCCATCCGTGGGCAAGGTGCGGAAACCAGTAAAGGCAATGAACAAAAATCACCCAGACGATTGAAAGCCCGCGAAGGGTGTCAAGGGTCGGGTCGCGCGGACGCGCGGCGGGTGTCTGGAAAATTGGAAGCGGATGCGAAGAAATTTCCATGTTCTGTTTTGTGAATTATTGGCGGCGCAGGTAGGTGTCAAAAAGATTTCCGCCGGTTCCTTGCGAAACGTAGTAGGCGCAGGAAGGGTTGTCGCCAAAACAACTGCCGATGCCTCCGGCGCGCAAGGGTTCGCCATGCCGGACAAAGTAACTCGCGCGCGTCTTGCGGAGCGAAGTTGCCATTTCGAGAAGCGGCGCGACCGCGCCGACGCATAGCACCAGAACGAGCAGCGCGCCGCGCGGACGACGGATGGAGGCGGCGTCCAGTTCGTTCGCCGTCCGAATAACGAGCAGCATGACAAAGAACGCCAGCGGCAGAACGACGCGCCACGCAAAATCGTAGAGCGGTCCGATTTGAATAAACAGGAGAACCGCGCAGGGGAGCGCAAGCACGGCAAGCATTTTCCCTTGATTTTCGCCTTTGACCGCCTGTTTGCAAAGAACGAGATAGACAAGGAACTCAAAAACAACAAAGAGCGCGAATTTAAGGAAATTCTCGCCGGTGAGCGGCAGAATGGAGCGACCGGCGGCGGTGTTGTTTGACAGGTAGAAGAGGCCAAGGACGGCGGCGACGCCGCATGCGGTGATGTTCGGAATGGAAACGTTCGCCAAAATGCGGGAGGGAATTGTTTGCGAAGCGGCACCGGTGGTTTTGCCGCGCAGCGCAAGGTAGAACGCCGCCGGTAGCATCCCGATAGCGGGAAACGGGGCGAACATGAGCAGGAGCGCGCAAATGAAAAACAAGGCGGTCTTTGCGCGCTGGTTGAGCAGAAGCGCAAAGGCGACCCAAAACGGAACCACTTGGTTGTAAATATAGAAGAGCGAACTGGTGTTGGAAAGATTCTCAAACACCTGCAACGACTTTTCTAACACCATTGCCGGCGGCAGGATTTCGCTGACGATTGCGAAGTCCAAAAATTTAAGAATGGCGTAGATGAACACGTCCCAGCCGTCGAAAAGGATAAAAATGAAAACAGCCCGCAGGGTTGCGCGCCCCACAAGAAAAAAGAGCAGACCGAATGCCGTCGCGACACCGGTGAACGCCCACGCAAATTGCGCGACAAAGCCAAGGGAAAGCGAACCGGTGACTTTGGCGAGCAGTGCCGGCGGTAGCCAGAAACCAAAATAATAGACGAGCGAGCGGACAGCGGCGGTGCCGGTGGCATCGGTGGCGTCGGCACTTTGCACCGGCCATGAGTGGTTGACCAAATCGGTGAAGAGCGCGTTTCGGAAAGCATGGTCCCAGCGGTTCTGCCACGCGAGGCCGCCGACGCCCGACAAAAGAACCCAGAAAAAGAGAATTGCGCCAATCGCGAGCAGTTTCTTTTTATCCACTGTGAGCGTGCGCTCGCCGGTGGCGCGCATAGCAAAAAAGATTGAGGCGAGGACTGCGATGGAGAGCGGGATGGCGACAAGCGGGCGGCACCAGTTGAGCAGAAAGAGCAGCACCGGCAGCGCGAGCCAGACATAGGCAAGCAGCGAGAATTGTTTGAGCGAGAACGTCATTGCTTGCCTCCCTCCGGGGACAAGAGCCACGCTTCGACATCGGGATAACCTGTGGGAAGCGGGCGGTATTTTTCAGAGAGCAGGGCACCGAGGGAAACCATGTCCGCCGTGCTCTGGACACCGGTGCCCTGCAAAATCAATTTTGGCAGAAGTTTTGCGGCACCGGTGGCGTAATCCTGCTGCACGCGCGACGAGTTGATCAGCGGATAGGGGAACGCGCCGGCGCATTCCCGCCGCGTGTGCAGATAAATGTATGAGGCGTAGCCGCGAACAAGGATTTTGTCGGCGGGGGTTGTGTTTGATTCGACTATCTCACGGATGCGCGCCATCTTCGCACGCCGCTCGTTCGGAACAAAGCGACAGCGGCTCGGCTGAAACTCCAAATCCGAATAGTTGCGAAGGAGGTTTCGGGTTTCGTAAGGGAAATAGACGGCGTTGATGAACAGGAACGCCGCCGCGACAAGCACGCTGCCGGTGACGGGAGCGAAGCGCTCGGAAAGGTTGCCGGCGATTGCGAAAAGGTGCGCGAACCCGATTGCGAAAAACGGAGCACAGATAATCAGATAGTAGGAGAATGTCCCGCCGACGAGACAGGCGCAGACGGAGAAAAACAAGCCGAGCGAGATTGCGCCGCCTCTGTCTTTTCTTGAAAAGGCGAACAGGAGGCAACCCGTGAGCGGAAGCGCGAAAAGAACGGTGTTCTTTTTCAGAAACCAAAGTAGCGTCCCGCCGCCGGTGGCTGTGAACTTGTATTCAAAGAGGTTGAAGTAAAACGCCCCATACCAGAAATCGCCAAGCGTGCGCGTCAGAAGAAAATAGACGAGGAAAGGCAGAAACGCAAGTGCCGCCGCAAGAGCGGCGAACGCGCTCGCGGAGAGTGCCGGAACCCATTCGCGGGCAACAAGTTCGCCGGCACCGGCGGGGGCGTCCGCCTTTTCGCTTTGCAATGTTTTTAGCAGAACGGCAATCCACAGGCCGCCCCATGCCGCGACGAGGGTCAGTTTGATAAGCAGGACGAGCGTGAAAGAAACGCCGATGAGCGCAAGTTGGGCGCGGGACAGGGCGAGACCATTTTTCACGGAGCGGGCGCAAAAATAAGTCGTCGCGCAGATAAAAGGCAGTGCCCATTCCTCGGTGACGTTCCCGCCGTTCAGGACGGGACACAAAAAGAGCAACGCGGAAATCGTTCCAAGCAATGACTGGCGCGCGGGAAAATAGAGCAGCAACAATTTGTGAATGGACACGGCGGCGGTGGAAAGCGCGAGCAGTTCAAGAACCCAAATCCCGACAAAATTTCCTCCGGCAAGAAACATGCCGGCAGCGTCAATCAGATAGAGGAACGGTCCCTTGTGGTCGAGGGCATCCAAATAAGCATGACGTCCGGCAAGCACCTGTTTTGCGACATAGATGTAGGCGCTTGAATCCATTCCGATAACGTCGCCGCCGAAGGGTGCAAGCGTCGCTCCCAGAAGGACAATAAGGCAGACGCCGAAAAGGATGTAGCGAGACCGGAACTCCTTCGAGAAAATCGTCATGGCGTTCCTTTCGTTTTGCTTCGCGACGCTTCCGCTTGGAGAAAGTGGTGGAGTTTTTGGGCGGGAAACACCCGATAAATTTCCGCGCGTTCCGGTCGTTCCGCTCCGGCGGGGAATTTTTCAACGGCGGCACCGCCGAGCGCGTCCAAAAACCGTTCCCGACTTTTTTCGCCGCGAAAAACGACCACCCATGCGGCGCAGTTTTCCCATTTTTTCCATGCTTCCAAATCCCGCACCTCGGCGAACGGAACGAGGGATGCCTTGTCATAGACCTTGCGGTAATGGGCGTCACCACCGATGCCGTCACTGTATCCAAGACGCAGATAAACATTGGGTGTTTGGGGGAAGAGAAACGCAAGGGTCAGGCGCGTCACCCCGCTTGTGATTGGCTCGTCGCCGACGACTGAAAAAATGTCGTCCGGCTTTTTCTCTCTGGCGAGCAAACCATAAAAGGCATCGAATTTTTGATCTTGCTCTTGTTCCGCCCTCACGGCGTTTGGAATGGTTGTTGTGAACGCGCAAATGGCAAAGAGAGACGCCGCCAGCACCTTGACTGTCTTGTTTTTGTTCCGCCCCAATTCGATGGCAAGAAACATCCAGACAAGTCCGTAGGCGGGAAAGAGATAGCGCAGGAGCAGCAGCGGATGATTGGACAGAAGCCCGTGCAACACCATGAGTGCGTAAAGGATTGCAGGGCAGGAGACCAGCGCGAACGCGAAGTAATCCTGTTTTTCCTTGCGCCGGAGGAAAAATCCGGCGAGCAGGAACGCGAGCAATGCGAACGCGAGTGCGCACAATGCCGCCGGCAGCGGCGAGAACACCCCCTCGGACGACCAAAAAAGACCGATTAGCGGCCATAGCAAATCCTTGAACGAGAACGGCGGCAGCCAGAAATTCCTTGTCGCCGAAGTTGCGATATTCAGGAATGCGGGAAGCCACGGCAAATAGAGCAGGACCACGGCAAAACCAACGGTGAGCAAACGACGGAGTTTTTCCCGTTCATGGACAAGCGTATGAAGAAAAAGCAACGCACCGCCGATTGCGCAAATGGCGCCGGCGTAGTAATGCGTTCCGGCGGCAAGCAACATGCTCGCGCCCAACCCGACGCAAACTCCAAGACGCGGTATTTGCTGTTTGACAAAATACCAACCGAAGATGCTTGCCGCGGAGACAAACAGGAACGCCAGCGTGTAGTCGCGGATGTCGAGGGAGTAGTAGAAAACGAAGAAGTTGGCGTTTGCAATCAACGGGAAAAGCACCGCCGCCGTGCGCGAGAATTCGCGCCGGAGGAATGCTGAAACCAATGCCAGCGCGAGAAAGAACGGAACGATGCTCGCAACCTCCATGCTTCCGGTTGACGCTCCGAAAACAGACGCCCAAGCCCGTGCGTAAAGATAGTAAAGCGGCGGATGCGTGTCCTCGCGGCACAGGGAAATGATTTCCGAAAACGGGTGTTGAATCGTCGCGAGCGTGTGGGTCTCGTCAATAAAAACGCCGTCGCCCAGCCCCGTCATCCAGAGCGAAACGCCAAGGAAAAGACCGGAGAAGAGCGCGACGAGAAGAAGGGCGAGAGCGTTTTTTTTCGCACTTCCCAAACCTGTTGAGCCGAGAGTTTTCATTCTTTTTTCTTTTGCGGCTCCTTTCCGGTTGTCCTTTGCCCAGCCGCCGGTGCCCAGAGCGCGAAATAATCGTTCTCAAACACGGGGCGATACTCGTTCCTCCGAAGAAAATCCTTCAGGACGCGGAGGCGTTCGCGGCTGAAGAGCGGGTAGTCCAGTTTCGTTTCATCAAGATAGTTCCTTTGCAAGTCAAACCGCCCCGCGCCGCGAGATTGTTTTGATATGACAACAAACGGACGTTCCGGTTCGCGCTGCTCCGCTTCGCTTAATTTCTTTGCGAACAGCGACGCCGGGTAGAACAGCGGCCACGATGTCCGCGCGTAGGGGCGCGTGTCGGTCAGGTAATGCACGAGCGGAATGGACTCGTAGCACAAAAGCGCGTCACCGGCGGCGACATGCTTTTTTAGTTCGGAGAGAAGGGAGTCGAGATTTTCAGCCGTCGCCGGTTTGACAAATACTCCGCGCAGGAGCGTGGAATTTTTGATTTGCGCCGTCCGTTCGGTGATCCGCCCGGGCGCGAAAAACGGGTTGCACGCCGCCTGATGGCTTGCAACAGCGAAAAATGCGGCGAACGCGACGCAGAGCACCGGCAGCACATTCGTTCTGTCGGCGGTTCGGGACAGTACGGTCTCCACGAGCAATGCGCAGGAAAACGGGAACGCAAGCCAGACGGCATACATTCCCGCCGAATAGATGTAGCAATCCGAACCGAACGGAAAGAGGACGAGCAGTAGCAATCCCGCCGCGCACAGCAGTGTTTTTTCCCGCTGGACGCGCGCGATTTTGGTGAGAAGGAACGCGCCGCCGGTGACGATTGCGATGAAGTAGAAGGCAAAGAATCGCGCTGTCCAAAATTGGTAGTTGAGCAGGAAGGCGAGCACGAGGAACGCGGCAAGAAGAACGGCGGCGCGAACGGGTCTCGCGGTGATTCTTGAAAGCGCGAAGACAGTCAAAACAAGGGTGAGCGGAATGCTCCACGGAACGCCGTTCTGGAACACTTTCAGGTAGTTGTGAAAGGCGTAGGAGAGCATGTTCGCAATGCCATGCGCGTCGGCACCGTCGGCTCCCTTTGCGAAAAGAATTTCCAATGCGTTTCGCAGCACGTCGCCCTGCCCCAGAGTGAAAACGAGGAGTAGCGGTGCGAGCAGTCCGCAGATTGCACCGCCGGTGAACGCCGCGCCTTGTCTCGCGAGTTGGCGGAGCGCGCCATCTTCTTGCCGACACAGAAGATAGTTCAGGACGATGAGCGCGGCAAGCGAAAGTCCGAGAAGGTTTGGAACGCGGGCAAAGATGCTTGCGGAAAGAACAAAGCCGGCGAAGAAAACGGGGAGCAGGCGCGTCTCGCGCAATCCTTTCAGGAGCAGGAAGACGCCGAGCAGTAGCAAAAAAACGCTGAAAGGATTGTAGAAAAAATGCGCCGGCAGACCGGCGTGGCTGAACACGACAAGGGCGACCGAGAGGAGCGCGGTTTCGGGAGAGAAAACGCGCCGCAGGCAAAGAAAAACGAGAGCGGCGGTGGCTGTCTCAAACAAAAGACCGAGGACGCGCACCCAGAGCAACCCGCCTTCGGGGAAAACATGCATCCAGACGGAACCGACAAGCCCGCTCAACCAATAGAGAAAGTCAAATTCATGCGCTTCGGGGTGGGAAAAAAATTGCTGATAGAAGGAGAGGTGCCAGCCGGTGTCCGCCGGCTCAAGCCCGAAGAAAATCCACACCATCTGCCAGAGGGCGAGCGCGGCAAAAAAAGCGACTGCCGGTAGCGTGCGCATAAGGTGTTTTTGTTGAGGACGGGGGGAAGCGGGAGGAGCGGACGGGCGGGCGGTAGCGAAGGCGGCAAAGGCGGCGAAGGCGCGTTTATTCCGAACGCGCTTTCAGTTGGCGTTTTATGGCGCAAAAATCGCCAACGGCCTTCCAACCGATTTTGAAAATGCGCCGCAGGTTGATGGAGTTCACTCCGCCCTGCCTCGGTTTGAAAGTGATGGGCTCCCAAACGCAACGCTCCTTCCATTTGACGGCGATGGTGCTGACGAGCACGTTTGAAAGGAAGAAATCCTTCGGAATGACCGCCAGAATCTTTGCCAGACGACCAGCGCGCATGAGGCGGAAAGGCGTGTTGGCGTCGCGCACCTTCTCCCCGAATATCAACCAGATAACGAGTTTCAGAACCTTGGTGACAACGATGCGCGAAAAGCCGTCCTGCCGTCCGCCGCGCGAACCGATGATGAAATCAAAGTCGGCGCGTTTTTCCCAGAATTTCCAGAATTCATCGGGGTCGGTCTGACCGTCGCTGTCGGTCTGGAAAATGTATTTCGCGCCGAGTTCGATTGCCTTGTTGTAGGCGAAAAGGCAGGTCGCGCCGTGACCGGAGTTCGGTTTGTCGAGCGCGATGAGGCGCGGAAATTTTAACACATTTCCCTCGACGGTTCTTTTTTCGAGTTCGTGCAAAATCGCGCTCGTGTTGTCCTTGCTACCGTCATTGACGATGAGTAGCCGCGCGTCGCCGCCGATTTTTTCCACAACAGGATGCCATTGGGCGACAACGGCTTCGATGTTGTCCTGCTCGTTGTAGGCGGGCATGACAAGGAAAAGGGCGGTGTCGCTATTGGAGGGGGCGTTTGGGTCGGTGCTCACGGGAACACGGAAAGAGCGGAAAGAAAGCGAGTCAAGAGGGATTTCTTTTGGGAGACACCCGTGTCGAACACAAACGCCGGCGGCACATTTTACGGTCTGCCGAACCAGTTTGCGCTTTGGACGGTGCGCTGGCGTTCCTCGCGCTCGTCGGAGAGGGAACCTTTGAACCACGCTTTGGCGTGGAAGTTGTAAGGGGCGCCCGCCGGCAGTGCGCGTTGGAAGGGCAGCGCGAGGGCTTGCGGGCGGCCGGCGGGGACGGCGGTGTCGGGGCGTTCGTGGCAGCCGACGCAGCCCTTCTGCTCGCCCGGGCGGACGTTAATCCAGACGAGTTGGTTGCCGACGACGTTGCGGTCGGCGTCGAGCACTTGCAGGGCGAGGAACTTGTCGGCGGGGACGGTCAGCGCGAACGAGCCGTCGGGCGCGAGGGGGACGATTGCGAGGTCGCGCGCGAACGCGCCGCCGTGGTTTTTCCACGCGAACTCGCCGGGGATGGTGTGCGTGGCGTGGCGGGTGACTTGGGGCAGCGCTTCGACGACGCGCAGGAGGCGGCTGTGCCGGCGCACGCGCTCGTCCTGCGTGTGGAAGACGCTTTGGCAGTAGAGCGAGCCGGTGTGCTGCGAGGTTCGCGCGGCGGGGTCGTCGGGCAACGCCGGCGGTCGCGCTCGCGGGCGCAACGGGCGCGGTTCGAAGCAGGCGACGCCCGGCTCGGCGTGGAGACGGGTGAGTTCGCCGGTGGCGACGTCGAGCGTGCAAATGGCGTGGGCGACGCCGTCCTTGGGGAACTGCGCGTTCTCGAAGACCTTTGGTTTCTCGCCGGCGGCGACGAGCAGCGTGTGGCGGTCGAGTGGGAAGGCACCGGTGATGGCGAACGGGTCGTTGCCGCCTTTGCGCAGGAACTTTTCGCGCAACAGCCGCTCGCCGTGGCGTCCCTGCGTGAGGACGGGACCGGCGGGCGTTGTGAGCAGCACCTGTCCGTCGTAAAACGGCTGCGGTTGCGTGAGGCGCAGGACGCGGTGTCGCGCGCCGGTCGGGGACATATCGCCGCCGGCGAACCAGCCGCCGTAGCCGCCGGCAATCTTCGCCCAGAAGCCGCGCCGTTCGGGGCCGTAGAGCGTCTGCGCGCGCGTGCCGTCGGGGTTCACGGCGAGCAGGTTGAACTCGGTTTTCATCCGCGAGTAAAACAGTTCGAGGCGCGTGAAGAGAATGCGCCCGTCGTGCCCGACGGACGGCTCGGCGTCGCGCCCGAAGTTGAAGCCGATGTTCTGGATGTCGGAGCCGTCGGCGCGCATCACGCACAGCCCCGTGCACGGGTAACCGTGGTATTCGTCGCGCGTGCCGAGGCGCGTCGAGGCGAAGGCGATGCGACCGTCGGGCAACTCCACCGGCGACACGTCGTGGAAGCGTCCGCGCGTGACCTGCGCGAGGCCGGAGCCGTCGGCGTTGACGCGCCAGATGTGCCACCACGGTTCGGCGCGTTCGCGGCGCGTGAACCACACGACGCGCCCGTCGTAGGAGACCTCGCACTCGCCGACGTAGCCGTCGGTGAATCGCGTGAGCGGCGAGACGGTGCCGGCGGCGGTGTCGAGGACGAACAGGTTGTCGCCCGGTCGGTAAACGGGACCGCTGTCGGTGGTCATATAACACTGCCGCCACGGGTCCATTTGGAACGGGTTGTTCGGCGGCGTGACCGCGCCTTTGATGAAGACGATTTTTTGCGGAAGCGGGGAACGGGGAGCGGGGAGAGTTTGCGCTGCCGGTGGCACCACCGGTGGCGTTTCTTTTGCCGGCAGCGGCGCGACGCCGTGCCGCCAGAGTTCCTCGCGCGCGGCGATGCGAATGCTGTGGAACGGATTGTCGCGCTCAGCGAGACGCAGCGCGTCGAGCGCGCCGGCGGTGCCGATTTGCCCCAGCGCGAACGCGGCGCGGTGGCGGATGCCCAGCGAGTTCTCGTCGCACGGGTCGTTCAAAATCGCCGCCAACGCCGGCACCGACGCCGCGTCGCGCAGCCCGCCCAGTGCCATAATCAACGCCTCGCGGTGGCGCGGCGTCGGGTCGTTGAACTCGCCCTGCCCCTGCCGGTTTCCGTTCGACGGATGCGGCGGCGCCGCGAACTCGCCGAACGACGCCTCCGGCCGCGACTCCGCCAACCGCCGGCGCAACGCCGGCACCGCCGCCGGCGCGTCGCCGATGAACAGCAGCGTCTTCGCCGCGTTGATGCGCACCCAGTGGTCGCGGTGGTCGAGCAACTCAATGAGGCGCGGCACCGCCTCGCGCTCGCGGCACAACGCCGCCACGACATTCGCGTTGAACGGTGCCGAGCGCGGCATACTCGCGAGGAAGCCGCCGGCGGCGGCGCCGCGTTGCCTGTTCTCCGGCGCAACCGCCGGCACCTTCGCCACTGCCGGCGGCGGCAGCGACGCCGTCGCTTCGAGCACCGCGAAAGCGTGCTCCAAAATGCGCTCCCGCTCGCCGCAGCGCGACAGCAACGCCCGCGTGATTTTTTGAAACGGCTCCTCCTCGTAGAAAACGAGCCGGTCAATATCGAGCGGAATCTGCTGCGCGATGAGCGGCGCGTTTTTGCGCAGCGCGGCGAGCGCGTCGCCGTCGAACTCGAACCGCGACAGCGCGAACAGCACCGCGTAGGCGGCGGCGAAAATGCGGTCTCGCGAGTCCAGATGCGGGTGGTCGCTCGGATGCGCCGCCTGCGCGATGAACGGCGTCTCGCGCCGCAGCACCTTGTCGTCGAGATGCCGCGCGTGCGGCGGGAACACCGCCAGCAACGCCAGCGCGACGCGGTTCCGTACCGCCGGCGACACCCCCTCGCTCTGCGCGAACTCCCCCAGCGCGTCCGCCGCATAGCGCGTCCACTGCGGATTCCTCAACAACACTAACAACCCCTCCAACGCCCGCGCCCGCTCCGCCGGCGACACCGCCGGTGGCACCAGTGACGACGCTGCCGCCGGCGACGACGCTGCCGGCAACGCTGCCGGTAGCGCCGCCGCTCGCCCCAACGCCCGAATTGCCGTCTGGATTTTCACCTTCTCATCGGCGTCCGTAATCTGCCGCCACTTTAACACCGGTGCCGGTTTGCTTTTCTCCGCCGCCTTCCGCCCCTTCGCATTCTTCCCTCTGGCCACCGGCAACTGACCACTGACCACCACCTTCTCCGTCACCGGCGCCACGACCTTCAACGCCGCCGGCACCGACAGCGCGGCGAGCGAGCGCAAATTTTCGAGCGCGATTTCCGCGCTACGCCGCACCGCCCAATCGCGGTCGTTCTTCGCGACAGCCGCCAACGCCGGTGCCGCCGCCGCTTCCGTTCCGCACCAACCCAGCGACAACGCTGCCGCCCTGCGCACCGCCGGCGACGCATCCGCGAGTGCCGTGACCAACGCCGGCACCGCCGCCGCCGCCCGCATATAGCCGAGTGCCTCCGCCGCCCGTTGCCGCTCCGCCGCATCGCCCCCGCGCAATTTCCCGACGCGCAGGAGCACCTCTTCGCGAAACGGATTTCGCCCGTCAACACCGGTGCCACCGGTGGCGCCGGACGCACCGGCGGCGGCGAAGAAGCCGAGAAACAGGAGAGCCAAAAACGAGACCGGCAAAAACAGGAGGCGACAGCGCATTCGCCCTTCGACACCCGCTTCCCGCCAAAGTTTTCCGCACCACCGGCAACACTCACGCCGTCCGGCGCAGAAGCCACAGGAAGAACGGTCCGCCAAGCAGCGCGGAGACGATGCCGATGCGCAGGTTGCCGGCGTGACGTCCGACGATGTCGCAGAAGAGCAGGAAGCCCGCGCCACCGGCGAGCGACCACGGCACAAGGCGGCGATTCTCCGCGCCGAGCAGGAGGCGCAAAATGTGCGGGACAACCAAGCCGACGAAGCCGACCGGTCCCACCACCGCCGTCGCCAGCGCGGTCATCACCGTCGAGAGCACGACGAGTTCGCGGCGCAGCGCGGCGGTGTCCACGCCGAGCGAGCGCGCCTCGTCCGCGCCGGCACTGAGCAAATCCATCGGGCGTCCGAGGCGGCACAGGAGCGCGCCGCAGACCACCACCGGTGCCGCGATGGCGACGTGCTCCCACGTCCGCCCCTCCAACCCGCCGAGCAGCCAGAACAGGATTTGCGCGTTGCGCTCGAAGGTCTGCACGGTGCCGGAAAGGGCGTAACTGGCGACCGCGCCGAGGATGGCGTTGAGCGCGACGCCGGAGAGCAGCAACCGCTCGGTGCCGGCGCCGAGACGCGAGAGCGCAAGCACGGCGGCGGTGGCGGCGAACGCGCCGAGTATCGCCGCCGCCGGAACCGCGAGCAGCGTTTGCGCGGCGAGACCCAACGCGATGGCGGCGGTGGCACCGGCGGTGGCACCGGCGGTGACGCCGAGCAGTCCGGGGCTGGCGAGCGAGTTGCGGAAGAACGCCTGCATGACGAGACCGCTCGCGGAAAGCGCGGCGCCGGCGAGCATCGTCACCAGCAGGCGCGGCAGCCGGATGTCGCGCAGGGTCGTCGCCGCCAGCGGGTCGTCGCCGGTGACGCCCCGCCAGATTTCGGAGAGCGGGAAATCACCGGTGGCGAGCGACGCCGCCGCGAGCACGGCAAGCAACGCGCCACCGGCGGCGGCGTGCAACGCAATCGAGGCGCGCGGCTTCGCGACCGGCACTGCGGGCGCGGCGGGCGCGGCGGGGACGACCGGCGCGGTTGTCAGCGCGTTGGATTGCGCGGCGACTGGCGCGACGTGCGGCGCGGCGGGCGATTCGGGCGCGGCGGGCGGCGGGTTCATTGCGCCGTGAACTTACAGGGAACACCACCGGAACACCAAGAAATCACATCGCGGGATAGCCCCGAAGGGGCGGCATAACATAGGCAGGGGCGTTAGCCCCTGTTTTCGTCGCCTCCAACCACAATGCGAACCGCGAAGCGGTGGCATAAAAATCCGAGGGCTCACGCCCTCGGTGCTGTATGCCACCGCTTCGCGGTTCACGGTTTTGTTTGCGCTATTACAGGGGTTCCGTCGCTTCGCGACTTCACCCCTGCCTATGTTATGTCGCCCCTTCGGGGCTGGGCGTGCTCCCAGCAATGCGGCGCTCCATGTATCGGCTTACCGGTGGCGCAGGATTTCGCCGACGAGGAAGGCGGCGACTTGCGCTTTCGGAGCGGGGCCGAACGCGCTACGCCCGCCACCGGCGGTGAGCAAAATGATGCGGTTCGCGTCCGCGCCGAACGCGCTGTCCGGCGCGTCCGGCGCGCCGACTTTGTTGGCGGCAATCATGTCGAGTTTTTTGGCGACGAGTTTCGTCCGCGCGTGCGTCTCGACATCGTCCGTTTCCGCCGCGAACCCGACGACGATTTGTCCCGCGCGTTTTTTTGCCGCGAGGGTGCGCAGAATGTCCGGCACCGGTTCAAACTCCGCTATCAAGGGCACGTCCTCCTTTTTGACTTTGAGCGGGGCGCGCGTCTTCGGGCGGAAATCGCACACCGCCGCCGTCATGATGAGAATGTCGCAGCGCGGAAAGAGCGCGTCCGCCGCCGCCAGCATTTCGGCACCGGTGGTGACTTGGGTCACGCGCGCGCCGGCGGGAGCGGCAAGCGAGACCGGTCCGCTCACGAGTTCCACTTCGCAACCGGCGGCGACGGCGGCGGCGGCGATGGCGTAGCCCATTTTCCCCGACGATGGGTTGGAAATGAAGCGCACGGGGTCGAAGAATTCCCGCGTTGGTCCGGCGGTTACGAGGATGCGCGGCAACGGCTGCGGCGACGGAACCGGCACCGGTGGCGGTGCCGAATTCGGCGGGGGAATTGACGGCGAACGCTGCATGAGACGGCTTGTATTTGCTCCTCTCTGAAAAGGAAAGTCGCCGTTACCACGTGCGTCCCTTGGGCGCGTTCGGGGCGGCGGGCTGGGGGGAATTGGCGGCGTCGCGCTCCTGCATGCGCCGGAAGAGGGTGCCCGGGGCGTCGCCCTTTTTGACGCGCTGGAGGCGTTGCATGGCTTGCAGGACGGCGGTGTCGGCGTTCGGCGGGATGGCGGAGTCGCCGCCGGCGGTGACGCCGCCGACGCGCTGTTTGTCGCCACCGGTGGCGGGCTTTTTTGACGGGTCCGGCGCGGCGGCGGCTTTTTCACCGGCCTTGTCCTCCGGCTTCCTCACGTCCTTTTTCTCCTGTGCGGCGGCGTCTTTGGCGGCGTCCTTCTCCTTGGAGAGGTCGCCGAACGCCTTTTTGCCGTCGGTCTTGCGCGGTTCGCCGGATTTCTGTTCGCCGGACGGTTTTTGAGAATTCTGCGGGTCGCTGCCGGCGGACTGTTGCGAATCCTGCCCGGACTGCTGCTTCGCGCCGTCCTTCTGTTCGCCGTCCTTCTGCTGCCCGTCTTGCTTCTGCCCGTCCTGCTTCGGCTCGCCGGATTTCTGTTCTTGTTCGCCGGATTTTTGCTGTCCGCCTTGTTGCTGTTCGCCCTGCTTTGGGTCGCCGTCTTTCTTCTGCCCGTCCTGCTGCTCCTTTTTGTCGTCCTGTTTCTGTTCGTTTTGGGGCGGGTCGTCCGGCTTGCGTTTGAGGGCTTCGAGGGCGGCGCGGAGTTTTTGCCAGTCGGCGGCGGCGGGGGCGGCGCGTTCGCCTTGGGCGACGGCTTCAAGAGCGTCGTCAACGGGCGCTGCCGGCGCGGGTTCGTTGTTGTGGGCGGCGCGGTAAGCGTTGCCGTAGGCGAGAGTGGCTTCGGCGAGCGCGACGGCATCGGCGGGGGCGAGGGCGTCCTTTTGGGCAAGGTTTCCGACGAGCGCGGCGAGCGCGGCGGCAGGGGAGGGAACGGGAGGGGGGGGAGCGGTTTCGGCGGCGGCGGAAGAAGGGATAAGGGCGGCGAGCAGGAGGGCGGCGGCGGCGGTTCCGAATGCGGTTCCGAACGCGCCGGTGGTGGCGGGTTTCGTCGCCGGTGCCGGTGCGAGGGGGAGTTTTCCGGCGCGGGGGCGGACGGGGAATTCGCGCCACAGCGAGAGCAACAGGAGCAGTAGCGCGGGGGCGAGCGCCCACTGGAAGCGTTCGATGGGGCGGGCGCGGCGTTCGGCGGCGAACGTGCCTTTCGCGCCTTTCGCGACCGTCTCCTTGATGAGCGCGGCGATGTCAACCCAGTGGCTGGCGTCGCGGTATTCACCGCCGGTGGCGGCGGCGAGTTCGCGCAGTGTGCGCGGTTCGAGGCGCGAGAGGACGACGGCGCCGGCGTCATCCTTGAGCAGCCCGCCGCCCGATTCGGCGGGAAGCGTCGCGCCGGCGGCGGTGCCGACGCCGAGGGCGAGCACGTGCGCGCCGCGCTTCTTCAACTCCGCCGCCGGCGCGCGCCACGGGTTCGCGGGGTCCGCCTCGCCATCGCTCAACACGACGAGGAAGCGGTCGGCGTCGCCGGTGGAGAAGGCGTCGAGCGCGGTCTTGAGCATTGCGGCGTAGTTGGTGCCGGACTGCGGGATGTAGTCGGGTTTGAGAACGGGCAGGAACTCGCGGAAAATCTCGTAATCGGGGCTTAACGGCACTTGGAGGAACGCGGTGCCGGCGAAGACGATGAGGCCGGCGCGGTCGCCTTTGAGCGAGTCGAGCAGCGTGCGCGTAAGCAGGCGGGAGCGTTCGAGGCGGGTGGGGCGGACGTCGTTGGCGAGCATCGAGCGCGACAGGTCGAGAGCGACGAGGACTTCGCGGGAGTGCTCGAAGGCGGGTTGCTCGACTTTGCCCCACTGCGGACGGGCAAGCGCGGTGACGCCCAGCGCGAGGGCGAGCGCGAGCAGGACGCGCACAGGGCGGCGTCGCGCGGTAAAGCCGGCGGCGGTGGCACCGTCGGGAACGGCGAAGCGTCCGCCGGCGGCAACGGTGAGGATTTTCTCGCCGATTGCGTCGGTGTTGGCACTGCCATCACCGGCACCGCCGGCGGCACCACCGGTGCTACCGCCGACGCTTTCCCCGCTTCGTCGCCGGCGCCAGAGGTCAACGGCGAGCAGGAGCAACGGAACGGCGAGGAGCCAGAGCAGACGCGGTTCGTGGAAGGTCATGGGGAAAAAACAGTGAGGATGCGACTCCGACCGGCGGCGGCGCGCGGTGGGAGGGCGGGGCAGGCAATCGGGGACGGGCGCGGGACAGGGGCAGGGGCGGGAAGTGGAGCGTGGGGAGGAGCGTCTGGGAGGGCGCGCGTTACGCCGCGCCGGAGGTGCTCAACACTTCGCGCGGGTCGAGACCCACGACTTTTCCGCGATGCACGATGTAAAGGAGTTGTCCAAATTGCATGGCCTTTCGGGCGGCGGCGATGCGGGCGCGTTTAAGCGCGGCAAAAAGTTGCTTCGTGCGCCGATACCGAATGGGACGGGTAGGTTCGTTCTGGCTGGTCATAGTTTCCAACCGCGGAAGATGCGGTTCTCGCCCTTCGCGTCAAGCAATTCCTGCGTGCTGGCGTCAAACACCCACCAATCGTCCGCCAAGCCCTTGTAAAGCGAGTTGAAGTTGCGCCAACTGCGCCCGATGCGGCGCCGAATGGCGTCTTCGGGGACGGCGTGACCGCCTTGGGCGACGCGCGCGGCGACGCGGTGGATGGCGAGTTCGGGGGCGTCGAGGCGCAGGTAGGCGATTTCGAGCCGGTAGCCGCGCCGCTTCCACGTCTTGAACAGGAAGGCGTGCGTGAGGCCGGAGAGGGTGGACTCGATGGCGAAGTCGGCACCGGAGGCGACACAGTCCGCCATTTCGCCGAGGGCGATGCGGGCTGCGGAGCGCGTGGCGATGTCTGGTTTGAAGGGGGAGAGGCCGCGGGCGATTTCGTCGGTGTTGATGAAGCGCAACACCCGCGCCTCCTGCGGCAGGTATTCGTGGGCGAAAGTGGTTTTGCCGGAGCCGTTGGGGCCGCCGATTACGATGCAAAGTGGCATGAGTGGGTTTCCCCGTATGCGGGAAAGGCGGGCGCGGCGCACGGACAAATTTTCGCAGGGGACACCGCCGGTGGTGCCCTCCCGAACCTCGCTGAACGCCGTCGAACCCCGCCGAACGCCGCCGAACGCCGCCGCCGGCGGTGTTTTTCGGGTTCGACAAACGGCGCGCGGGCGGCATTTTGCCCCACTTCAATTTTTGCCCCGCGCGGGGCAATTTTCCCACCACACCTCACTCAATCCAAATCACACTGACAACCACCATGTCCGCAACGTGTCCAAACTGCACCCTCCGCGTGCCCTCCATCGCCAAGAAATACGTGATGGCGGTCACCGGCGCCGTCCTCGCCGGCTTCGCGCTCGTCCACATGATTGGCAACCTGCAAATGTTCCAGTCGCCGGAGCACATCAACGTGTATGCGCACTTCCTGCAGCACCTGCCGCCGCCGGCGTTGTGGGGCTTCCGCGCCGTCATGCTGCTGTGCGTGGCGTTGCACGCCGCGACGGGGCTTTGGCTCGCGGTCGAAAACCGCGCGGCGCGCGGCTCCGAGCAATACGCGGTGAAGCAGTCGCGGGTGGCGACGCTTTTCGCGAAGGCGATGCCCTACACGGGGCTGGTGTTGCTGGCGTTCGTGGTGTTCCACATTTTCCACTACACGGTGAAGGCGCCGGCGTCGCTGGGAACGGGCGCGTTCAAGAGCGTGATGGAGGATAACGTGCACTCGAAGTTGTTCGGCGTGTTCGACTACCCGATTTTCAAGGGCGAGACGGTGAACGACGCCTACAACATGGTCGTGACGGGCTTTTCGTCGGCACCGGTGGCGCTGTTTTACGTGCTGGCGATGGCGTTGCTGTGCGCGCACCTCGGTCACGGCATCGCGAGCGCGTTCCAGACGGTCGGCCTGCGCAACGAGAAGTGGCGCGGCATCCTCGCGAAGGTTGGACTCGCTTACGGCGTGGTCGTGTTCGCGGGGCTGGCGGCGGTGCCGCTGGGCGTCCTCGCCGGAAAGGCCGCGCCGGAGACCAAGTGCCCCTTGGCGATTAAGGCGAAGTTCGCTGCCGGTGCCGACAGCAAGACCGCTGCCGGCGCGCCGGTGTTCACGCCGTGCGGCCGCGTCGTCACCAAGCCCGCGCCGTCGCCGTGCTGCAAGGGTGCCGCGAACCCCGCCGCCGGCAGCGTCACCGGCAGTTCCGCCGCCGCAAAATAACCGCAAATTCCTCGTCCCCGTTTCCCTTCACCCACACCACACTCGCTCAACATGCCTCTCGCAAATGCCGCGGCGACAGCCGCAAATCCCGTTCTCGGCGTCATCTTCCACTGGATTGGCGGTGCCGCCGCCGGTTCGTTTTATGTGCCCTACAAGGGCGTTAAAAAATGGGCGTGGGAGGTCTATTGGCTCGTTGGCGGATTCTTCTCGTGGATTATCTGCCCGCTGTTTTTCGGCTGGTTGGTCGCGACGAACGGCGCCGGCGAGCACGTCATTTTCAAAATCTACGGCGAACTGCTTTCGGCGACGAACGCGACGCTTGCAGCCAGTTCGCAGGCGCAGGGCTTGTCGCTCTTCGTCTGGCCGTTCCTGTTCGGAATGATGTGGGGCGTCGGCAACGCGACGTTCGGCCTCTCGATGCGCTACCTCGGCATGTCGCTCGGTCAGGGCGTCGCGCTCGGCTACTGCACGGTCTTCGGCATGCTGATGCCGCCGATTCTGAAGAGCGTCGCCGGCGTCGGCGCGGCGGACACCAAGGGCATTGGCGACATCATCGGCAGCACCGGCGGGCAGGTGACGCTCGTCGGTCTGGCGGTGACGGTCGCCGGCATTGTCATCGCCGCCAAAGCGGGCATGACGAAGGAGAACGAGATGCCCGAAGCCGAGAAGAAGAAGGCGGTGCCGGAGTTCAACTTCAAGCGCGGCCTGCTCGTGGCGACGTTCTCCGGCATTTTGAGCGCCGGAATGGCTTACGCGCTCGCCGCCGGCAGCCCGATTGAAACGGCGTTCAAAGGCGCCGGCGTTGACCCGCTCTGGGCGGGCATTCCGCGCCTGCTCGTGATTCTGCTCGGCGGCTTCACCTCGAACTTCGCGTGGTGCGCCTACCTCAATTGGAAGAACAAGACCGGCTACCAATACCTCGCGTCGCACCTGCGACCGGGCAGCGCGTTGACGCCGGCGGCGACCGCCAATCTCGAACGCGCCGCCGAAGCGAAAGCCGCCGCCGGTGGCGCACCGTCGGAAGACCTGCGCATCCCGCGGTTGAGCAACCTGCTGTTCTCCGCGCTCGCCGGTGCCACGTGGTATTTCCAATTCTTCTTCTACAGCATGGGCGAGTCGAAGATGGGCGACTTCAACTACGCGAGTTGGACACTCCACATGGCGAGCATCATCATCTTCGCGACGCTCTGCGGCGTGATTTTCAAGGAATGGAGCGGCGTCAGCAAAAAGGCGCGCCTGCTCATCACCGCCGGCATTTCGACGCTCGTCTTCTCAACCGTCATCATCGGTTGCGCCAACTGGATTGAGAAACAAACGAAAGACGCCGCGCAGGAAACCAAG
>JAISSQ010000021.1 GCA_031273045.1 Puniceicoccales bacterium
GGCGCTCCCAGTCGGCGCTCCCATTGGTGCGCGCTCATGTGCGCGACCCAAGCGGTAGCGCGTCAGCCCCGTTGGGGTTCGGGAATTCCCAACAAATAGGACAGGGTAGGATTGCTGGCGCGATTCACCCCAGCCCGTTGCTGGGTAACACCGTTGGCGTTGAGGGCACTACCGCCGGCGCGGGAACGCCGGTGGGCGTCACCGGCGAGATGGCGGGGCAACCGCAGATGCGGAACCGTCGGTGCCGGCAGGGCTTTGTCCACGGAACACTCTACGGAACACACGGAGAACACGGAAGGCGTGGCGCGAGCACCGGCAGTGCAGAACTCACGCGAAGGCGCGGTGACGTGGAAGACGTGAAAGAGGCGGAAGAGGCGGAAGACGCGAAGACGCAGAGGCGCGCCGATGCGGAGGAGCGAAGGTAGTGGTGCGCTCGGTCGCGTTCGCCGGCAACAAAGACCGGCGGGGCGTGTCGCCTTCCGCGCAATGCGTTTCCCACGTCTTCCCCTGTGTTTCTCTTCACGTTCCCTTTCCCGCCCTTTCGTTGCCTCCGTCTCGACCGGTGCGCTCGCCCTTGCTGCCGCGCTCGGTGCCGGTGCGGTCGTGCTCGATGCCGCGCCGGCGAAGCGTCCACAGCCGGACATTCCGCAGCAGCGTTGGCAGGCACCCGATTATGAGCCGCGGACGCCGTTGCTGCCGGCGGAGCAAGGCGGGGTGCCTTATGGCACCGGCGAGGCGGCGCCGGCGGCGCGAAATCCGATGCGCGGGGCGGAAGTCAGCGTGTCGGGGCAGTGGAGCGACCGTGTGCCGAAGTTCGTCAACGACGGGCGCATCGAGTCGAACAATCACTGGGCGTGCGAAACGTTTCCGGCGGTGCTGACGGCGAAGTTGCGCGAGCCGGCGAACGTCGCCGGTGCGCGGCTGTGGTTCTTCTTCGGGGCGCCGCGCGTGTATAAGTTTTTCGTCGAGACGTCCGCCGACGGCGCTGCGTGGGAGCGCGTGGCGGATTGGTCGGACAACCGGCAGCCGTCGTCGCCGGCGGGCTTTTACGTGCCGTTCAAGACGGCGGTGACGGCGCGGTTCGTGCGCGTGACGGTGACGGACAGCAGCGTGCGCACGGCGGGCGCGCACATCGTCGAGTTTGAACTCGTCCTCGCCGAGGACGCTCCGAAGGCGTCCGCCGCCGCGAAGACCGCCGGCACCGCCGCGAAGTCGCCCGACCCGTTGCGCGGGCGCGTCGCCCCGCTCGCGCGGATTTATCCCGACAACGCCACCGGCGGTGCCGGCGCGGAGGCGCGCAAGACGTGGCGCGACACGGCGTGGCGCGGCGAGCGCGTCAACGCGCAGTTCGTCGTGTGGTCGCGCACGGCGACGCCCCAACTGCGCCTGAAAGCGTCCGCGCTGCGCACCGCCGGTGGCGCGGAAATTCCGGCGAACGCGCTCACGCCGCGCTTCGTCCGCTACGTGCTCGCGGACAAGGGGCGGAGCGTCGGCGACATTCTTGACGACGCCGAGGCGCAGCCCGACCTGCCCGCCGGCGGTTTCCGTCCCGTGTGGCTGACGGTGCGCGTCCCCGCCGACGCCGCGCCGGGCACCTACACCGGCACGCTTGAAGTCACCGGCAGCGGCTCGCGCACCGTCGCGTTCCCGCTCGAATTGGAAGTGCTGCCGGCGCGTCTGCCCGCGCCGAAGGACTGGTCGTTCTTCCTCGACCTGTGGCAGCACCCGTGGGCGGTCGCGCGCTACCACGGCGTCAAACCCTACACCCCCGCGCACTACGCGCTGATGGAGCCGATACTGCGCGAACTCGCCGACGCCGGCGGCAAGACCCTCACCGTCAGCATCACGAACCGCCCGTGGAACCAGCAGACCTACGACCCGTTCGGCAGCACCATCGGGCGCGTCCTCAACGCCGACGGCACGTGGACGTTCGACTACACGCTCTTCGACGAATACGTCGCCTTCGGCCTGCGCTGCGGCCTCACCAAGCAAATCCACTGCTACACGATGGTCCCGTGGGGCAACCGCGTCTTCTACACCGACGGCGCCACCGGTGACACCGTCTCCGCCGTCCACCGCGCCGGCACCGCCGGTCACGAGAAATTCTGGGCGCCCTTCCTCGCCGACTTCGAGAAACACCTCCGCGAAAAGGGCTGGCTCGACCGCACGTTCATCGCGCTCGACGAGCGCAGCCCCGAAGAACTCCGCGCCACAATGCGCATCGTCTCCAAACACGCCCCCTCGCTCAAAATCCAGATGGCGGGCAACCACGCCCCCTCGCACTACGGCGACATCACCGTCGGCAATTACAGCCAAGCCATCCGCGACAAACTCGACGTCTCCGGCTTCATCAAAGAAGTCAAAACCCGCCGCGCCGCCGGCCACACCACCACCTTCTACATCTGCTGCTTCCCCGGCCGCCCCAACACCTTCACCCACAGCCCCTGCGCCGAACAGGTCTGGCTCGGCTACTACGCCGCCAACACCCGCTTCGACGGAATGCTCCGCTGGTCCTTCGTCAGTTGGCCACGCGAACCACTCTGGGACACCAGTTTCCCCCGCTGGGCTGCCGGCGACACCTTCCTCCTCTACCCCGGACCGCGCTCCTCCGTCCGCTGGGAAATGTTCCGTGACGGCGTCGAAGAGCACGAAAAAATCCGCCTCCTGCGCGAACGCCTCGGCAGCGCGACCGCCGCCGGTGGCCCCGCCGGCACCGGTGCCGACGCCAACCCTGCCGGCGCGAGCACCGCGAACCCCGCGTTGAAAAAATTGGAAACCGTTCTGGGCGCGTTCACCTACGACCGCATCGTCAAGGAGTATAAATCGCTCCCCGCGCTCGAAACGCTGATTGAGAACGCCCGCGCCGCCGTCACCGCTGCCTCACGGGAATTGAAGGAGTGAGGGCACCGCTGCCGCCGGTGCCGGCGCCGCCGGTGGTGCCGGTGCACGCCGGCACCGCCGCCGCTGCCGGTGGCTAACTCCGCTGCGCTTCGTTAACGCCACCGGTGGTGCTCCGGTCGGGCTTTCCATGCTTTGGGGCGGGGGAATTTTTTGTGCCCGCAGGCACATTCGCTGGGGGCACTTGTCTTGCGAAGAATGCGCCCTCTCTTGCTCGCATTGGGTTTTCAATTTCTGCTTCTCATTTGCGCCGGCACCACCGGCACTGTTGGCGTCGCCACCGCCGCTCCAACGCCGTCACCGGCGGCACCGGTGGCGTCCAAAAGAAGTGCGCTCGATTTGCGGCAGGAGGATTTCCGCGCCGTCATCGCCCGCGCGAAGGAGAGCATCTTTCCCGCCGTCGCCTACATTCGCGTTGTCACCGAGGACGCCGGTGGCGGGCGTCCGCGCCGGCGAACAGCGTCCGGTTCCGGCGTGGTTGTGAGCGACACCGGCGAGGTGGTGACGAACTGGCACGTTGTCGAGAAGGCGGTCGAGGT
Source organism: Puniceicoccales bacterium (assembly GCA_031273045.1). Taxonomy (GTDB): domain Bacteria; phylum Verrucomicrobiota; class Verrucomicrobiia; order Opitutales; family UBA953; genus CALNBE01. The sequence goes on from JAISSQ010000021.1 coordinate 3,438, forward strand.
GCGCTGCCTGCTCAACGACGGGCGGGCGTTCCATGCGGACATTGTCGGTTCGGACAAGGACACCGACCTCGCGCTGCTGCGTCTGCGCATGAAGTCCGGCGAGCGCGTCCGTGCCGCGAAACTCGCCGTCTCCGCCCGTCCGTGCGAAGGCGATTTCGTCCTCGCGCTCGGCGCGCCGTGGGGACTGAACCGCTCGGTCTCGTTCGGCATCGTGTCGTGCGCGCGCCGCTACCTCGCCGGCACCAGCGAATACAACACGTGGCTGCAGACCGACGCTTCGATTTCCCCCGGCAACTCCGGCGGGCCGCTCGTTGACACCAACGGTCACATCATCGGCATCAACGCGCGCGGCACGACGGAGGGCGGCACGCTGGCGTTCGCCATTCCCGCCGAGACCGTCGCGCTCGTCGTCCCGCGCCTGCGCAAGCACAAGGAGGCGAACTGGGCGTGGACGGGGCTGCAACTGCAACCCTTGCGCGACTTCGAGCGCGACATCTACTTCGAGGGCGACTCCGGCGTGATTGTCGCCGGCACCGACGCCGACAGTCCCGCCCGCGCTGCCGGCGCGTTGCCGAACGACCGCCTGTTGCGCGTTGGTGGCAAGCCCGTCCGCGCGCTCATGGAGGAGGACTTGCCGGCGGTGCGCCTCCGCCTCGCGCTGTTGCCGCAGGGCAAGCCCGTCGTGCTCGACATTTTGCGCGCCGGCAAGCCGTTGCGCCTCACGCTGACGCCCCGCGCCAAGGGCGGCGTCGAGGGCGCCGAGGCGGCGTTCGAGCGGTGGGATTTTTCGGCGAAGGCCATCAACAAATTCGAGTCCCCCACGCTCTATTTCGAGCGCCGCTCCGGCGTCTATGTCAGCGCGATTCGCTATCCGGGCAACGCTTCCGACAGCCAGTTGTCCCAGAACGACATCCTGCTCACCGTCAACGGTCGTCCTGTGGCGACGCTCGCGGACTTGCGGCGCGAGCACAAGGCGGCACTGGACAAGTTCGCGCAGGGCGGACCGAGGCGCGTCCTGCTCACCGTGTTGCGCAACGGGCAGCGCATTCAGGTCGTGCTCGATTTCTCGCGCGATTACACGCTGCGTTGACGCGCCGGTGCCGCCGCCGGTGCTTGCCGTCACGCGCCGGCGGCGTTCGCCGTCTGCGTTTTGGGGAGGCGGAGGATTTGGCGTTCGGGGACGGTGACGACGTCGGTGAACTCGATGTGGAACTGGTCGTCGAGGAACTGTCGCAGGGCGGCGGGCAGGGCGTTGAGGGCGGTCTCGTATTCCTCCGAGCCGGGCAGGGCGGGCGGTTGGACGAAGTTTTCCGCGCCGGCGGTGGCGTGATTTCCCGCTGCCGGCGCGCCATCGCCGGTGCCGGCGGCGGGCTGGTCGTCGGGGTCGGCATCGGGGTCGCCGGCGTCGAAAGTCGGGGCGTAGCCGGAGGCGATGAGTTCGTCGAGGGTCGGACCGGCACCGCCGTCGTCGCCGGTGGCGGCGGTGGTGGCGGAGCCGCCGCCGGTGGCGTAGCGGCGTTGTTCCGCCGAGGCGTTTTTCTCGGCGGGGATTTCGGTTGCCGCCGGTGCTACTACCGGCGGTGGTGTCTCCGGTGGCGGCGGCGGTGGTGCTTCCGGCGGAGGCGTCACCGGTGGTGCCGGTGGCGTCACCGGTGTTTCGCGTGCTTCGTTGTTTCGGCGCGCGAGCGGGCGGAGGGCGTCGTCAGCGGGAGGCGGTGTGCCTATTTTTTTTTCGCCGGCCTCCGTGTTTGGGAGGTCGGCTGCGAGTTTTCCGATTTCTCTGACCAAGGTGTCGAGTGCTCTCGACCGCCCTTGTTCGGACGCTTTCAGGAGCGTTACCTCGAAATTTGCCCGTTCGGAGAGGCCGCGTTTGAGCGAGTTTTCGCCGGCTTGGAGCGTGTCGAGCATGCGCAGGAGTTGTTCGACGGTGGTGGAGGTGCCGCCGAGTTCGTTGGTGTATCCGCGCGAGTTTCCGTTGGCGACGGCGGCGCGAATCGCGGTGCGGATTCGTTCCTGCAGGTCTTGGAGCGCGCGCATGAGGTCGCGTCCGTCGGCGCAGAACTTGTCGGTGAGTTCGATGATTTTGGCGTAGTCGGCGGCGACGAGCGCGCCGGCGAGGGCATCCACCTCGCCGGCGGTGAGCAGTCCGTAGATGTTGGCGACGTCACCGGCGGTGATTTTTTTCCCGCAGAACGAGATGACTTGGTCGAGGATGGACTGTGAGTCGCGCATTCCGCCGTTGGCGAGGCGGGCGATGGCGAGGAGGGTGGCGTCGTCGGCCTCGATGCCGTCTGACTGGACGATTTGGCGGAGGCGTCCGGCGATTTGTTTTTCGGGAATCGGTTGGAACTCGAAGCGTTGGCAGCGCGAGGTGATGGTGGCGAGCACCTTGTCGGACTCGGTGGTCGCGAAGATGAATTTGATGTGCGGGGGCGGTTCTTCGAGGGTTTTGAGGAGGGTGTTGAAGGCGTCGCGCGTGAGTTGGTGCACCTCGTCTATGATGAAGATTTTGTAGGTGCACATGGCGGGCGTGTATTGGCACTCCTCGCGGATGGTTTTGGCGTCGTCAATGCTGCGGTTGGAGGCGGCGTCGATTTCGATGACGTCGGTGCAGGAACCGTTGGTGATTGCCTTGCAGATGGGGTCGTCGGCGTCGGGGGCGACTTTGGGGCCGCCGGTGCAGTTGAGCGCCTTGGCGAAGATTCTGGCGGTGGTGGTCTTGCCGGTGCCGCGCGGACCGACGAACAGATAGGCGTGTCCGATGCGGTTCGTCTCGATGGCATTCTTGAGCGTGCGCACGATGTGCTCCTGACCGACGATTTCGTCGAACTGCTGCGGACGCCACCGGCGGGCGATGACTTGGTAACCTTCGGACATTTCGGGGCGAGGAAACGGCGCGCGGGGCGGGGTGTCAACGGCGGGGATTTTTCGGGGGTTCCGGTGGTTCAAAAACTCGCGAAACGTGTCTTCTTCCGCCATGCTTCCCGCCATGTTTTCTCACATGCGTTCTCTCATGCCGTCCAACCGCGCGTTCCTTTTCGCCGTCGCCGCCTTGCTTGCCGGCGCGGGGTGTTCCGGCGGGGGCGGGGAAAATGGCGGAACCGGTGGCACCGGTGGTGCCGGCGCGGCGCCGGTGGCGCAGCAAAAGCCGCTCGACCTCAATGCCGACAACACCGCCGTCGCCCGCGAGCAATTCGGCGGACGGGCGGAGTCGTTCGCGTCGCTGCGCGAGCAGTTCACCGGCAGCGTCGCGGACTGCTACAAGCCGCACGTGTGGTGGCATTGGCTGGGGAAAAACTTTTCCAAGAGCGGCATCACGAAAGACCTTGAGGCGATGAAGGAGGCGGGCGTCGGCGGCGCTGTGCTGTTCTACGTGGCACCGTTCCTCGGCGAGCCGTCAACGCCGTGGCCGCAAAACGGTTTCCGCAACGAAACGTATTGGGATGCCGTCGGTCACGCGCTGCGCGAGGCGCGCCGGCTGGGCTTGAAGATTGGGTTCAACAACTCGCCGGGATGGTCTGCCACCGGCGGCCCGTGGGTGCCGGAGGAATTTTCGATGCAGACGCTCCTCACAACAAAGGCGACCGCGACGGTGCCGGCGTCCACCGGCAGTGCCACCGGCAGCACCGCCGGCAGCACCCTCTCCCTCTCGCTCCCCGCCCCGAAACTGCCGGCGAACCACAAAGGCCGCGCGGCGACGCGCTTTCACGACATCGGAATCTACGCCGTGCCGCGCCGCGCCGACGCCACCGTGCGCGACGTGCTCGACCTCGCGCCGTTCTTCGACTCCGCCACCGGTGCCCTCACGTGGAAAAACGCGCCTGCCGGCGACTGGCTCGTCGTCCGCCTCGGTCACGCCTCGAACTGCGTCCGCCCGCACCCCGTCGGCCCCGAAGTCCAAGAAGCGTTCGAGGTGGACAAGTTGTCGCGCCCCGCGAACGTCCACCACTGGCGCGCGTTCCTCGCCCCGCTGCGCGAGCGGTTCCCCGAATTTGTCGGCACCACAATCACCAACGTCTGGGTGGACAGTTACGAGGTCGGCGACCAGCAGTGGACGCCCGGCTTCGAACAAAAATTCATCCGCCAAAAGGGCTACGACCCGCGCCCGTGGCTCGCGCTGCGCGAACAGGTTGACCGCAAGCGCGACGACGCGCGGCTGTTCGACGCCGACTTCCGCGCCGTCAAAAACCGCCTCTTCCAAGACGAGGGCTGGGCGACCGCGCGCGAGGAACTCAACAAGTCCGGCCTCGCCTTCCTCTTCGAGCCATACGCGAGCGTGCCGCCGACGCCGTTCTCAATCACCGAAGGCGCCGCCAACGCCGACGTGCCCGTCTCCGAGTTCTGGACGCACGAGCGCCGAATGGAGTTTGAACGCGAGATTCTCGACGCCGCCAAGTCCGCCGGCAAACGCATCGTCGCCGCCGAGTCCTTCACCGGAATGGAGGCGAATCCGGGCTTTGCCGCCGACCCCGCATCGCTCAAGCCCGCCGCCGACGGCGTCCTCGTCTCCGGCGTCAACCTCTTCTTCCTGCACACGTGGACGCACCAGCCGTTCGACGACCGCTGGCAGCCCGGCACCTCGCTCGGCAACCACGGCACGCGCTTCGGCCGCCACCAGACGTGGCACCGACCGGGGCGCGCCTTCTTCGCCTACCTCGCCCGCTGCCAAATGCTCCTTCAACAAGGAACGTTCGCCGGCAACGGCGCCGACCACGTCACGCGCCGCGTCGCCGAAGGCACAATTCACTTCCTCAACAACGGCGCCGGCAAAGCCGCCACAAAGACGTGGGAGTTCGACGCCGCCGCCACCGGCACCGACGCCCCGCCGCCCGAACTCTGGGACCCCTACACCGCCACCGTTCACCAACTCGCCCCCGAAAATTGGAGTCGTGCCGACGGCAAACTCCGCCTCACGCTAACTCTCGAACAACACCGCGCCGTCTTCGTCCTCCAACCCGCCAAAGCGACGAAATACGCGAAACTGCCGGCAGCGAAAAATTTTGCCACCGGCACCAAAAGCACCGACCTCACCGCCGGTCCGTGGCTTGTCCGCTTCCAACCCAAACTCGGCACCGCCTTCGAGCGCACCTTTGAAAAACTCGAAGACCTCTCCGCCTCCACCGACCCCGAAGTGCGCTACTTCTCCGGCACCGCAACCTACGTGAAGAACTTCGCGTGGCAGCCGCCGGCGATTGAAAAAAGGACTTTCCCCGCCCTCCTCGACCTCGGCGTCCTCAACGACATCGCCGAAGTGCGCGTCAACGGCGCCCCCATCGCGCACCCGTTTGGCGTCTTGTGGTCGCCGCCCTATCGCGCCGACATCTCCGCGCTCCTGCGCGCCGGCGAGAACACCCTCGAAATCGCCGTCACCAACAATTGGTGCAACGCCCTCATCGGCGACGAGCAGTTCCCCCGCGATTTCGACGCCTCCGGCAGAACCCGCGCCGACGCGATGAAATCCCTCCCCGAATGGTTCATCAAAGCGCACTCCACCGGCACCACCGCCGCCGGCACCACCGGCACCGCGCCGCTTCCTCGTCCCGAACCCCGCCGCAAAACCTTCACGCCGTGGTTCTGGTATAACAAAAACTCCCGCCTCCACTCCGCCGGTCTCGTCGGACCTGTCACACTTACTTCGACAAAAGAATGACCGGCGAGTGACGGAAGGGTTGCCCCATTCTTTCACTTGCGCCGTCCCCAAAAAACACCAATGTCGCCGCCGCCATGAAACCAATCACGAGTTCCTCCTACACCTTCTCCGATTTGCGCGAGACCGGTTCCCTCTACGTGGACAAGACGGCGTTCATCCACCAACTCGTGACCAAGAAACCCAAAGGTCTTTTCTTCCTCGCCCGCCCGCGCCGCTTCGGGAAATCGCTGACACTCTCGACGCTCAAATCGGTCTTCCAAGGACGGCGAGACCTGTTCAAGGGACTTGCGATTGACGAACTCGAATACGATTGGAAGGTGCATCCCGTCATCCACCTCGACATGACAATCAGCAATGTGAAGACGGCGGAAGCGGTCGTGGAACAACTGCACCGGCGATTAGACAGGTGTGCGCACGAACACAATGTCACCCTTGGGGACGGCACACCTGCCAACCGCTTTGAAGACCTCATTTATGCCGTCGCCGAACGCGACGGCCCCGTTGTCATCCTGATTGACGAATACGACCGCGCCATTGTTGACAACGTTCGCAACCCCAAGGAAGTCATCAATATTCGCGACGAACTGCGCGCGTTCTACGGCGCGGCGAAAGTCACGGAAGCGCAGCAGCGTTTCCTTTTCATCACCGGCATGGCAAGTTTTGCGAAGGTTTCGTTTTTCTCCGAACTCAACCACATCCTGCCAATCACCAACTCGCCGGACTACGCCACGATGTTCGGTTACACGCAGGAAGAATTTGAGCAGAATTTCGCGGAACACATCGGGGCTGCCGCGCAGAAAAACAACCTCTCGCGCGAAGCATTCCTCGAAAAATTCAAAGTTTGGTATAACGGTTACCGTTTCAACGGGGACGCGCCGACAGTTTACAATCCCGTCTCCACCGCCCAATTTTTTGAACTCGGGATGGAATTCAGACCGTTCTGGGCGAACACGGGCAATTCAAGGATTCTCGTTGAACTCGCCCAAAGCCAGAGTTTTGATTTTGGGAGCAGAATTGAGGAACCGCTTCCCGCCGGCAGCGTTGACTGCCTCATGGTTGAGAACGTCTCCGCGCTCCCGCTACTCTTCCAATCGGGCTATTTTACAATCAAAAGCGCCACGCAAGAAAGGGCAAAGACCTACTACCAAATCGGTTTCCCAAATTTGGAGGTGGAACTCGCCTTCGAGCAAAACCTGCTGTCACTCTATTTGCCCGACGCCGATGAGGGCGACGTTGACAAACTGGCCGCGCGCCTCCACGACGCCCTTGCCTGCCAGAACTACGCCGCCGTCGTCTCCGAAATCAACGCCCAACTCGCGTTCATTCCGGGAAAACTGCACGGGAAAACCGAGGCGTATTACCATTCCGTTGTCGCAATGGCGTTGCGCTATTCCGGTGCCTCTGTGCGCATTGAGGAATGGGTTTCCACCGGAATCATTGACAACACAGTCACCATCGGCGACCTCGTTTATATTTTTGAATTCAAGGCGGATAAAACCGCCGACGCCGCCCTTGCGCAAATTCACGAGAAAAACTACGCCGCCCGATGGCGCGGCACCGGCAAGAGAATCATCCTCTTCGCGCTCTCTTTCGACACCAAAAAGAAGTGTGTCTCCGACTACAAAGTCGAGACACCTTGAACGTTTCCTTTCGCTCATCCCTTGCTCACACAAATCATGTCTCCCACTCACTCCAACACCCGCAAAACAGCACTCCTGCGCCGCTGCGCGACCTTCCTCGCCGGTGCGCTCGCGCTCGCCGCAAGCACCACCGGTGGCGTCGCGCAAGAACTTCCGCCCGAACTTCCGCCGGAAATTCTTCCCGACGAGACAACGCCTGCGCCGGCACCCGGACAGCCAACGTTGCCGAGGCCGGCGGCACCGGTGCAAACGCCCGGACAGTCCCAACCAACTTCGTCGCCAACGGGCGATTTGTCCGCCCTGCGCGGCGAGAACGAGGCGTTGCGCAAGCAAAACAACGCCCTGCGCGCGAACTACCGGACGCTTTACGCGCTCTGGAAAAAACAAGCCGAGGCACCCCAGACGCTCGGCAAAAAGGAAACCATCACCGACACCGAACGGCGCCTCAACTCGACCATCTACAAGCAGGAGGTGCGCATTCGTTTTTTGGAATCGGAAAACAAAAAACTCTCGGCGAGCACCCTCGGCGCGCGCAACGCCGAACTCCTGAGCGAAAACGAAGCCCTCCGCGAAAAACACAACATCCTCCAAACGCGCCTCAAGGAAGAATTCCGCCTCTACCGCACCGGTCTGTTTTTCATCGAAGGCAAGCGCGCCTACCAAATCTCCCCGCCCATTTTCGACGGCGGCAACGACATCTACAAAATCTACTACACCGGTCTTCACCAACGCTACCACTTCGGGGTCGTCCTGCACAACAACGGCGCCATCTCGCGCATCCTCTACGACGAGCGGTTCTTTGACTGCCTCTCCAACGAGGAATACGTTGTGAAAACTATCGCCGAGGAAATGCGCGGCTTCGATGACCGCAAATTCCGCATCACCGTTTACAGCACCGGCAGATGCGAAATCAAACACGTCCGCTCCAACTAATTGTCTAACCATCGGGCACGAAAACCGACGAACCCAAACCACTCGCAAAAATGAACCAAGAACCTTTCGACGAAACACCCGACATTCAACACGAGCCGATTCCGCCGCCGCCGTCGAACTTGCTACTGCCGGCGGTCGCGCTTGTCCTGCTCGCAATCCTCGCCGCCGCCGCTTACTATCTGCTTGTCTATCAACCAGAAGCAGAACTCAAGCAGGCCGCGCGGAAAACGCCGGCAACATCACCGGAACCGGTGACACCGCCAAACACGCAACCGGCACCGGTGGCGTCAAACACGTCGCCAACGGACACGCTGCCGGCGGAAAACGCCGACGCGCCGGAAATTCCGCTGGCGATGCCCGCCGCCGAAAATCCGTTCACGCAAACCTCGTGGGTGCTCGAAGGAACGCAAAAAGCAACGCTCTCCTTCACCACCGGCGGCACGCTTCTTCTCTCCGAAAACGGCGTCGCAAACACACTCAATTACACCCTTGCCGGAGACGGCGTCGCCAAGACCACCGGCAACACAATCAGCACTTTCATTCTCGCCCTCGACAACGAAAGTTTGACCGAGAAGCGCGGTGCGACCGCCCGCCTCTGGCGCAACGCAAGCATGGAAAACACCACCGCACCGGCACTGCCGGCGTCACCGGCGGCGCAAGTCGGGCGCAACGTCACCGGAGGTGCCACCGGTAGTGCTCCGCGCGTCGCCGAGAACGCCTCCGGCGCGAACCCGTCCGCGAACGTTGCCGCGCAATTTGGAACGACGCGCGCCCGTTTTCTCAAAACCATCGAAACCTCATGCGAACAAACGCGCGCCACCGTTAAATCCAAACTTAACTCGCTCATCGTCCGAGCCGAACGCACCGGTGACACCGAATTGGAAGCCGCCTTGCGCCGCGCCCTCGTTTCGCTTGACGAAAACGGTTATTTCTTCGCGCCCAATCCAAACCCCGAAAATTGGCAGGCGGACAGGACAATGCTCGGCGGGCACCCGCGCTGCGAATTCCTCCGCCAACAACAACGCATGGACAAAGCGACTCTCGACGCCGAACGCAACGCGCTTTCACGCTTTCGCTACGAATTCTCTGACTTGCGCCGCAAAGCGCGCACTGCCGGTGATGCCGAACTCGTCGCCGAAATTGCCGATGCCGAACAGGGAATCACGATGGAATTCTTTGCGAGGAAACCGTGGAGTTTCCGTCTTGCCGACCTACGCCCCGACGGAAAATTCCAAACTGACGGGACTTGCCGCATCAATGGTTCTCAAAACCGCTGGAAAATAATCCACGAAAACGGGAAAACCGGTATCCATATAACGGGATGGAGAGTGGGAAATTACTATCTTACCTCCGACCGGAATCGCCTTGTCTCGGCGGAAACGGGCGAAGTTTTCCTTTATCGCCGATGATTTCCGCCGCGAATTCGCAACCATCCCATCAAAAATCCACTAATCGTCCCAATATCCCTATGAAAAACATTCTTTTCACACGCTTCTGCTCCTGCGCCGCCGTCGGTGCCGCATTCGCGCTCGCGAACGCCGTCGCCGGTGCACCGGCAGTGCTCGCGCAGGGCGGCGAGAGCACGCTTTTCGGTGTCAGAATTGAGAGCGGCAACGAACGTTCGCGCGTCCTCGGACAAACCGCCGCCGAGAAAGCCGAGCAGGAAGCCGAGCAGGAAGCCGAACGCGCCGAACGTGCTACGGCGTCAGCGTCGCCGGCGGCACTGCCGGCGGCGTCATCGGACACGGCGTCGGGCACGGCGGCAAATGCCGTAGCAAACACCGCCGCGCATGTTCTTGCCGGCACGCGCTGGGTGATTGGCAAAGACGAGAGCGGGGCGTCGCTCTCTTTCGGGGCGGACGGTGCTTTTGATTACCGCATTCGCGCCAAGACCACGCGCGCCCGCTGGTTGCCGGTGACCGTTGGTGCGGTGCGCAACACCGCCGGCAGCGTTCGTTTTATTCTCTCGCGGGACAAGCAGACCCTCACGCAAGTCGTCAACGGTCGCGTCTTCCTCTGGGCGAGGGAATAAAAAGCGTTTTCCGTTTTTCGGTTATGCCGCCCCAGCGGGGGCTTTTTCCGCTTGCCGGCGGGGGTGGGCCGGGTAGGGTGTCGCGCATGGTTCACCGGCGGCGGCGCGCGCGTTCGCGCTCGTTCCTCCCCGTTCAAAGCCCGCACTCGCCCCACCCCAAAACCCAACACGCAACCTTTCAGGAGAAAACCCACAGTGATTTCGGCTGACGACTACGTCCTTCAACTCGTCCAACGGCAGGGGCTTGTCACCCCGGACATCGTGGCGCAAACGTGCGCCGACCTCTCCGCCGCCGGTGTCGCCGGCGACGCCCTCCCCACCGCCGCCCTCGACCGCCTCGTCGCCGACGGACGCCTCGCGTGGCAGGACGCCACCGACGCCCTCGCCGCCGACCTGCTCATGGAGACCGTTGACCTCAACGAGGTGAAGCCGCCCCGCGAGGTGCTCGAACTCGTCGGCCGCGAACTCGCCGAGCGCTACCGCGTCCTGCCCCTCCAATTCAACGGCTCCGAACTGGAAACCGCCATCGCCGACCCGCTCGACACCGACTCGCTCGACGAACTCTCCCGCATTCTCAAAACCACCCTTTCCTACCGCCTCGCCACGCCGGAGGCGCTGAAGGAAGCCATCACCCGCTTCTACGCGAACGAGGAGGAGGGCGGCGCCGGTCAGTCCCTCTACGCCCAAATCGAAAAAGGCGGCGGCGGCGACGGCCTGCTCTCCCTGCCCGCCGGCGGCGACGTCAAGCCCGACGACGCCCCAATCATCCGCTACGTCAACCTCCTCATCACCGAAGCCATCAAACGCCGCGCGTCCGACATCCACTTGGAGCCGCTCGAAAAACGCTTTCGCGTCCGCTACCGCATTGACGGCGTCCTGCACGAAATCGAGAACCCGCCCAAACGCCTCCAAGCGTCCATCATCTCCCGCCTCAAACTCATGGCCGAGGTCTCCCTCGCCGAGAAACGCATCCCGCAGGACGGCCGCATCCAAGTCAAAGCCGGCGGCAAGGACATTGACCTGCGCGTCTCCGTCCTCCCCACCGTCTATGGCGAAAGCATCGTCATGCGTATCCTCGACAAGGAAGGACTGCGCCTCGGCCTGCCCGAACTGGGCTTTTTCTCCGACGACCAAGCCGCGTTCCAGAACATCGTCACCGCCGCCGACGGCATCTTCCTCGTCACCGGCCCCACCGGCAGCGGCAAGTCCACCACCCTCTACGCCGCCCTCAACTACATCAACAAACCCGACCGCAAAATCATCACCGTCGAGGACCCCGTCGAATACCAGATGCTTGGCATCAACCAAGTGCAAGTCCGCCGCGAAGTCGGCATGACCTTCTCCGCCGCCCTGCGCTCCATGCTCCGCCAAGCCCCGAACATCATCATGATTGGTGAAATTCGCGACTTGGAGACCGCCGAAATCGCCGTCAACGCCTCCCTCACCGGCCACATGGTCTTCTCGACCCTGCACACCAACGACGCCCCCTCGGCGGTCACGCGCCTCGTGGACATCGGCGTCAAACCCTTCCTCGTGTCGGCATCGCTGCGCGGCGCGCTCGCCCAACGCCTCGTGCGCCGCATCTGCCCCAACTGCGCCCAGCCCTACTCCCCCACCCCCAAGGAACTCGCCTCCATCGGCATCACCGGTGACGAAGCGGAGAACGCCTCCTTCATGAAGGGAGCCGGCTGCCCCAAGTGCAACAACATCGGCTACAAAGGCCGCCGCGGCATCTTCGAAATGTTCATCGTCGGCGAAGAGTTGCAGTCCATGATTTACAGCGGCGCCACGCTGGTCGAAATCCGCCGCAAATGCCGCGAACTGGGCATGCGCTCCATGCGCGAGGACGGCATCCGCAAAATCGCCGCCGGCGTCACCACCATCGAGGAAGTCCTCAACGCCACGGTCTCCATCATCGAGTAACCCGCCGCCGCCCAAACACCGCGCCACCGCCGCCGCTCCGCCATGCTGCTCGTCATAGACAACTACGATTCGTTCACCTACAACCTCGTCCAATACTTCGGGCAGTTGGGGGTGGAGCAGCGCGTCTTCCGAAACAACGAAATCACCGCCGCCGAAGCGCTCGCGCTCAACCCCGACCGCGTCCTGATTTCGCCCGGACCGTGCTCGCCCTCCGAGGCGGGCGTCTCGCTCGAAATCATCGCCGCCTTCGCCGGTAAAAAACCGCTCCTCGGCGTGTGCCTCGGACACCAGAGCATCGGGCAGTATTTCGGCGGAAAAGTCATTCGCGCGCCCCGCCTCATGCACGGAAAAACCTCGCCGGTGACGCACCGCGGAACCGACCTTTTCGCGGGGCTGCCGAGCCCGTTCCGCGCCACGCGCTACCACTCGCTCATCGTCGAGCGCGACACGCTGCCGGACTGCCTCGAAGTCACCGCCGAGACCGCCGACGACGGCTTCATCATGGGGCTGCGCCACAAGACGCTGCCGGTGTTCGGCGTGCAATTTCACCCGGAGTCCTACGCCACCGAAAACGGCATGAAACTCCTCGAAAACTTCCTCCGTCTCTGACGCCGACGCCGCCATGCTCCCCGTGCTGACATTCGCCGCCGGCGGCACCGGCACCGCCGCCCCGACAGCATCCGCCGCAACCGCCGCCGCCGCCGCCGGTGGCGCGATTTTTCCGTGGGCGTCGCTCCTGCCCGAACTCGCCGTCGCCGGTCTCGCCCTGCTCGCGCTCGCCCTCGAACTCACGCTGCCGGCGTCGCTCCGCAAGGGAATCCCCGCGCTCGTCGGCACCGCTCTCGGCGCGCTCGCCCTCTGGGTCGCGCTCGCCGCGTTTCCGGCGGGCGGAACCGCCGCCGGTGCCGGCGCCGGTGCAACCGACGCGCTCAACACCGCGCCACCGGTGGCGGACGCCGCTCCGCTTTTTTCGGGAATGCTGGCGCAGACCGCCGCGAACGTCGTCACCGGCAGCGTCCTCTCGACCTCGCTCGCGCGCCTCTTCTTCCTGCTCGCCGCGCTGTGCGTGACGTGGCTCGGAACCGCGTGGCTACGCCGCCGCACGCTGCCGGAGACGGAGTTCCTGTGCGTCGTCCTCGTCGTCACCGCCGCGCTCATGCTCCTCGTCCAGAGCGCGAACTTCGTCCTCTTCTACGTCGCGCTGGAAACCGTCGGCATCGGCTTTTGCGCCCTCGCCGGCTACAACCGCGACAGCGGCGCCTCGCTCGAATCCGGCGTGAAATACCTCGTTCAGGCGGGCGTGAGCGGCGCGCTGCTCCTGTTCGGAATCACCCTGCTCTACGGCACCGCCGGCAACCCCGCGCTCAACCCTGCCGCCGGTGCCGCCGGCAGTGCCGGCTTCGACGCCTTCTCGTTTGCCGCGCTCCAGCCCTTCATCGCCGCCAACGCCGCCAACCCGCTCGTCCTCGCCGGCGCCGCCCTCGTCACCGCCGGCGTCGCCTTCAAAATCGGTCTCTTCCCGTTTCAGTCGTGGCTGCCCGACGTCTATCAGGGCGCGCCGACGCCCGTGACCGCCTTCCTCGGCGTGGCGTCGAAGGGTGCCGGCGTCCTCGCCCTCTTCGTCCTGCTCGGCGGACCGTTCTCCGCCCTCGCCACCGGCGGCGGCGTCCTTCACACGCTGCTCGCGTGCATGGCGGGCGCGACGCTGCTCTTCGCCAACATCACCGCGCTGGGGCAGGCGAACACGAAGCGTCTCATGGCGCTCTCCGGCATCTCGCACGCCGGCTTCCTCACGCTCGCCGTCCTTGCCGCGACCGCGCCGGCAACCACCGCCGGTGCCGCCGGCAGCGCAAGCGTCCCGTTCCCCTTCGTCACCGGTGCCGCCGCGCTCTACGTCTATCTCGCCGCCTACTTCGCCGGCTCGTTCACCGTCTTCGGCGTGATGAACGAACTGCCGCCGGCGGGCGTGAACGAGGACGCCGACGCCGCGCAAAACACGTCCGACTACCAGTTGCTGCGCGAACGCTCGCCCTTCCTCGCGTGGGTGCTCGCGCTCGGACTTGGCTCGCTCGCCGGCGTGCCGCCGACATGGGGCTTCGTCGCCAAATTCGTCGTCATCGCCGCCGCGTTTCAGGCGGGGCTGTGGTGGCTTGGCGCGCTCGCGCTGCTGTGCGTCGCTCCGGGGATTTACTACTACTTCGCGTGGCTGCGCGAAGCGTTCCAGCGGTTCTGGCTGCCGGCGGAGCGCCACGCCGAACTGCTCGCGTTGCGCCCGCGCCCGTCACCGGTGGCGCGCCTTCTGCTCCTCGCCCTCGGCGTTGTCATCCTCTTCGGCGGCATCGGGCAGCGCTTCGTCAGCGCCTTCTTTTGACGCGCCGCCGCCGGCGCCGCACTTTTCTCCGCACACATGACCTACTTCCTGCTCGCGTTCCTCGGACGTCTGCTCGCCGCCTCGCCGACGGCGGTTCCGGCGTTGCTCGCCCGTTTTTTCGGCTGGCTCATCTTCGTGCTGTTTCGCCGGCGCGTCCGCGCGATGCTCGCGAACCTCCACCACGCCTTCCCCGAAATGAGCGAGCGCCGCCGGCGCGCCATCGGGCTGGAGAGTTGCCGGCGCATGGTCGAGATGTCCCTCTTCGTCCTCGCCTCGCCCTACTTCTCGCGCCGCCGAATCCGCCGGTGCTTCACCGCCGACCCGTCGCTCGACGCCCTCGTTGACACCTCGCGGCCGGGCGTCGTCCTCGTGCCCCACTTCTCGCTCATGGAGGCAATCACGCTCATCCCCGCCTTCTACGACAACTATCCGCGCGACGAGAAATTCTCCGTCGGCGTCTTCTATCGCCCGTTCGCGAGCGCCTCCCTCGAACGCTGGGTGCGCCGGACCCGCGAACGCCACGGGCTGCGCCTGCTCTCGAACAAGCGCGGCTTCCTCGGCGCCGCCCGCATCCTCGCCGGCAACGGGCGCGTCGCCGTCCTCTTCGACCAGAACGCCGCCACCGCCGGCGCGCTCACGCTCTTTTTCGACCGCCTCGCCTCCACCGGCGAACTCGCCGGAATCCTCGCCGAAAGACATCGTGCCGACACGCACCTTCTGCTCGTCGAACGCACCGGCTTCTGGCGCGGACGCGCCCGCTGCGAGCCGACCGCCGGCGTCGGCGCCACCGCCGCCGAAGTCACCGTCGCCGCCAACCGCCACCTCGAAAAACTCATGCGTTCCTCCGACTCGCAGTGCGCCGACTGGCTGTGGCTGCACCGCCGGTGGAAGGTCGCGACACGACCGGCGACGCGCCTGCGCCTGCCCGAATTCAAGCGCGACCTGCTCGCGCCGTCCCTCGCCGCCGCCGGCCTCGACGCCGTTCCGCGCGTCGAACGGTTCTGGTTCCGCCTCCCCGGCAACCTCGCCGGCGCCCTGCTCGCCGTCCCGCTCCTGCGCGCAATTCGCGCCGCGCGGCCCGACGCGCATTGCACCGTCTTCGGCGGCGGCGCGGACTGGCGCGACCTGTTCGTCGAAACGGGACTGTGCGAGGAATTCTTCGCGCCACCGGCGATGCCCGACTCCGACGCCGGCGACGCCTTCTGGCAGCGACGCGCCCTCGAATACCCGGACACCTTTTTCCTCTTCGCCGAAAACGCGCGTGCCGACGCCGAGGCGGAACGTTCCGGCGCGCCGCAACGCTTCGGAATTCAGCGCGGACGCCGCCGCCGGCGCGCGCTCACGCACCCGTGGACGCTCCCCGCCGGAATTGACGAGTCGCGGCTGCACCTGACGCGCCTTTGGGAACTTTGGCTGCAACGCGCGCACGGTCTGGATGCGGCGACGCCGCTGGACTGCTCGCCGGCAACGCTCCTCGCGCCGGAAACCGGCGGCAACGGCGGCGCGCCGGTGGTGGCACTGCTGCGCGGGTTCGGCGAAAAACGCGACCGGTGGCGCGACGAGCATTGGGCGCGGTTGTGCGAAATCGCCGCCAAAGACAACCCGACGGCGCGCTTCGTGGAAATTTTTCCCGCCGCAAAGGTCGGGGAAGCGGCGCGCGCGACAAAACCGCGACCGCCGGCGCGCGTGGAACGCCGATTCGTCAGAAGCATCCCCGAACTCGCCCTCGAACTCGCGCGCTGCCGGTGCGCTGTCGGCGCGGATACCGACGCGCTCCACCTCGCGAACTTTTTGGGCGTGCCGATTGTGGCACTCTTCGGACCGACGAACCCGCTCCTGCGCGGACCGGTCTTCGAGGCACCGCAAAGCCGAATCCAACCCGCCGGCGCACGCGACACCGGCGGTGCCCGCCTCGCGGATATCACCCCAGAGCAAGTCGCCGCCTCCATCCCCCGCCCGACAAGCACTTGACTTCGTGGTTGGGGACGAAAACATGCGCGCCATGTCGTTTCCTGTTGCCCGCGTTCGCGCTGGCACCTTTGCCCTCGCCCGTCCCCTCGCCCGCGCCACCGGTGCCGGCGCGCTCTTGCTCATTGTCGCGCTGCTCACCGCGCTTACGGGGCGAGCCGCCGAGGTTGACCGCGAACAGGCAAAGACGGCAGTCCGCAACTGGCTGCGCGCGACGCCGCGTCCGCTCGGCGCAAAGGTTGGCGCGGAGGTACGTGCCACCGGCGACGCCGTCAAAACCTACAACGACACCGCCGATGGCAAGCCACTGTTTCACGTCGTTCGGCTCGAAGGCGGCGGGTTTGTTGTCACCGCCGCCGACGATGGAATCACGCCGGTGATTGCGTTTTCGGAGGGCGACGACCTTGTCGCCACAAGCGAAAATCCGCTTTGGGTGATGCTGAACAAGGACCTGCCGGCGCGTCGCAAACACACGCGCGAGCGGCGGATGAAAAAAAGCGCGACCGGCGGCACCGGCATCGGTGTTGTCGCGAACGTTTCAGCGGACGCCGCCGCCGATGCGCGCATCACCGTTGCGGAAAAACGCTGGCGGAAACTTTTGAGCGCGAAAAACTCCTCCGGTAGCACCGCCACCGGCAATGCTTCCGGCGAAGGTCTCTCGGACAATGTGCAGGACGATGCGCCGGATGTCGTTGGTGACGATACTGTTGCGCCGCTTGGCGCGAGCGTTTCCAGCCCTAATGACATTCGCGTTCCCGTTCTTGTGAACGCCCGATGGAACCAATTGAGCGTCGGCGGAAAGACGGTGTATAATTATTACACGCCCAACAATTACTATTGCGGTTGCGTCGCCACCGCCGGCGCACAAATCATGCATTACTGGCATGCGCAAAAAGGAGAATCGCTCGCTGCGGTGACGGCTCGAAGATATGACTGCGTGGTGGATGGAAAAAAATCGTCGCTCACAATGAAAGGCGGAACTTACGATTGGACAAACATGCCCGCCGTCCCAACTTCCTCAATTAACGATGTTCAGCGCGAGGCAATTGGAAAACTCACCTATGACGTTGGCGTCGCTTGCAAAATGAATTATTCCGCCGCCGGCTCCGGTGCTTACATGCCCGATTTGCAAACCGCATTTGGAAGCACGTTTGGTTATTCGAGCAGCCACATTTTCTACTACGGATACGAGACCGAATACAATAACGGCACGGGCACGCTTGAACAAAACACGGGCGACACGATACTCGCAAATCTCGACGCCGGTTGTCCGGTCGCGTTTGGAATTTATGTTATGAGCAACGGCACGGTTGCCAATGGTCATGCGGTTGTCGGCGACGGCTACGGCTACAACAACGGAACGCTTTACGTGCACGTCAACATGGGTTGGAGCGGAAGCAATGACTCTTGGTATAACCTTCCTGAAATCAATGCCGGAGGATACAATTTCAACCTGCTCACGTTTTGCAATTACAACATTCACCCAAACAAGAGCGGTCAAATAATCAGCGGGCGCGTTTTTAACAAGGACGGCGGCGTTGCCGCGAACGCGAGCGTGCTCGTCACCGGCACCGGTTTCTCCGAAACCGTGACCACCAATGAAAAGGGGATTTATGCCGTGTGGGTTTCGGCGGCGGCAAACACAAACCAGACCAAAACGTATTCGCTCACGGCGAGTTGCAACGCCGCCGTCGGCGCGCGCGAAGTGAGCGTCGGGAAAAACGGCGGAGTGACCTCTGCCTCAAACAACGCGCAAACAATCACCGGAAACCGCTGGGGGCAAGACATCACATTGACGCCGCCGGCGGCGTTCTCCGCCGACCTGCCGGAAACGACAACCGCGATTGTGGAAAACGGACAAAAGTTTGCTTTGCTCACTGTCGCCGCGACAAATGGCGCGACGGTGCAATGGCAGGAATGCGTTGACGGTGTTTGGACAAGTATTGACGGCACCGCCGGTGGCGCGGGCGTAGATGCGAGCGGGCACGCGAGTTTTGAAATAACCACAACCACCACCGGTGACGAAACGACGTCCTCGCTCTTGATTTCCAATCTTTGCCACGCCGACAGCGGTCGCCAATTCCGCGCTGTCGCAAGCAACATTGCCGGCGAAGTTTATAGCGGCGAAACAGTCCTCGCTGTGCCGCCGACCGCGCCCGTTTTCACAGAAAACCTGCCTGTTGAAATCACCGCCACCGGTGGCGCGGCGACGCTCTCTGTTTCCGTCGTCGGAGACCCTTTGCCCGAACTCCAATGGCAAGAATGGCAAGCACTTGAAGATGGTTCTCCTGTTTGGACGGATATTGAAGGCGCGACTGCGCAAACGCTTCAACTGGAAAACCTGCGCTACGCCGACAACGGGCGGAAATTCCGCGCTGT
>JAISSQ010000028.1 GCA_031273045.1 Puniceicoccales bacterium
CCGTAGATGCCGGCGTTCCAGCCCTGAATGTGGAAGCCGAGGTTCGCGCCGGTGCGGCTGTTGATGTGCTCGTTGGGCGACCAGTCGCCGCTGTCTTCGAGGTCGGCTTTGGCGACGCGTTTGACGAGGTCAATCGCCTCCGCTTTGCGGCCGGTTTTCGCGCGCGCCCAGCAGTCCATAAAACTCAACCACGGCCAGACGGCGCCGTTGTGGTAGGTGCCGGGGGCGTAGCCGAAACTCGCGGGGTAGTAGGGGGTGGTTTCGGCGATGCCGTAGGGGGTGAGGGATTGCCGGTTGAGGGCGGCGATGATGGAGGCGGCGCGGTCGGGCGGGATGACGCCGTAGAGGATGCCGATGGTCTGGTCTTGGAGCAGGTGCGGGCGGACGGTGCCGTCCTTGTCGCGCTGGCAGTAAAACTCGCCGTTCCAGAGGCCGCCGGCGGCGGTGTCTTTGTTGGCTTGGGCGCTGCCGGCGGCGTAGGCGTCGGCGTATTTTTTCGCGGCGTCGTTGTCGCCGAGAATGGTGGCGAGGGCGTTCATTTTTTTGAGGGCGGCGAGATAGACGAACGCGGTGAAGGGCGAGTATTTGCGGGACTTGACGCCGCCGACGTCTTTCCAATCGCCCCAGAACGAGCGTTGGGCGGGGAGGGGGACGCCGTCGGTGCAACGCGAGATGAGCCAGTCGGTGGCGCGTTTGAGGGCGAGCCATTCGGCGGTGCCGGTGCGCAGCGAGTCGTGGTCGCGCCAGTAGTCGTGGAAACGGGCGGCGCGGAGGATGAAGAAGCCGTTGATGTCGAGGTCGTCGTTGCGCTCGATGAGCGGGAGAATCGTTGTGGGGATTTTGCCGTCGGCGCGCTGGGCGGCGATGCTCTCGTCGAGCATAACGCGCTCGGCGTCTTTGAAGAGGACGAGGTGGAGCCACGACGTCCAGAAACTGTCGCGCTGGTTGAGTTCGCGGTAGCCCATCGTGAGGATTTTGCCGTCGGCGGTGCACTTGGTCAGCGAGAGCGCGGGCGTGACATACCAGCGCAGGGCGCGGTTGAGGGCGACGTCGCCGGTGGCGGGCAGGGCGTTGGAGAACGCGCCGGTGGCAGCGCGGAGGGTGTCGAAGTTTTTGAAGACCGCCGCCAGCACGGCGACGGCGTCGGTGGGGTCGGGCAGCGTTTTCAAAAACTGCGCCGGCAACGGTGCCCAAGTTTTGTCGTGGAAATAAACGGCGAAGCGCAGCGTCCGCGTCTCGCCGGCGTCGAGATGCACCGGCACGAGCGCGGCGTCGCGCGCGGTGTTCACGCGAAACTCCGGCGCACCGGCAGCGGTGGTGCCGGTGCCGGTGGTGCGGTCGAGACCGATGGCGAATTTGTTAAAAGCGTTTTTCTCCGCTGAGTTTTTCTCCGCCGCCTCTGCCGCAGTGCCGGCGTCCGGGGCGTTCGCCGGTTCGTAAACGATTGCCGAGAGCGTCGGCTCCGGCGTCCGTTTCTTCGGGACGAGCACGGCGTCCTTGAACTTTTTGTCGCGCAGTCGCGGCTCGACGACGATGTCGAAGCGCTCCGCTTTCGCGCCGGCGGTGATTTTGATTTCGAGCAGCACCGCCGGCAGCGCGGTCGTCGCGGTGTCGTTGATTTTGACTGGGCAGAACGCCGTCGTCTTGAACGTCGCGCCGGTGAGCGGCGATCCGGCGTAGTCGCCGGTGACGAACGGGCACGCCCGCTCGATTTTCTTCGTTGAGAAGCCGGAGAACTCGTGCCGCTTGCCGTCCTTCTCGACGTAGAACCGCACCGCGCCTTGGTTTTCGAGCCAACGGCCGAGTTTTCCCGGATTGCGCAGGATTTCGCCGAAGAACGCGCCATCGGCACCGGCGTTGACCGTCAGCGCGAAGTTCGCGAGCGGATAGCCGTCCACCGGTGCCGCCGCCATCGCGGTGGGCGCGTGAACGCCGGAAAGAACGCCGCCGGCGGTGCCGGCGGTGATTGCGAGCGCGGCGCACACCGCGCGCGCGGGAAAGCGGAGGAGAGAGCGGAAAAGAGAGCGAGCGAGGAAACGCATGATTGAAAAGACACCCGCGCCGGCGAAGGTTCCGCCAGTGCTACATTGCGTGGATTTACGCCGCCGGTGGCACCGGCAGGCGGAAGACGGTCACGTCGAGCGGGGCATCGGGCGCGTTGCCGGCGGCGGGAGTCCAGCGCGTGATGACGGGCTGGCGGAGCGTGTCGGGCGCGTTGCGGATGTCGCGGCACATGGCGTTAACGGTAAGCACCTTGCAGCGCGTGTATTTGGCGAAGTGCCGCCAGTTGTCGGGCACGTGGTCGTGTCCGCGCAGAAACAGTTGCGGGGTGGCTCCGAGGATTTCGGGGCGCGCGGCGAGCGCGATGAAACGGTTGAAGTCGCGGTAGCCGGCGCAGGGTCCCTGCACGCGGCGGTTGGGGGTTTTCAGCGGCAGCGTTTCGTGGAGGCGCGTCCAGACGAAGTCCTGCAACGCCTCCGGCGAGTTGAGGTCGGCGCGCGAGCGCAGCCGCGGCAGGTAGTCGGCGCACGGGACGCCGCCGTGGGCGACGAGCACGGTTGAGTCGAGGAACACCATGCGCGGGAGGCGGCGGAAGAGGCGTAGCGCGGCGTGTCCGAAGGGGTGGAGCGCGCCGGCGGCACCGTTGAGCGCGACGTGGAAATCGGCGGGGACGACGGTGGAGTCGAAGCACTGCCGCTCCTCGTCGAAGACGAGCGCCTCGTCGTGGTTGCCGGCGACGGCGAGGACTTTGGTGCCGTCACCGGTGGCGGGCTCGACGCCCCGCGCGGCGGCGAGGAGCCATGCGACGACTTCGACGCTGCACGGACCGTCGTCAATGAAGTCGCCGAGGAAGAAGAGCACCGGTGGCGCGCCGTGGCGGGCGCGCTCGTAGCGGCGGGCGAAGTCGGTGGCGAGGCGCAGCGCGGCGAAGTCGCCGTGGAGGTCGCCGATGAACCAGACGGGGCGACCGTTGGCGGAGCAGGCGAGGGTTTTCCCCCACGCCTCGCGCCGTTCGGGGAAGAGCGTCGGCGGCTCGATGCCGTAGAAGCCGTCGCGGGCGAACTCGTGCAGGGCGGCGGTGAGGGCGGCGGTGCCGGCGATGAACTCGTCCTCGCCGCCGGCGTAGATTTCCTCCCACGCGACGTCGCGCGCGCGGGGCACGGCACCGGTGGCGAAGGGTGCGAATTCGAGGCGCGCCTCCTCGGCGTCGAGCGACTTTCCGAACTCGTCCTCCTCGGGCGGCGGCGGCAGGACGGCGGCGGGGATGTCGCGCGGCGGCGGTGGCGGAGGGAGCGCGGACGCCTCACCGTCGGCACCGGTCCGGGCGAGCAGTTTTTCGAGCGGCGGGCGTTCGATGTCCTCGCTGGCGGCGAGCGGACGTCCGCCGGTGGCGGTGTCACCGGTGGCGTCTTCGAGCAGGAACCAGCCGCGCGTCTTCGGCTCGAAACGCAAGCGCAACACGGGGGTGCCGAGGTAAATCTTCGCGTAGTGGTAGAGCGTGACGACGCCGTTTTTGATTCCGAGGGCGCAGTTGGCGGGCGCGCCGCCGCCGCCGTGCTCCGCGAGCGTCGAGAGCGAGAAGAACTGGAGTTTTTGGAACGGGGACTGGCGGACGGACGTGCCGCCGGCACCGCCCTGTTTCACGGCGAGCGTGAGCGCGCCGCCGGTGCCGTTCGCCATCAGGACGATGCGCGTTCGCGAGTGGTGTCCGGTCAGCACGAGGCAACCGGCGTCATTCGCAGTTTCGTTTTCCATTTTTCTGGGAGGGAGTGGGGGCGGTGGAAGGCGCGCACGGCGGCGAGGCGTGAGGGCGCGCGGCGGACGCTCCGGTCTTTGCCGCGCATAGTGCCAGCGCCGGCGGCACCGCCGCCAGCCCATTTTCCCCTCGAAAAAGCACCGGCGACGGGCACACTGCGCCGTCTCTTTCAGGTGCTTTCGCTCCGCCGACGGCGCTCTCTTTCCCTGCTCAACCCGCACTTCCTTCCGCTCCAAAACACGCTCCATGTCCAGCCATTGTTGTTCCTGTGAAAACACGTCCGCCGCCGCCGGCAGTGATGCCGGTGACGGTTCCGCCGCCGGCGACGCCGCCTCTCCCGCCGCTGGCGCCGCCCTGCCCAAGGTGAAATTCTTCGGCGGCGAGCAAATCCCGCTCGAACTGCACAAGGTGCGCGTCGTGCAGAAACTGCACCTCGTCCCCGTCGAACGCCGCCTCGCCGCAATCCGCGAGGCGCACTTCAACGACTACCAGTTGCAGACGACCGACGTGTTCCTCGACATGCTCACCGACAGCGGCGTCAACGCCATGAGCGACAACCAGACCGCCGCCATGCACCGCGCCGACGACGCCTACGCCGGCTCCCAGAGTTTCGCCCGCATGCGCGCCGCCGTGAACGACGTCCTCGGCAAAAAGTTCCTCCTCCCCGCCCACCAAGGGCGCGCCTGCGAAAACATCATCTCCCGCGCCTTCGTGAAGCCCGGCGACATCCTGCCGATGAACTACCACTTCACCACCACGCTCGCGCACATCATGGAAAACGGCGGCAAAGTCGTCGAAATCCTTTACCCCGACGCCCTCCAAATCAGCAGCACGAACCCGTTCAAGGGCAACATGGACACCAGCGCGCTCGAAAAACTCATCGCCGAGCACGGCGCGAAAAAAATCCCCTTCATCCGCATGGAGGCCTCGACGAACCTCATCGGCGGCCAGCCCTTCTCGATGGCGAACCTGCGCGAAGTGCGCCGCATCGCCGACAAGCACGGCATCATGCTCGTCCTCGACGCCTCGCTCATCGGCGAGAACTGCTACTTCATCAAGAAACGCGAGCCGGAGTTCGCCAACAGCACCGTCGCCGAAATCCTCCTCCAAATGTGCGACCTCGCCCACCTCGTCTATTTCTCCGCGCGCAAGTTGAGCAGTTCGCGCGGCGGCGGCATCTGCACCAACGACGAGAAACTCTACGACTCGCTCAAAAACCTCGTCGTCCTCTACGAGGGCTTCATCACCTACGGCGGCATGAGCGTGCGCGAAATCGAAAGCATCGCCGTCGGACTGCGCGAGACCACCGACGAAACCGTCATCTCCCAAAGCCCCTCGTTCATCGAGTATTTCGTCAACGAAGCCGTCAAACGCGGCATCCCGATGGTCACCCCGCCCGGCGGCCTCGGCGCGCACATAGACGCCGGCGGCATCCTCCCGCACGTCCCCCGCGAAGAGTATCAAGCCGGCTCGTTCGCCGTCGCCTACTACATCGCCGGCGGCATCCGCGGCATGGAACGCGGCACCGTTTCGAGCATCCGCGACCCGCAGACCGGCAAGGACATCCTCTCCGACGTCGAACTGCTCCGCCTCGCCTTCCCGCGCCGCGTCTTCACGCTCTCGCAGACCAAATACGCCCTCGACCGCCTCGATTGGCTCTACCAGAACCGCTCGCTCATCGGCGGCCTGCGCTTCGTCGAGGAACCGCCGGTGCTGCGCTTCTTCAACGGCAAACTCGCCCCCACCAGCGACTGGCCCGAAAAACTCGCCGCCAAATTCCGCGCCGACTTCGGAGACAGTTTGTGAGGCGGATACACACATGGAGCGCCGCACATGGAGCGCCGACTTTCAATTCGGCTCGCCCCGCTATGCGGCGCAGCCGCCACTCATAAAAAGAGAAAGAAGCAAGGCGGCTGCGCCGCACCACCGCCAAGCCGACTTGAAAGTCGGCGCTCCATGTGTGTAGCGCTCCATGTGTGTGGTGCTCCGGCGGCAATTTCTCCGGCGGTTATTCGCGCAGGAGTTTCACCGGGCCGAGGAGGCCGCTTTCGTCGAGGGGGGATTTTTCGTTGAGGCCGACGATGTTGACTTTGCGTTCGGGGGCGGGGAGGCGGGCGTCGCCGACCATTCGGTTTATCCAGGTGCCGACGACTTCGATTTCGATGGTGTTGGTGCCGGGGCGGAGGTGTTTGCCGATTTCGACGCGGTAGGGGGGCGTCCACGCGCCGCCGGCGTAGTGGCCGTTGATTTTGACTTTCGCGGAGACGCTGGCTTTGCCGAGGTCGAGGTAGATTTTTGTTTTCTTTGCGGCGGCGACTGTTTCCGCGTCGAACGCGAAGGTGTTTTTATACACGGCGGCGCCGGAGTAGTATTTGATGTTTGCTTCGGGGCGGTCGCGCCACGGGACGAGTTCTTTGAACACGACGGGCGTGGTGGGTCCGCGGCGCACGGGGTCGCTTTGGAATGTGACTGTCCACGGGGTGGTGATTTCGGCGATTTGGGTTGGTTCGTTGTAGTTTGCGGCGAGGTCGTGCGAGCGCGGTTTTTTGCCGTTTTTGCGGAAGATGACGAAGACGCTTTCCTGTGGGGCGAGGCGCAGGGGGACGACGGTTGTTTTCTTGCACGGCATAAAGGTCGGGAGTTCGCGTTTGGCACCGGTGACGGGTTCCCACAATTCGGGGACGAGGCCGGTGACGCGGAACTCTGGCGAGATGGTCACGGTTTTCTGGCTGCTGTTTGCGAGGAAGTAAATTTCCACGCCGTCGGCGGTGCGCCGGTGGTTGTAGGTGAGGGGGTCTTTGTCGTTCCACCAGACGTCGGGGCCGATTTCTTTTGCGGCGAAGATGTCTTCCAATTTGGTGTTTATATAGACCTTTCCTTTGCCGTAATCGCGCACTGCCGGCGCGACGTCGGGATACTGTTTGGGTTCGGAGCCGTCGGGGTTGCGCGGGAGGGATTCGAGGATGCCTTTTGTTTTCACAACGGCACCGGCGTTTTCGCCCCAGAGGCGTTGTGAGATGGCGCGCACTTCGGCGTCGGCGGCGGGATAGTTTTCGAGCGAGGGTGAGCGGTCGAAGGGGTAGCCGAGGATGGTGGCGCCGTCTTTGACGAGTTGCTCGATTTTGCGCAGGACTTCGGGGCGGATTTCCGCTTGCGGGGGGAGAACGAGGACGCTGTAAGTCGTTCCGTGCGGCAGGGTTATGTTGCCGTCTTTGACGACGGCGTCGCGCAGCAGCACTTCGCTGCCGATGAAGTCGTGGTGGCGTCCTTTGGGGCAGCGGGGTTCTTCGCGGCCTTGCATTTTCGGGGCGTCATCGCCGACGTAATAGGCGACGTCGGCGACGTCCACTCCGCGTGAGAGGAGGAAGCCGCAGCGGCGCGCGTAAGTTGTGAACAGGTCGAGTTGTGAATACCAAGTGTTTTTGCGGTTGAACTCGGTGTTATACCACGCGGTGAAGCCCGGATAGATTTCGTCGGCGTCCTGTTGGATGTTGACGTGGAGAATCCACGAGTTGATTCCTTCTCCGAACGCTTGGTCGCCGCGCACTTTGAGCATTGTTGGGAATTTTCTAAAATGGTCGCCGCCGGCGGTGAACGCTTCCGCCCACACTTTGTTTTTTCCGTAGGTGTGCGCGCAGGAGGTTGCGCAGCGGTTTTCGGGAATTCCAATGGAGGAGAGGCCGCCCATCCAGAATTCGCCGCCCACTTCGTCGGCTTGTCCGCCGTATTGGAGGAAGTCGCCGGGGAAGCCCCAAGTGCCGTAGTTTTCGAGCCACGTTGTCATTCCGTTGGCGTGTGATTTGTCGGAGAGGGCGCGGACGTAGTTGTGGGAGATTTTGTCGGCGACGAGGCGTCGCATATCCCAAAGAAAACGGTCTGTGAGGTCGGGGCTGCCGACGGTGTATCCGTAGTAACTTGGGAAGAACGGGGTGGGGTCGTATTTGTAGCGGTCTTTGAAGATTTCGACAAAGCCGTCGGTGATGTTTTGACCGCCTTTTTCATAACTGTCGAGGACGCTGATTTTGAGCGATTTGCGGTCGGCGGCGGGGACGCGGCGGATGATTTCGCCGACGAATTTGTCGAAGTGTCGCGCGACGTATTCGTAGTTCATTTTGTCCACTTCGGGACCGTCGCCGCCTTTCGGGGAGGGTGAGTTTGTGAGGCCGGTCGGCACCATTCCCGTTCGCAAGATAACCCACTCGCCGGCGGGCACATCCCACGTGAGCGTGCCGTCGGGAGCGAGTTTGTCGGAGATGTCGAGGACTTTGTTTTGCGGAATGGAAAGCGAGGCGTCGGTGGTCTGCTGTTGCCATTGGAAAGCGTTCCACGGCGGAGCGAAACTGTTGAACATTTTGGCGTATGTTTTTTCGGAGAAACGCTCGACCACCGGTGCCTGCTGGAGGCGGATGTCGGTGAGCGCGCCGCGCGGGTCGTGGAACACGAGGCGGAATTCTTTGCTCGTTGTTTCGGGGAAGGCGATTGCCACCGGCGCGTCGGGATTGAAACCGCGCGACAGACCGCTGTCGGAGCGGTCAATGGTGAACGCTTTGATGGGGCGGTATTTGGGTTTCGCGTCGGTGCCGCCGTCGCGCACGTGCAACTCCGCTTTCGAGCGGAATCCGCGCCGCAAATAAAGCACCAAGCCCTGCACCGTTTTCGGTTCCGCGAACTTGATGGTCGCGGTGTTGTTCTTTCCACCGACGAGGTTCCACGGGAAGCGCACGGGCGACGGGTCGGCGTAGAACTCCGCCTTCGTCAGAAAAAGCGTGTCGCCGTCGAACGCCGCCGCTGTGACTTTTTTGCCGTCGAGCAGGTAGGTGACGGAGAGCGTTTTGCGAACGCCGAACGCAGGGTCGCCGACGGCATCGGTGACGCCGTTGACTCCGATTTCCGGCGAAAACGCGATGAGTTTTTTGACGGCGGCGAGCACCTTCTCCGGCGCCGCGTAGCGACCGTTCGCGCCGTAAGTCGCGGAGAGAATTTCGATGCGCGGAACGTTCTTTTTCGCGCTGCCGGCGGCGGCGTTTTTGTCCCTCGCGCCCTTCGCGTTTTTCTTTGAGGCGATGTCAACACGCGCCTGCGGCGGGAAGACCGTCACCTCCGTGCCCGGCAACGCGAGCAGGTTCTTGTAGGCGTCGTTCACCGGAAACGCGAGCACCTTGAAGTCCTGAAAATCCTTCGGGGAAACACGGTAAACCTCGTGGCTCCACTGCAAGCCGTCGGCGTTGAGCAAATCGTTCTTTGTCACCGTGAGTTTCTTCGAGAAACGCGACGGACCGCGCGCGTGCGCCGTAATCGCCGTGAGGTAGCGCATCGACTCCGACGTCTTAATCCACGGCCCGCCCGACTGCGACCAGCCCGGACAGTTGAACACGCCCATCTCGACCCCTTCCTCGGTGGCGGTCTTGAGCGCCGTGTGGACGAGGTCCCACCACTCCTGCGTGAAAATCACGGGGTCGTTGCCGCCGCCGACCAGCCCGATGTAAGCGCGCGTGACGCCCGCTTTTTTCATCGCGCGAATGTCGGCGACAATGCCGTCCTTGCGAATGCCGTCGCGCGTCCAATACCAATAGCAGCCGACGCGGATGTCCTCCGGCGGCGCGACAAACCCCTCGTCGAGCGAAACCGTCGCGGCGGTGGCGGCGGGGGTGCCGCCGGTGGTCGCGGCCGATGCGGCCGG
>JAISSQ010000064.1 GCA_031273045.1 Puniceicoccales bacterium
GTCTTCGACGTAGCCGCGCGTTTTGCGGTAATGGATGTCGTTTTTCGGGAGGCGAATGTTTCGCGCGCGGTCGGCGGCAACGGCGTCGGCGGACGGCGCAACGCGGGCAGGGGCGGGGGTGCCGGCGGCATCACCGGCGGTGGCACTACCGGCGGCACCGGTGGCGACTTTCGCGTTGCCGGTGGCGGCGGGAATGGCGTTGCCGGTGGCGAGCGCGCCGGCGAGTGCGGCGGTGATTAGCGAGTTGTGGATGAATTTCCTCATGCGCTGGACAACACCGCCGGCACCGCTCGCTGCCAAGAAAAACCCCACCGCTCACCGCGCCCACTGACCACTGGCCACTGGCCACTGACCACTGACCACTGACCACTAACCACCGCCCACTACCCCGCTGCCAGTCCTTCGCAGATTCTGTCCACCGCGCCCTCGAACACGTCTCCGCCGGAGACGATTTCGATTTCGAGCCGCAGGTAGAACAGCGGCAGCCGCCACTTGCGCTCGGCGTCAATGCGCACCGCGTCCTTCTCGGTCGTCACCACGAATTCGGCATCGCGCGCCGACGCCTCGTCGAACACGTCCACGAGGTCGTCCTCGGAGAACCGGTGGTGGTCGCGGAACCGCCGCCGGTGGATGATTCGCGCGCCCGCCCGCTCCAAGAACTCCTCGAAGCGCTCCGGCGTGGCGATGCCGCTGAACGTGGCGACGCGCCGCCCGCGCAGGTAGTCGAGCGGCAGCACGGTCAGCCCGTCGAGCGCGCTCAAGTTGCGCGGCACGTGCGCGCACTCGATGATTTTCGCCGACGGGTTGAGCGCGAGGATGCGGGCGCGCAGTTCGGGGGCGCCACCGGCGGCGCACTTCGTGATGAGGATGTAGTGCCCGCGCGAGAGGTTCGCGACCGGCTCGCGCAGAATGCCGCCGGGCAGCATCCAGCCGTTGCCGAACGGGTTCGTGCTGTCCACGAGCAACAGGTTGATTTGCCCGCGCAGCGGCAGGTATTGCAGACCGTCGTCGAGCAAAATGGTGTCGCACCCGAACCGCTCAATCGCGAACTCGCCCGCTTGGACGCGGTCGCGGTTGACGACGACGGCGACGCGCAACGGCAGCAGGTTTCGGGCGAGCATGAACGGCTCGTCGCCCGCCTGCTCGGAGTCGAGGCAGAGTTGGCGTCCGTCCGAGACCACGCGCGGCGCGGGGCGCTCGCCGTGCGTGAGCCAGCGCCAGAAGCGCCGCCAGCGCGGTTCGGAGCGGCTCTTGTAGCCGCGGCTCAAAATCGCCACGCGCCGCCCGCGCTCCGCCAGAACGCGGGCGAGTTTCTCCGTGACCGGCGTCTTGCCGGTGCCGCCGACGGTGAGGTTGCCTACGACGACGACTTTGCAGCCCAGCGGGGTGTCGCGCAAAATCCGCTGCCGGTAGAGCGCGAGCCGCGCCCGCGCGCACAGTCCGAACGGGACGGACAGCGCCTTCAGGAACGCCCCGTAGGCGCGCGTCAGCAAAGGCAACAGGGGCAACCGGCGCTCCGGCAGACGCTCGCCCGGAAGCCAGCCGTCGCGCTCGCTCTCGCTCGGCACACGGTCGTAGATGACCGCCTCGGTGAACTTCGCGAAACGGTCCGCGAGGTCTCGGAGCGCGGAAAACACAGGGCGCAGAAAACCGCCGGCGCACGGCGGCGACAATTTGAAAAACGGCGGGGGCGCGGTTTTTGTGTTGACGGCACCGGCGGCGCGGGTTTCCTCCGCCGCCTTTTTCCGCGCGTGGGGCAGTTCGACAAGCACCGTTTCCCGCGCTCCTCCAAACCGCACAAAACACGCACAAACATGAAAGTCAGCCCGTCCCTGAAATCGCTCAAAAAGCGCCATCCGAACTGCCAAGTCGTTCGGCGCAAGGGGCGCGTCTATGTCATCAACAAGACGCACCCGCGCTTCAAAGCCCGCCAGGGCTAACCGCGCGCGCCCGAACCGTTCCACCGGCAGCACCGCCATCAGCATCGAGAAACTTCCCATGAAAAAGAACATCCATCCCGAATTTAACACCGTCTGCTTCCGCGACGTCTCCACGGGCAAGCGCTTCCTCACGAAGTCCACGCTCCGCTCCAAGGAAACCGAGGTCATTGACGGCGTCGAATACGCCATCTTCCCGCGCGAAGTGACCTCCGACTCCCACCCCGCTTACACGGGCGAAAAACGCTTCGTGGACAGCGCCGGCCGCGTCGAGAAGTTCCAGAACAAGTTCCGCCGCCGTCGCTAACCGCCGCCCGCCGGCTCCGGCACACCGGCGGCGTCTCCCCGCTGTCCGCGCGGGTCTCCGACCCGCAACTGGGAGCGCCGACTTTCAAGTCGGCTCGCATACTCTAAGCGGCGTAGCCGCCACTCTTTTTTAGAGAAGTAAGGCGGCTACGCCGCACCACTGCCGAGCCGACTTGAAAGTCGGCGCTCCATGTATGCGGCACTCCATGTATGCGGCGCTCCGTGTGTGTATCGGCATGGCGTGTGGCGGTTGGGGGCGCAATGCCGGTGCCGGTGCCGCAAGCGCGGGTCTCCGCCCCGCATTGCCGAGTGCGGCAGGTCCCTGCCGCCACACGCCAGCCCCGAAGGGGCGACATAGCATAGGCCGGGGTGAAGTCGCGAAGCGACGGAACCCCTATAATAGCTATGCAGCCCCTTCGGGGCTGGCGCGCCGCCACTGGGTCGCGCCACTGGGAGCGCGGCACATGGAGCACCGACTTTCAAGTCGGCTCGCCTCCTCTATGCGGCGCAGGCGCCACTCATTTTTTAGAGAAGCAAGGCGGCTACGCCGCACCACCGCCGAGCCGACTTGAAAGTCGGCGCTCCATGTGTGTGGCGCTCCATGTGTGTATCGGCTTGGCGTGTGGCGAGGCGTCGCTGGCACCCCACTTCGGGAACCGTCTTGCCCCGCCGCGCTGCCGGCGGTTCCCTGCGCCGTTTCCATTTTTCGCAATCACACATGGCACTCACAGCGTTCACGAGCCGGCTCATCGCAGACACGGGCATCAGCACCGGAGACGAGGGAAAGGGGCGTCTCATACCGGAAGTCATCCGGGAACTCCAAGCGTTGC
>JAISSQ010000107.1 GCA_031273045.1 Puniceicoccales bacterium
AAAGTATTGGGAAGGTCTCCCAATCGGCACCGGCAGGTTCGCCGCGATGATTCCCGGAGGCGTCGGGCGCGAGGTCATCGCGTTCAATGACGAGACGTTTTGGACGGGCGGTCCCTACAACCCGAACTCGCCGGAGTCGTTCGCCGCGCTCTTCGGTCGAACCAACGACACCGGCATCAACCTGCTCGCGCCGCCGCAGCGCAAAACGCCCGGCCCCGAAGTGCTCGCGCAAGTCCGCGCCGCCGCGCTCGACCGCCGGTGGTCGGAGGCGTCGCGCCTCGCGTGGGGGCTTTCGAGCATCCCGGAGCACGTGCAGTTCTATCAGGCGATGGGGCGGCTCAACCTCACTTATCCCGGTCACGACGAGGCGCGCGTCTCCGACTACCGGCGCACGCTCGATATGGACAACGCGCTCGCAACGACGTCCTACACGCTCGACGGCGTCCGCTACACGCGGACTGTTTTTGCGAGTTATCCCGACCAAGTAATCGTCATCCGCCTCACCGCTGACAAGCCGGGGAAAATCACCGCCAACGCCCACTTCACCTCGCTGCAACCGTCCGCCAAAACGCGCGTCACCGCCGGCGGCCGCGCACTCGTGATGGACGGCACCGCCATTTCCGAAAAGCGCAACGAGACCATTCTGCCCCCGAAAATCAAGTGGCAGGCGCGCGTGTGGCTCCTCCCCGAAGGCGGCGAACTCGTCCGCGCCGCCGACGCCCGACGCGCCGCCGGCAGTGCCGCCGAAGCCGCCGCGCTCCGCGCCCGCGCAAGTTCCGGCGGCAACACGCCACCGCCCGTCAACGTGCTCGCCACCGACGCCGTCGGCGGCGTCACCCGCACCGGCGACCTCTACGAAATCCCGCCGGCGTCGTATCCCGAAACCTCGCCCGTCATCGGCGTCCGCGCCGCCGACGCCCTCACCATCGTCCTCGCCGGCGCCACCAATTGGAAGGCGTGGAACGACGTCACCGGCGACGCCAACCGCGCCTGCGCCGATTACATTGATGCCGCGTTGCGCTCTCCTTACCAAACCCTTCTCGCCCGCCACCTCGCCGATTACCGCCCGCTTTTCGCCGCCTGCAAAATCTACCTCGGACCCGACCCCGCGCCCGGCTCCACCACCACCGAACGCCTCCAAAAACTCCGCGCCGACACCGCCGGCAGCGACGCCGCCTACGAAGCCCAATACTTCCAATACGGCCGTTACCTCCTCCTCGCCGCAGCCCGCGAAAACACCCTCGCCTTCAACAATCACAACATCTGGCTCGACAACCTCGACGGCCGTTGGCGCGGCCGCTGGACGCTCAACATCAACATCCAAGAGTGCTACTGGCCTGTCGAAACCACCTCCCTCGCCAACACCAACCACTCCCTCCTCATCTTCACCGAACAACTCGCCGCCGCCGGCGAACGCACCGCCCGCGAACTCTACGGATTCCCCGGCTGGTGCGCACACCACGGCACCGACATCTGGTTCAACACCGCCCCGACCGACGGCAACCCGCGCCACGCCACGTGGCCGCTCGCCGGTCCTTGGCTCCTCCAACAACTCTACGAACACCACCTCTTCAACCCCGCCGACACCGCCTACCTCAAACGCCTCTACCCGCTCCTGCGCGGCTCCACCGAGTTCCTCCTCCACCTCCTCGTCACCGACCCCAAGACCGGCTACGCCGTCACCTGCCCGGCCACCTCACCCGAAAACACCTTCGTTGACCCAGCCACCGGCAAGAACGCAACCGTCTCCTTCGGCACCGCCGGCGACACACAAATCGTCCGCCGCCAACTCCGCGACTTCGTCGAAGCCGCCACCACGCTCGACGCCGACCCCGACCTGCGCCAACGCGCCATCGCCGCCCTCGAAAAACTCCCCCCGCACCAAATCGGCAAACACGGCCAGTTGCAGGAATGGTTCTACGACTTCGACGAACCCGAAGTCACCCACCGCCACCTGATGAACCTCTACGCCCTCCACCCCGACAACGACATCTCCCCGCGCCTCACCCCGCGCTTCGCCGACGCCTCACGCCGCGTCCTCGAACGCCGCAACCGCGGCGGCAAATTCCACGGCAACCGCGGCTGGTCCGCCGCGTGGAAAATCAACTTCCACGCCCGCCTCCTCGACCCCGCCGGCGCCTACCGCGAATTCCGCTCAATGCTCGCCGACACCAGCATCCACGCCGCCCGCGAAGACAGCACCATCACCCCCTCCTTTGAAGGCAACCAAGCCATCCAAGGCCTCACCGCCGGCGTCGCCGAAATGCTTTTGCAAAGCCAGCACGGCGAACTCGAACTCCTCCCCGCGCTCCCCGACGCGTGGGCACCCGCCGGCAGCATCACCGGCCTCCGCGCCCGCGGCGGCATCACCCTCGACCTCTCTTGGCGCAACGCCCAACTCGCCACCGCCCGCCTCACCCTCGACAAAGCCGCCGCCGGCAGTGCCGGTGCCGCCGGCACACCGCGCATTCTCAAAATCCGCGTCGCCGGCCCCGCTTCGGTCTTCGCCGGCAGTGAAAAAATCGCCACCAAAACCGCCGCCGAAGACCTGCTCGTCTTTCCCGTCGCCGCCGGCACCACTTACACCATCACCGGCGGTGCCGCCGCCACCATTGGGAGCGCCGACTTTCAAGTCGGCTTGGCAGAGATGCGGCGATAGCCGCCTTGCTTCTCTTAAAAAAGTGGCGGCTACGCCGCATAGAACATGCGAGCCGACTTGAAAGTCGGCGCTCCATGTGCGGCGCTCCATGTGCGGATATCCATGTGTGCATTGGGAGCGCGGGTCTCTGACCCGCATTGCCGGTGCTGCCATTTTCCGTATCCCGCCTTGCGTTTGGCGGCGGCGGGGGCATGCTTCCGCGCCCTTCTTCTCCTTTTTCAGGCACACCTTTTCCCTCTCCGGCACGTATATGTCGTTCCTTTCCTTTTTGAAAATTTTCGCGGGCAGCCACCACCGGCGCTTCGTCCGCCAGTGCGCTCCCGTGGTCAAGAAAATCAACGCACTCGAACTCAAGTTCCAAGGGTTGAGCGACGAGCAGTTGCAGGCGAGGACACCGGAGTTGATGGCGCGTTACAGCAAGGAGGTCGCCGCCGGCAAGGAGCCGAACAAGGTGCTCGACGAGTTGCTGCCGGAGGCGTTCGCAATCGTCAAAAACACGGCGCGTCGGTTTTCCGACCCCGCGCATCCGGCGCACCGGCACATTGTCTGCGAGCACGAGTTGGAGTGGAACATGGTGCACTATGACGTGCAACTCATCGGCGGAATCGCGTTGCACCAGCGCTACATCGCCGAAATGGCGACCGGCGAGGGCAAGACGCTCGTCGCGACGCTGCCGCTCTACCTGAACGCGCTCACGGGGCGGAACTGCCACATCGTGACCGTCAACGACTACCTCGCGCGGCGCGACGCGGAGTGGATGGGGCACTTGTTCAAGTTCCTCGGGCTGACGGTGGGGTGCATCCAGAACTACATGGGACCGGACGAGCGGCACGTCGCCTATGGGGCGAACATCACCTACGGCACCGCCAGCGAATTCGGGTTCGACTACTTGCGCGACAACGGCATGGCGTCGTCCGCCGAGGAGCAGGTGCAGCGGGAGCACTTCTACTGCATTGTGGACGAAATCGACTCCATCCTGATAGACGAGGCGCGCACGCCGCTGATTATTTCGGGACCGGTGAGCGAGGAGCGCGAGGCGCCGTTCGCGCGCTTCAAGCCGGCAATCCAAGACCTCGTCTCGCGGCAGGAGCGGTTGTGCAACCGGCTCATTTCCGAGGCGCACAAGGAACTCGAAAAACCGGAGGACCAGCGCGACGAGGAACTGGCACTGCAAAAAATGCTCCAAGTCCAAATCGGAATGCCGCGAAACAAGCAGTTGCTGCGCATGATGGAGAACGGGGCGTGGCGCAAGATGCTCGACAAGTTCGACGCCGAAATGCACTCCGACTTCAACAAGGACAAACGCTACCGGCTCAAAGAAAAACTCTACTACGCAATCAACGAGAAGCAGCACGAGGCGGACCTCACGCAGGTCGGGCGCGACACGTTGCGGCCGGACAATCCCGACGCCTTCGTGCTGCCGGACCTGCCGGCGCTGTTCGTCGAAATTGACAAGAACGAGACGCTCTCCCCCGAGGAGCGCGCCGCCCGCAAAAAGGCCGCCGAGGAAAACTTCGTCACCGTCAGCGAGGAAATCCACACCATCTCGACCCTCGTGCGCGCCTACGCGCTGTTCGAGCGCGACGTCCACTACGTCGTGCAGGACGGCAAAGTCGTCATCGTTGACGAGAACACCGGTCGCATCATGCCCGGCCGCCGGTGGAGCGAAGGACTGCACCAAGCGGTCGAGGCGAAGGAGAACGTCAAAATCGAAAAAGAGACCAAAACCTACGCCACCATCACCATCCAGAACTACTTCCGCCTCTACGAAAAACTCGCCGGCATGACCGGCACCGCCGAGACCGAAGCGGGCGAGTTCAACGACATCTACCGCCTCGGCGTCGTCGCCATCCCAACCAACAAACCCTGCATCCGCATAGACGAGAACGACATCGTCTTCAAAACCCGCAACGAGAAATACCGCCACGCCATTGACGAAATCAAGGACGCCCACGAGCGCGGCCAGCCCGTCCTCGTCGGCACCGCCAGCGTCAACGCCAGCGAGACCCTCAGCCGCCTCCTGCGCCGCGCCGGCATCGAGCACCAAGTCCTCAACGCCAAGAACCACCAAATCGAAGCCGACATCATCGCCAACGCCGGCCAGCGCGGCGCCGTCACCATCGCCACCAACATGGCCGGCCGCGGCACCGACATCCGCCTCGGCGAAGGCGTCAAGGAACTCGGCGGCCTCTACGTCCTCGCCACCGAACGCCACGAGTCGCGCCGCGTTGACCGCCAGTTGCGCGGCCGCTGCTCGCGCCAAGGCGACCCGGGCCGCAGCAAATTCCTCGTCTCCCTCGAAGACGACCTCATGCGCCTCTTCGCCAACGCCGGCCCCATCTCCCGCCTCCTCGAAAACTCCTTCAAAGAAGGCGAACCCCTCGAACACCCCCTCCTCAACCGCAGCATCGGCACCGCCCAAAAACGCGTCGAAGGACAAAACTACACCATCCGCAAACGCCTCCTCGAATACGACGACGTCCTCAACCACCAACGCGAAATCATCTACACCGTCCGCAACCAAGCCCTCCGCAACGCCTCCCCCCGCAAACTCCTCTTCGGCTTCGTCTCCGACGAAATCGCCGTCCGCCTCGACCCCGTCTTCCCCGACGAACACGCCCGCCCCACCGACGCCGACCTCGAACCCTTCCTCGACTGGCTCCACGGCACCTTCCCCCTGCGCGTCGAACTCGACGAAATCCGCGGCCTCGACCTCGAAACCGTCCGCGCGAAAGTCACCGCCCGCATCGAAGACCTCTACACCAAACGCGAAGAATTCGAGACCACCGAAAACCTCACCGCGATGGAACGCTACATCATCACCCGCGCCATCGACCGCAACTGGCAGGACCACCTCACCGAAATCGAAGACCTCCGCCGCAGCGTCGGACTGCGCGGCTACGGACAGAAAAACCCCCTCAACGAATACAAAAACGAAGCGTTCACCTATTTTGAAAACATGATGAACCGCGTCCGCGGCGACATCTGCAACGGCCTCTTCCGCTCCGCCACCAGCGAAGCCGCCTTCAACAACCTCATGTCCCTCATCTACGGACAGGCGCAAATGACCGGCCCCGCCGACGCCTCCGTCTCCGCCGCCGAACTCCTCGCCGCCGAACAACGCGAAGCCGCCCAATACGCCGCCGCCGAACAACGCGCCGCCGCCGAACTCGAAGCCGCCGCCGCCGGCGCCGAATACGGCGCGGACGACGACAATGACGCCACCGGCAACGGCGGTCGCGCCGGTGACGCCCGCTCCCCCGCGTTCACCATCCGCCGCGAATACCCCAAAATCGGCCGCAACGCCCTCGTCCGCCTCCGCCACCGCGACGGCACGACCCAAGACCTCAAATGGAAGAAAGCCGAACCGCTGC
This sequence comes from Puniceicoccales bacterium, assembly GCA_031273045.1. Lineage (GTDB taxonomy): Bacteria > Verrucomicrobiota > Verrucomicrobiia > Opitutales > UBA953 > CALNBE01. The sequence goes on from JAISSQ010000107.1 coordinate 6,034, forward strand.
TGCGCTCCGACCTCGCATGGGACCTCGACGAAATCCTCAAGAACGCCTGACCACCGGCGGCAGCGAAGTCGGCGAGGGCACCACCGGCGACGCCCTCCGCCGCGCAAATCTGCCGATTTTCAACATTCGCGAGGAACTGCGCGAGGCGGCGAAGCGGACGCGGCGGGTCGTGTTGCAGGCGCCGACGGGTTCCGGCAAATCAACGCAGATTCCGCAGTTCCTGCTCGACGACGGCGTGGTGCCGGCGGGGCAAAAAATCGTCGTGCTGCAACCGCGCCGGCTCGCGACGCGGATGCTCGCCGCCCGCATTGCCCGCGAGCGCGGTCAGCAACTCGGCGGCGAGGTGGGCTATCAAATCCGCTTCGACCGCGTGGAGTCACCGGCAACGCGCATCAAGTTCGTCACCGAAGGGCTGCTGTTGCGCCAGATGCTCTCCGACCCGCGTCTCGAAGGGGTCGGCGCACTCGTGTTCGACGAGTTTCACGAGCGGCATCTCGACAGCGACCTCGCGCTCGCCCGCGCCCGCCAATTGCAGGAGTCCACGCGCCCCGACCTGCTCATCGTCGTAATGTCCGCAACGCTCGACACCGAAGGGCTGATGCGCTGGCTGGGTAGCGAGGGGGGAATTACGAAGGACGAATTGCGAATTACGAATTACGCGGACGCGGTGCATTTCGAACAGTCGCGTGGCGAGGCATCAATGGAACGCGCAATTGTCGGCGAGGACGTGCTTGACGCTATGTCGCGTCCCGCGATTGGAGCGATTGCTTTCTTTGCCGGCGACCACCGGCAGGGCATTCGGCATATCATCGAAGCCCGCAACGCCGACGGTCTCGATGGCCTCGCCATTGTTCGCCGAATGCCGGCAGTCATTGCGAACGGGCTGGTCACGCGCATTCAAGGGGAGAACACAACCGGTGAGCGCATTCACATTTCGCACGGCGGCGACACCGCGATTCTCTCGCTCTTCAGAAACGGGCAACAGCAGGCGTGGCTACTCACAGGGTGGAAGAACAACGATGGCGCGGACGGGGGTAACCCGAACCGCGCCTACGCACCGGACCATCACGGTATATCAAGTCCGGTGGGTGCGTCTGCGCGTATTGCCCTGCTGAACGAGCACATTGTCAAGCGGGAAAACAAGTCGAAGATGACCGGTGCCAGTGCGCCGCCGGTGTTGCTCGCGGTGGAGGGGCGGTTGTTTCCAATCACGGTCGCGTATGCGGGGAAGTCGGGCACCGGCGGCGGTGGCGGCGGCAATTACGCGCCGCAGATTTGGGATGTCGCGGCGGCGGCGTTTCGGCGGGCGGCGCGGGAGGAGCCGGAGGGGGATTTCCTCGTGTTTATGCCGGGGGCTTACGAGATTCAGCGCACGCTCGACGCTATCGGGGCGACGCCGGAGGCGCGGGGGATGGCGTTGCTGCCGTTGCACGGCGAATTGCCGCCGGAGCAGCAGGACGCCGCCGTGGCACCGGCGCCGGCGGGGGTGCGAAAGGTGGTCGTCTCGACGAATGTCGCCGAGACGTCGCTGACGATTGACGGCGTGCGCGTGGTCATTGACAGCGGGCTGGCGCGGGTCGCCCGTTTCGACCCGCACCGCGGCATCAACACGCTGCTCATCGAGAACATCTCGCAGGCGTCCGCCGAACAGCGCGCCGGTCGCGCCGGTCGCACCGCGCCCGGTCTGTGCGTGCGGTTGTGGTCGAAGAGCGAGCACGAGTCGCGCCCCGCGCGCGAGACGCCGGAGGTGCGGCGCGTCGAACTCGCCGAACCGGTGCTCGCGCTCAAAGCCGGCGGCGTCACCGACCTCGACGCCTTCCCGTGGTTCGAGCGTCCCGCCGAGAAATCGCTCGCCCGCGCGCTTGAGTTGCTGACGGATTTGGGGGCGTTGGAGCCGCTTCGCGCCGATATCACGCCGCTGGGTCGCCGGATGGCGGCGTTTCCGGCGCACCCGCGCTACGCCCGAATGCTGCTCGCCGCCGGTGAACTCGGCTGCCGGCGGCAGGTGGCGGTCATCGCCGCGCTCACGCAGGGGCGCGATATTATGCTGCCGCTCGACGACCGCCGCGCCCGCGAGGAACGCGAGGAGTTGCTCGGCGACACCGACTCCGACTTCTTCCACCGGCTCACGCTCTACGGGATGGCGCGGCGCAAAAATTTCGACTTCGGCTTCTGCCGGCGCTGGGGAATTCACGCGCAAGCCGCCAAGATGGCTGACCGTCTCGCCGAACATTTTGAGCGCATCGCCGCCGGCAACGCCGCCGCCGGCACTTCCTCTTCGCTCCCTGCTCCCTGCTCCCCGCTCCCCGCTCCCGACACCCACACCTCCGTCCGCAAGTGTCTTCTCATCGGCTTCTCCGACCACCTCGCGATGCGTCTCGACAAGGGCACACTGCGCTGCGCGCTCGTCCACAACCGCAAAGGCGAACTGCGCCGCGACAGTGCCGTCCGCGCCGCGAAGACGCCCCTCTTCGTCGCCGCGGAAGTCGAGGAAATCGAGACGCGCGGCGACATCACCGTCTTCCTCGACCTCGCCACAACCGTCGAGGAAGAGTGGCTCGCCGAACTCTTCCCCGACGACCTCAACGAGCGCGTCACCACCCGCTACGACACCACCCTCAAACGTTGCTTCACGCGCCGCGAACGCCGCTTCCGCGACCTCGTCCTCGACGCTCGTGAACGCGAGGACAACTCCGGCTCCGACGCCGCCGCCCGCCTCCTCGCCGACGAAGTCCTCGCCGGCCGCCTCGTCCTCGAACGCTGGGACGCCAAAGTCGAGCACTGGCTCAACAAAGTCAACTACGCCGCCAAAAACCTCCCCGAACTCGAAATCGCCCCCGTTGACGACGCCGCCCGCCGAATGCTCCTCGAAGAACTCTGCGCCGGTGCCACCGCTTGGCACCAGATTCGCGACAAAGACGTCTGGCCAACCCTCCACGGCTGGCTCACCGCCGAACAACACGCCGCCCTCGACGCCCTCCTCCCCGACCGCCTCCACCTCCCCTACAAAAACCGCTCCGCCGCCATCGAATACACCGCCGACGGCGAGGCCGTCCTCGGTGCCCGCCTCCAAGACCTCTACGACACCCCGGGCGCGCACTTCCGCATCGCCGGCGGCCGCCTCCCGCTCGTCATCGAAATCCAATCCCCCGCCCGCCGCTGCTTCCAGCGCACCACCGACCTCGACGCCTTCTGGCGCACCTCCTACGAAGCCGTCAAAAAAGACCTCCGCGGCCGATACCCAAAACACGAGTGGCGGTAAGACGCGGCATTCCGCACACTTACAAGGAACAAC
>JAISSQ010000175.1 GCA_031273045.1 Puniceicoccales bacterium
ACGGTGAGGGCAGCCGCAACAAACGCTGATAGTGTTCAGTTATGCCGGTGTCTTCTTGCATAGGTAGCCCTTATTAGCATGTTTTCCCCAATTGCCCACAAAAAAAACGGAAGAACCCAAAAAATCATGCTAATCATGTAAATCATGTCAAAAGAATGCCCACGCGGTTTGTTTTTAGACATGATTAACATGATTTTCAATGATTGTTTTCCTCGCTTACAAGGAGCAGGATTTGTAATCCTCTCAACCCCAACGGGGATGCCTACCGGTGCCGGTGCCGGTGATTTTCCACGCCAACGATGTCGTCCACACAAACGTTATCGCCGGCGACAAAACCACAGAGGTCACCGAGACCGCAGAGGCGACGCAGAGGTCGTCAACCGCATTTTCCTCTGCGAAACTTTCTCTGCGACACCTCCGTGTTCTCTGCGCCCTCCGTGGTTAAAAGCCACTCGCCGAAAATCGCACCGCCGGCAATTGCGTCGCCGGCGACCGCCAAGCTCCGAAGGGGCGGCATAACATAGGCAGGGGCGTCAGCCCCTGTTATGGGGACATCCCCCCCCCCCCACGCCAAGCCGATACACATATGGAGCGCCGACTTTCAAGTCGGCTCGGTTGTTGGGTGGGGCGCAGCCGCCACTCTTAAAAAAAGAAAAGCAAGGCGGCTACCGCCGCATCACCCCCAAGCCGACTTGAAAGTCGGCGCTCCATGTGTGTAGCTGCCCGACAACGAGGCAAATCCAAGCCCCGTTGGGGTTGGGAGCAGCGGCACCGGCGGCACCGGTGCTCATTTCACCTCGAAGGTGTATTTGCCGGAGTCGAGCAGGAGGTGGACGGCGGGGTAAGCGGTGCCGGCGGTGGCGGCGGCACAGGGGGCTTTGCCAGCGGCGGCGACTTTTTCATTGCCGGTGGCTTTCCCGTGACCGCTGGCGTTTCCGTTGCCGCTGGCTTTTCCGTTGCCAGTGGTGATTTCGAGAATGCCGTTGCCGGTGCGCAGGGGGGCGCCGTTTTCGGTGATGGCGGCGGGGGTGCCGGCGGGGAGTGTGACGCGGCCGCGCGAGTTCGGCGGAACGATGATTTCGTAGAAAACGCCACCGGCATTGCCGGCACCGCTACCCGCATTGCCGTGGTCGCCGCCGGCACCGTTGCAACCGCCGGTGGTGTTCTTGGCACTGCCGGTGGCTTTCGCGGTGTTCTTCCACCATTTGCTTGTGACGAGGCCGTAGGGTGAGCGGACGGAGGCGTCGGCGCGTTCGAGGACGGTTACCGGTGCCGGTGCGATGATGAATTCGCGGTTGTCGGCGCGGGTGGTTTCGGGGCGCAGTCCGGCGAGTCCTTTGATGAACCACGCGGCGATGCCGGTGAAGCAGGTGTGGATGCGGCTGGGGACGTAGATGCTCCAATTTTCAGGCCAGGTGGTTTCGCCTTTGACAATGAAGTGTCCGTAGCCCGGATGGGTTGTTTTCAAGAGCATTTGCGCGGTGGTTTCGTTTTCTTCGGGGTGTTCGCACAGGTAGCGCACGAGCACCGGCAGTCCGCTGCTGCCCATATCGAGGAAGGGTTGTTTGACGCGGGCGCGGTGGAAGGCGGCGAGGACTTTTTCGCGCTCGCCGGCGGGGGCGATTCCGGTGAGCAACGCGAACGCTTGCTGCACTTGTTTGCCGTCGAGATAGACGCCGGTGGCGGGTTTGTAGTAGTTCGCGTTGATGTGTTTTTTGAGCGTTTCCAAACGCGCGGTGTAGAGGGCGGTGTCGGCGGCGCGGCCGAGCAGTTTTGACATCGCGATGAAGGCGTTCAGGTTCATTGCATAGACGCAGTTGTTGAAGTAGCGCGCCTGAATGGAACCGCCCCAGTCGCTGCGGTCGCCGGGGACGAGCCAGTCGCCGAGGAACTTGCCCGGGTTCTTGTCATAAGAATGAACAACGCCCGCCTCGGTGCCGTCTTTTTTGATGTGCGAGTTGAGAAAATCGAGCCACGCCTTCGCGCTGGGATAAAACTTTTCGAGGACTGTTTTGTCGCGGAAAATCGCGTAATGCTCGCCGGCAATGTTCAGCCCCGCGCTGCACCACATCGCGCCGCCCCAGTGACGCCAAACTTCGACGGGCGCGACGTGCGGGGGACGTCCGTCGGCGCGCTGCACATCGCGCCAGTCCTGCATAATTTTTTGGTAGTAGGCACCGGTGTCGTAATTAGGAAAACCGATGCCGTAGGAAGTCGCCGTCGCGACCTCGCCGTAACCCATTCGTTCGCGGTGCGGGCAATCCACGGTGAGGCCTTCGACGGTGGTTGCGCGCCACGTCCACAAATCGGTGTTGTAAATGGTGTTGAGCAGCGCGTTCGAGCATTCAAAGAAACTCGTGCGCGTGAAATCCGTTGCGACCGCAAATGCTTTGGCGTCAGTGAGTTTTGGCGCGGCAGGCAGACCGGTGACGTTCAGGAAACGTCCGGCGCAGTAGTTGAATTTGTGTCGGAAAACCTCTTCTTTTCCATCACCGGCGGCGATGTAAACGCTGCGCTGCTCGAAGTCGCAAACGGTCTGCGGGTCGTCGGCGCTCATCAGCGTCACGACGTCGCCTTTTTTCAGTCCGCGCATTTTCAATTCGATGAATCCGGTGAAGTTTTTCGGGAACTCGATTTTGTAGCCCGTCGCGACGACGCGCTCCTCCTTCGTTTTCTTGTCGCGGACGATTTGTTTGAAGTCGGTGACGCCGGTGGCGTCCTGCGTTTCAATGATTCGGCTCGGCGGCACGTTTGCGTGCGAAACGAGTTGCGTGTCGAACGGGAATGCGTAGGGCTGTGCGTTTTCCCACGCCGCGTCGTCGAACGTTGTTTTGTTCCAATCGGGATTTTCTTTTGAGCCGTCAACGCGCTCGCCGCCGAAACTTCCGAAGCCCGTCTTGCCGGCGTTTGTGTGCTCGCGGTTGCTGACGGCGCATTTCCAATCGCCGCCGGTGGCGAGGGTCGTCGCCGCGCCGTTGTTTTGAACAATGTCAAAGCGGGCGCGGACGCATTTTTTGAGCATAAAATCGGGGTCGGCCGCCCAGCCGCGCCCTGTCCAGAGCGCGATGACATTGTCGCCGTCGCGCAGCAGCGGCGCGATGTCATAAGTCACGTAGGCGACACGTTTTTTGAGGGCGGTCAACGCCGGCGCGAGCACGCGGTCGTCCGCTTTTTTCCCGTTGATGTAGAGTTCGTGGTAGCCGATGGAGGCGACGTGCGCGAGGGCGGTTTTGACGGCGCCGGTGGTGTCGCGTTTGTCTTTGCCGGCGAGTTTGAGAGTGAATTTTTTGCGGAACCAGATGTCGTTTTTCTCCGGCGCGGACGGGTGTTTGAGCCACGCGCTTTTCGCCCAGTCGCTCTTGTCAAAGAGACCTGTTGTGAAGAACGCCGGCGCGCTCCAATCGCCGGCGGCACCGTCCTTGTCAAACACGCGCACTTTCCAAAAATAGGTTGTGCCGGAGCGCAGTTTTGCGTTGCCGGTGAACGGCACCAAGAACGACTGGTCGGAGGCGACTTTCCCGCTGTCCCATACGTTGCCGGTGCCCTTGTCGAGCAGCGTGGCGTCGTCGGCGACAAGGATTTGATACGCGGTTTGCTTTTGCGAGCGCGCGTGGTTTGGGTCGGAGACGTTCCACGAGAAGCGTGGTGCCGGCGCGTCCAAACCGACCGGATTTGTGAGGTATTCCACTTGCAAATTCCGCGCGATGACACTGCGTGTTATCTGCTTCAAAAACGCGAGTTCGCTTTTTGAGAACGGCGAGCCGTCCTTTCGCAAAATGTCGTGGAACCAGATTTTCGGCTCCGGTTCTTTGGAACCCTTTCCGCCCCACGGCCAAATTGTGTTTGTCTTGCCGGCGACGAGTCCCCAGTTGATTGCGCCGATGTTGCGCGCCTTCAGCAGCGGCATAATTCCCTCGAACGTGCTGTGCGGCCGGCGCAGATACTCTGTGCAAATGAGCGGACGGCCGAGTTTGAGCAGATTGTTGACGGCGCGCAGGTGCCTAACCGGTTGCTGGTAATTGTGATACGTGATGACATCGGAGTTTTCCAAAGCGAACGGCTCGACCTCGTTTTTCGCTCCCTCACCTTGACCGACGCACACCGTCAACGGTTGCGACGGCGCGGCGTTTCGCGCCCACGCAAACGCTTTTTTCACAAGTTTAAGCGTCGTTTTCGAGCGCACATTCGGCTCGTTGTAAAGGTCCCAGACAGCGACGCGCCCGTCGTCGCGAAACGTCGAAATGACATCGTTCACATACACTTCGAGCCGTTTCCAGAGCGCGGTGTTTTTGTCGTCGAGCAAACGCCCCGGGTCGGACACCCAGCCCGAGTTGTGCTTGCCCGGAATCGGTTCCGGTTGCTTGCCGGCGGCGTAAGTTTTCCGCCAGCAATCGTCAAAGAAGACGAACATAATTTTGATTTTGTGGCGGTCTGCGATTTCGAGGAATTGCGCGAGCCGTTTTTTGAAACCGGCGCGGTCTTGCTCCCACGCCACGTGGTGCAGGAAGACCCGCATAATGTTGAACCCCGCGTCCTCGGCGAACGCCAGTTCGCGCTCAATCGTCGCGGCGTCGAACGTGTCCTGCTGCCACATCTCGATTGAGTTGACCGCCGTTGACGGGATGAAGTTGCACCCGCGCAGCCACCCGTTGCGCTCCATCCACGCATTCGCCTTCTCCGGCGACCAACGCTCTGCCGGCGCCGGCGCAACGACGGACGCAACAACGGGCGCGACGACCGTAGCAGCGTTTTTGGCACCACCGGTGGCGGCAATGGCGGCGTTGCCGGTGACGCTACCGACGGTGGCAACGGTTGCGAGCGCGGCGAGCGAAGTGAGGAGTGTTTTCAACGTTTTGAGGGGACGCATGGGAAAAGAGTGCGCCGGAGACAGGCGGGGCGGGGCGGGGTTCCGCGTGCCAGTAATGCCACCGTCGCCGATAATGCATCGCCATCGGCAATACACCCCGCCGCCGGCAATCCCTTTTCGGTCAGTAATTGAGGTTGTGCGGGGCGGCCTCGCTCAAAACGAGGGTGAAGGAGCGCGTCTGCCCTTTGTCCGAAAATTCGAGGCGCATGAAGAGGGCGGTGCCGGTGGGGATGTTCGAGGTGTCCTCCGGCTCGACTTCGAGCCATTCGTTGTTCGCGGTGTTGTAGCCGAGGTAGGAAACGCCCGCGAGGTGGGGCGAGAGCAACAACCGGTGGGCGTCGTCGGAGGAATTCGTGCGCTCGGCGTCGGTCTGCCAGTAGAGGGCGAGTTCGTTGTTTTCGGCGACGAGCCAAGCGTGGATGAAGCCCGTCGGCGCGGTGTCGCAAATGAGCACCGGCGGCGCGCCGGTGATACGCAGGTAGGCGGCGCGCTCGACGCCGGCGGCGGAGGGCGGCTGCGTGAAAACGGCGCTCGCGGTGCGAAGCGCGCCGGTGTTGCCGGCGGCGGTGGCGTTGCGCGCGGCGGCGGTGCCGACGGCGGTAGCGAAGACGCTCGTTCCCGTGCCGGAGGCGGAGTCGGTGGTTTCGGCGACGCATTCTTCGAGCATTCGCCGCAGCCCGTCCACGTGCCGGTCGAACAGCGGCGCTTCCGCCTGTGCCGTCCAGACGCCGAGGATGTTCACCGTCGTCATGGTCAGTCCCGTGAGCAACGCCGCTGTCAGGGCGATTGCGATGACGATTTCGGCGAGCGTGAAACCGCCGCGACTGCCGCGCCGCCGGTGGCTCTGCCGGTGACACCGCCGGTGGTGGCGGCATTGCCGGTGCTCCGTGTCGTGCGCGTTTTTCATGGCGGGAAGGGGCGTTTCGGGGATGGAGGACGGGGCGGGGCGGGGCGGTTTCGCGCCGAACTTATCGCACGAGCGTGCCGACGTTTTCGCCCAGCAGCGCGCGCTTGATGATTCCCGCCTCGTGCATGGAAAACACCACGATTGGCATCCGGTTTGTCTGGCACAGCGCGAACGCCTCCGTGTCCATGATGCCGAGCCGTTTTTCGAGTGCCTCCGCATAGCCGAGCGTCTCGTAGCGGCGGGCGTCGGGGTGCTTGAACGGGTCGCGGTCATAGACGCCGTCCACCTTCGTCGCCTTGAAAATCGCGTCCGCCTGAATCTCGTTTGCGCGCAGGGCGGCGGCGTAGTCGGTGGTGCAATACGGGTTGCCGGTGCCGGCGACGAAGATGACCGCGCGCCCCTTTTCGAGGTGGCGCACGGCGCGCCGCTGGATGAACGGCTCGGCGATTTTTTCCATTGGAATCGCCGTCTGGACACGCGCCGCGATGCCGTGTTTTTCGAGGCAGTCCATGATTGCCAGCCCGTTGATGACGGTGGCGAGCATGCCCATGTTGTCACCGGTGGTGCGGTCGGTGCCATTGTTTTGCGCGCCCGCCAGACCGCGAAAGATGTTTCCGCCGCCGACGACGATTGCGACCTGCGCGCCGAGGCCGAGCAGTTCGTTCAACTCGGTGGCGAGGCGCGAGAGAATGCCGGTGTCAATCGGGTTGCCGTTGTCGGGGTTTTTCAGCGCCTCGCCGCTCAATTTCAGGACGATGCGCTTGTATCGGAGCGGCGCATTTGGCGGCTGCGAACTGGTGGTTGTCGGCATGGCGCGCGTTATGGCGCGGTGCTCCGGCAACGTCAAGCGGGCACTCCCGAACACGTGCCGAACGCGCGCTGAACGCCTCACCGAACGCGCCGCCGGCGGTGCGGGGCGGGGGACGCGCCACCGGCGGGGCGGAGCGGTTTTTCGCTTGCGTGTTTCGCATTGCGCACGCATTTCACGCCCCGAAAGAGCAATGCCGCCGCCGGTCACCGGCGCGGCTTTGACGTTTTTGCAGACCTCGAAGATAAAAAACGACAAGCCATTCATGAAGACCCTCGTCATCGCCGAAAAACCGTCCGTCGCCGCCGACCTCGCGCGCGCGCTCAAAGTCCCGCGAAAGGGCGAGTGCTTCGAGAACGACGCGTTCGTCGTGTCCTCCGCCGTCGGGCACCTCGTCGAACTCGAATACCCGGAGGACATCGACCCGGAACTCAAGCGCTGGACGCTCGCGAACCTGCCAATCATTCCCGAAAAGTTCGACCTGAAGGTCGCCTCGAAGACGCGCGACCAGTTCTCGTTGCTCAAAAAACTGCTCAACCGCGAGGACGTCGGAACGGTCGTCAACGCCTGCGACGCGGGGCGCGAGGGGGAGTTGATTTTCGCCTACATTTTCCAGAAGGCGCTCACGACCGCGAAGGCGCGAAACCGGCTCACGGTGCGGCGCGCGTGGATGCAGACGATGACCGCCGATGGCATTCGCGCCGCGTTCGAGCACTTGCGCGAGGGGCGCGAGATGGCGGGGTTGGAGGCGGCGGCGCGTTGCCGCAGCGAGAGCGACTGGCTCATCGGAATCAACGGCACGCGCGCGCTCACGAAACGCATGTTCGGCGGCGCCACCGGCAAGGGAAACGTCGCCACCGTCGGGCGTGTGCAGACGCCGACGCTCGCAATCGTCGTCGGGCGCGAGCGCGAAATCCGCGCCTTCAAGCCGCGTGATTTCTGGCGCGTCACGGGCAGGTTCGGCGTCACCGGCGGTGAATACGAGGGGGTGTTCCAGCGTCCCGAATTCAAGAAAAACCCCGCCGACGAGCACGACCGCGCCGACCGCGTCTGGTCGAAGGCGGACGCCGACGCCGTCGCCGCCGCCGCCCGCGACCCGCGAGCCGTCGTGAGCGTCAGCGACGAGAAGAAATCCTCCACGCAGGCACCGCCGCGCCTCTACGACCTGACCACGTTGCAGCGCGAGGCGAACGCCCGTTTCGGGCTGCCGGCGAAGCGCACACTCCAAATCGCGCAGTCGCTCTACGAGCGGCACAAGGCGCTCACCTATCCGAGGACGGACTCGCGCGCGCTGCCGGAGGACTACATCCCGACGTGCCGGCAGACGCTGGGCAAACTCGACGGCGACCTCGCCGTGCACGCCAAGACCGCCCTCGACCGCGACTACGTCCGCCCCAACAAGCGCATCTTCAACAACGCGCAAATCAGCGACCACTTCGCAATCATCCCCACCGGCGTCGCGCCCACCGCGCTCGACGACTTCGAGCGCAAAATCTACGACATGGTCGCCCGCCGCTTCGTCGCCGCGTTCTTCCCGCCCGCCGAGTTCGACGAGACGACGCGCACCACGACCGTCCGCCCCAGCGCGCCCGCGACCGTCACCGGCGCGCTCTTCGGCGCCACCGGTGCCGCCGGCAACGCCCCGCGCGCGCTCGAAATCGTTGACTTCCGCAGCACCGGCAAAGTCCTCACCAACCCGGGCTGGCTCGCCGTCTATGGCAAAACCACGCTCGACGACGACTCCGCCGCCGGCGCGGGCGCTGGCGCGGAAGGCGAAGCCGCCGGCGCGGACGGCAAATCCGGCGCGAAAGGGAAGAAGTCCGCCACCGGCGGTGCCACCGGTGGTTCCGCTGCGGCAACCCTGCCCGCGCTCACCGCGAAGGACGAGCGCGCCGGCACCGGTGCCCTCACCGCCAACGTTCTCGAAATCGCCCTGCAAGCCGAGCAGACCAAGCCGCCGCCGCGCTACACCGAGGCGACGTTGCTCTCCGCGATGGAGGGCGCGGGCAAACTCGTTGACGACGAGGAACTCGCCGGCGCGATGAAAGAGCGCGGTCTGGGAACACCGGCGACGCGCGCCGAAATCATCGAAGGCCTCCTCCACCAGCAATACCTCGACCGAGGCGCCGAACGCGGCAAACGCGACCTCTCCCCGACCCCCAAGGCCGAGCGGCTCCTCGACTTCCTCGCGGTCGTCGGCGCCGATGCCCTCACCAAGCCCGACATGACCGGCGAGTGGGAATACAAACTCCGCCAGATGGAGCAGGGAAAATACACCCGCGACGCCTTCATGGCGGAAATCGTCGCCACCACGCGCGACCTCGTCGAACACACCAAGAATTTCTCCGAAACCGAGGACGCCGCCACCACCACCACCACCGACATCCCGTCGCCCACCGACGGCAAACCCCTCCTCGAAACCTACCGCGCCTACCGCTCGCAGGACGGCGTGCTGTCCATTTTCAAGGACATCTCCGGCAAAAAACTCACCGCCGGCGAGGTGCGCGAACTCTGCGAGAAAGGCGAAATCGGACCCCTCGACGGCTTCGTCTCCACCCGAACCGGCAAGCCGTTCAGCGCGAAACTCATCCTCGCCGACGACGAAAAACGCGCCGGCAAACGCAAGGTCGCTCTCGACTTCGGCGACCGCGACGCCGGCACCGCCGAAGCCGTCCCGTTCTGGACCGACCCCGCCGCCGCCGGTCGCGAACTGTGCGAAACCCCGCGCCACTTCATCCTGCGCGAAAACGGCACCGACACCTTCAAAGTCCAACGCCAACTCTGCCGCCGCGACCTCACCCGCGACGAAGCCATCGCCCTCGTCACCACCGGCAAAACCGCCCTCATCACCGACTTCATCTCCAAATACGGACGCCCCTTCAAAGCATTCCTCGTCCGCTCCAAAGACGGCAAAAAAGCCGACTTCGAGTTCCCGCCCCGCGAACCCCGCGCACCAAGAGGTGCTGCCGGTGGTGCTGCCGGTGGCGTCGGCAGCGGCAAAAGCGGCTCCGCCAAGAGTGCTGCATCGTTCGCTCACGGGCGAACCGGCGGCAGCACCGCCGGCGGTGGTGCTGGTAACGGAGGCAGTGGCACCGGCAGCAGTGGTGCCGTTGCTTCCGCCGAACCGCCCGTCGTCTTCTGGACCGACCCCGAAAACACCGGACGCGAACTCTGCGAAGCCGGCCCCGACTACATCCTGCGCGAAAACGGCACCGTCACCTTCAAAGTCCGCCGCAACCTCTGCCGGCGCGACCTCACCCACGACGACGCCATCGCCCTCGTCACCGACGGTCGCACCGACCTCATAGACGACTTCATTTCCAAAACCGGTCGTCCCTTCAAGGCCTACCTCGTCCGCTCCAAAAACGGCTCCAAAGCCGACTTTGAGTTCCCCCCGCGCTGAACCTGCTGTCACCACAAAATGTTACGCGCCATTTAACGCGCGGCAGATATCGCAGGTATGGCTGTCGCAACCACGGGCGGTGCAGTGTTCGCGTCCGTAGTAAATCATTCGCAAGTGAAGGTTGTTCCATTCGCATTGGGGGAACAGTTTTTTGAGGTCGCGCTCGGTGCGGACGACGCTGGAACCGTCGCTCAACCGCCAGCGGGCGGCAAGGCGGTGAATGTGCGTGTCAACTGGAAATGCAGGAATGCCAAACGCTTGCGACATCACAACGGAGGCGGTTTTGTGTCCGACGCCGGGTAACGCTTCGAGTGCGGCGAAGTCCGCCGGCACCACGCCGTTGTGCCGCTCGACGAGGATTTTCGAGAGTGCGACGATGTTCTCTGCCTTGCGCGGTGCAAGTCCACACGAGCGCACCAGCGCGTTGACACCGGCAACGCTCTGCCGCGCCATTTTCTCTGGCGTGTTCGCAAGCGCGAAGAGCGCGGGCGTGACAGCGTTCACGCGCTTGTCCGTGCACTGCGCCGACAACACCACAGCGACCAGCAACGTGAACGGGTCCTTGTGCGCCAGCGGAATCGGCGGCGCGGGATACAATTTCGCCAAGCGTTTGGCGACAAAGTCCGCCCGTTGTTGCTTCGTGGAAACCATGAAGAAAATCTCTTAATCCGGTTCAAAGGCGCGGAAAATTACGTCAACGGTGTCAAAAAATGAGGAGGTAAAGAACAACGGAAAAGTTCATCGTCCGCGCCTTATTTCCACGCTGCGATTTTGCGCTGTTCGTCGTCAATGACGATGGCGAGCGTGAGCGCGCCGGGGAATTGCGTGGCGTAGTCGCGCTCTTTAATTTGCGTCAATGCTTCGGCGAGTTTCGCATCGGCGTCACCGGCGGTGGCGGCGATTTTGATTTCGACAACGAGTGTTTTTCCGTAGCCGCGAATGACCATGTCGGCGCGTCCGTGACGATTGTGAATTTCGGCGTCAACGGAAAGTCCGGTGCCGCGAACAAAGGAGAGGAGCGACGAGCGGTAGAGCCATTCGCGGGGACCGATTTTCCCCCGCCGGACAGCGGGGTCGGTGTTCGCGGCGGCAACGTAGTCGTCGTAAGGAATGCCCGCCAAAAGCGTGTCAAAAACACGCGGGATTTCGGCGGTGCTGCCGGCGATGATTTCGGAGAT
>JAISSQ010000177.1 GCA_031273045.1 Puniceicoccales bacterium
ACGGTGAGGGCAGCCGCAACAAACGCTGATAGTGTTCAGTTATGCCGGTGTCTTCTTGCATAGATAGCCCTTATTAGCATGTTTTCCCCAATTGCCCACAAAAAAAACGGAAGAACCGAAAAAATTCACAAAAACTGGAAAGGCGTGAATGTCGCCGCCGACCCAAAATTGCCCGTTTGCGGACGTCCGATTGGAAACATCTCGTTCAACGGAATGTTTTGGGGACAAAAGAGTAACGCCGCCTACGGGGTCGTGAATCTGGCAATGCATTTTTATCACACCTTCGACGAGAATTTCGCCCGCGAAACCTATCCCTACGTGCGCGCCGTCGCCACGTTTTGGGAACGCGAAGTCGTCCCCGAAAACGGCGTTTACAACATCTACAACGATGCCATTCACGAGGGCACCGTCGGCGACAAAAATCCGATTCTCTCGCTCGGTCTTGTGCGGATGACTTTGCAACTCGCAAACGATATGAGCGAGTTCCTCGGCGTTGACGAAAACCGCCGCGCAAAATGGCGCGATGTCCACGAAAAACTCGCGCCGTATCCGACGCAGCAACGCGAAGGAAAAACCGTCTTCCGCTACACCGAAAAAGGACGCGCTTGGCACCGTGACAACTCACTCGGTTTGCAACACATCTATCCCGCCGGTCAAATCGGTTTTGACACCGAAAAACCACTCCTCGAAATCGCCAAAAACACCGTTCTCCAAATGCGCCGGTGGAACGATTTCAACGCTACGAACAGCATCTTCCCGGCGGCGGTGCGCGTCGGTCTCGACGCCGCTGAAATCTGGCGCGAACTCGCCGCGTATTCCACCCGCACCGCCTGCAACGGTTTCCAGCGCGGAAACCCGCACGGCGTCGAAAATTGGAGCACCGTCCCGAACACCATCAACGAAATGCTCTGCGCCAGCAACCACGGCGTCATCCGCCTCTTCGCCGTCTGGCCGCGCGACACCGACGCCGCCTTCCACACCATCCGCGCCGAGGGCGCGTTTTTGGTGTCGGCGAAAATTGCGAACAACACCGTCGGCGACGTCCGCATCACCAGCGAAAAAGGCCGCCCGCTCACCCTGCAAAACCCGTGGCACGGCAAGCGCGTCCGCGTGAGCGTGAGCACAAGTGCCACCACCGGCGCCGAAAAGAATCCCGAAAAAATCCTCACCGGCGACCGCCTTCACCTCAAAACCACCGCCGCCACCACTTATCGGTTTGAACCTATGAAATAGCGAGAGAAAAGCGTTCATAGAAACGTCTCTCCGCTGCGTCTCATCGCCAAAATTCACACGAAGCACACGAAGCCACGAAGTCCGCCTTCGCACAAGCGCAGGAAGACATGATTAACATGATTAACAATGATTTGCGCTTCTGGTAATCATGAAAAATCATGTCAATCATGTCTTCGTCTGCTTCATGTGTTTTTTCTACGCCGTAGGCGTCGTGTAAAATGCGGATGGCATCCTCTGCGTCGCCTCTGCGGTCTCTGTAAACTCTGTGGTTTTTGTCGCCGGCGATAACGTTTGTGTGGGCAACCCCCTTGGGGTTGTGGAGTTTACCATTTCAGGCCGACGCCGATGAGGAAACGCGCGCCGGTCATCGTGCCGGATTCCTCCCTGTCGAAGGTGGAACCGCCGGGCACATGACAATTCTTGTAAGAGAGTTTCGCCTTGCTGGTAACAAAGCCCGTTATGCTGGTGTCAAGATAGAGTTCGGTTTCCTGAAATTTGCTTATCGTCCACGTCACGCCGACGCCAACTCCCGCCAGCGCGACGACTGCGGTGTCGCTCCCCTGATTGTTCTTGTAATTGTCAACATGCGGCGCGAGTTCGACCGTTCCGTTCAAAACTCCGAATCCAACTTCGGCGAACGCCCTGCCTTTCCACCGCTTTCCCGCATCGAACGCCATTTCGTATTGATACCCAATGGTCACGGGAACGAAATAGTGATTGCCTTCAAGGTTTCCGGTTCCATGTTCAACACGTCCATCCGAATAACGCTTCGTGTAGGGAAAATTAGTGTTGGGAATGTCCTGCGGATTGACATCAAAGAAGACGCCGAGTCCAAGTTTGAGGCGATGGTGCTCGTTGATGATGTGGCGATACGCCGAGATGTCGAAACCGACGAAGGTGGAAAGGTCGCAGGCGTAAACGGAAAAGCCGAATCCAGCAGCCCACTTTTTGTAATCATTGTCGGGCTGGATGGCGATGGGCGCCGTGTTTTTGTTTTTCGTGCGAACCGGTTCGGAGAGAGCGTTGCCGGCGGCGTTCGCATTGCCGGAAACATTCACAAGGAATGCGGCGGCGGCAAGGGTCGCGACGGCAAGAAGCGGCAGTTTCCGCTTGCCCGACGAACGGGCGGTTTGGTTCGCCCGACGGGGCGTGCTGGTGGTGTGCATGTTGCTGGTGTTCATGACAGGTTTCCTTTCTGTGGTTGTTGATTGGTGGTTGTGGTTCTGTTTGCTTGGAAGCGTTCCGGCGCGTCGTGCTCCAAAATGCTCCGCGCCTGTCCTAACGCAGATTTTTGAAGTTCTTTAAGCGTTGCTGTTATTTTTACAAAACATGTCCCAAACAACTGTTGCCAATTACCAGCCGGCGGGCAATTTGCGCGCCCGTCAGCACCGGTGCCGAGAGTGCCGGCAAGAATAACAACACCACCATCAACGTTTTCCCTCCCATGAACCCCGCAATTTTCAGGGCGGCGCGGAACCGCCCCAACAGCACCGGCAGTGCCGGCGTCAGCATTTCGCGGCGAATGCAACCGCTCTTCGCATCCGGTGCGGCGTTCGCGCTCTTCCTCGTGAGCGCGTTTTTCGGCTTCGCCGTCGTCACGGGCGTCGCCGGCAACGACTGGCCGCTCACCGCCGCACTCGTGACGGCGGACGACGCCACCGACGACGACGCCACCACCGGTAACAGCGCGCCGGCACCGGTGCCGGCGGCGGCGACGGCGGCGAGTTCGTCGAGTTCGGCGGCGGCGTCGTCGGCGTCGTCCTCGTCTTCATCGTCGTCGTCCTCTTCGTCCTCATCGTCTTCATCATCGTCGTCGAGTTCGTCGTCCTCGTCGTCGTCTTCCTCGTCGAGTTCGTCTTCGGGCGGCAGCGCGTCCTCCGCGTCCGGCGGCTCGACTTCGGCGACCGGCGGCGGTGCCGGTAGCGGCGTCGCCAAAACCGACCTCGCCGCCGGCAGCACGTTCTCGCTGACCGAGACCTACTCGTTGGAGGATAGCGAGCCGGTGCCGCACGACGCCGCCGACATCGCCCACTACCAATTGCGCTACAACGGCGACGGCACGTGGTCGGTCGGCACCACAAGCACCGACGAGACCGAGGACGGCGACGGTTTCACGCTACTTTTCACAGCGCACGCTTCAGCACTCTCGAAGTGGACTTCGCTGTCCGTTTCCGGCACAGGGACGAACGCCGAAGGCGTAGTTGTCCGCTACACTTTCGACTTCAATTTCACCGCCGGCACTTACACCGAGAAGGAAGAGACACTCAACGCGAGCAACGTCGTCATGGATGTCTGGGAAGGCGGCGGGACGTTCACCTTCGAGGAAGGCGACGGCACCACCATCGGCGGCACCGGCGGTTCCGGCGGTAACGGCGGAGAAGGCGGCAACGGCGGTTCCGCCAGTGGTGGCGGGGTTTTGCCGCCGCCGTGCTTCGACCACGACCACAGCGAAGTGGTGCCGGTGCCGCAGTGGCAGACCGACTACGACGATTTTCTGCGCGCGCTCGGCTTCAACATTCCGACGCGCCGTCCGCGCGTGCGGGCGGGCGCGAACGTGACCTACGCCATCGCCGTCGCCGGCAACGGCACCGCTATCGCCGTTGCCGGTTCCTACTCCTACCAGTGGCAGAGCCAGAGCAGCGGCACCGGCGTTTGGACGACCGTGAGCAGCGGCAGCGCGAGCGCGGCGGCGGCGGTCGCCGGCAACGCCTCGGCGGTCGCAGTGAGCGTTTCGGGAAGCGTCTCGCCGGGCAACCGCTACCGCGTGATTGTCACGGACGACGCCACCGGCGAGCAGTTCGACCCGCAGGAGTTTGAGCCGTCGGACGAGTTTGACGTGATTGAGCGACCGCGCGTCGTCACGCACTGGGCGGTCTATTCGTCGGCGGCGTCGGCGAGTTCGGCGTCCGCCGCCGCTGTCTCCGCCGGAGGTTCCGCCGCCGCGAGCGCGTCGGCGTCGTCGTCCTCGTCGTCCTCATCCTCCTCGTCGTCGTCGGCGAGTTCTAGTTCGAGTTCGTCGGCGGGTTCGTGGACGTCGTCGGTCGCAGTCGCCGGCACCGGTCGCGCGGTGGCAATCGCCGTGAGCGTCGCCGGCACCGGTCGCGTCTATTACGAATGGCACTACCGCCCCGGTCCTGCGCATCCGTGGAGCGTCGTGCCGCGCGGCATTCGGAACGAAATCGTCGTCACCGATGCCGGCGAATACCAGTGCTACGTTGCCGACGATTACGGCGAAATCGTCGAGAGCGAAATCGTCACCGTCGAATAACTCTTTGACATTCAGTCCGTTAACCACATTCACAAACACCCGACACATCCACCATGCCCCCCGCCCAAAAACTCGCGCTTCCCGCGCTCCTCGCGACCCTCGCCGCCGCCGCGCCGCTCAACGCTGCCGGTGCCGCCGAAACCACCGGTGCCGCCGGCGACTTCGCTCCTTCGCCGGCACCGACGCCCCGCACCTCGCCCGGCTTCTACGCCGGCGTCGCCGTCGGCGGACAACTCGTTGACTGGCAGCACGACTCCAAGTCGCCCTTCCTCTACGGCGCGACCTTCACCGGCGGTGCCGCCTTTTTCAGGAACAGCCCGAATCCGTTCCTGAAAAACCTGCTCTTCACCGCCGATGTCGGCGCGTATTTCGGGGACTGGAAGGTCGGGGCGGGCGGTAGCCCGGAAACCGTCACGGGGACAAACACCACTTATGGTTCCTACACGCCGGACCCGAACGCCACCGGCTTCATCGGCGACTACACCGGTTGGCAGACGCGCTACAACGCCACCACGTCGGAGTTTTCGAGCGTCCGCCGCAAGAGCGAGCAGACCAGCGTCCCGCTGATGTTGAGTGCCATCTACAACTTCGAGTTCGGCGACAGAAAACAGTTCAACGTGCGCGTCGGTCCCTCGCTCGGTCTCACCTACGTTTCGATGAAAACGACGCTGACGGAAACTCTCGCCACCACGACCTCCGTCACCGGCGACATTCTGGATGACCAAGGCGAAGTCGTCACCCTCGACGACCCGCAATTGCGCCACTCGAACACCGTGCAGGGCACCCCCGTCCGCACCAGCGGTTCCGACAGCGACATCCTCTTCACCTACGGGCTGACGCTTGGCGCGTGGTGGCGCGTGACGCGGCAGATTGATGTCGGGCTGCAATACCGCTTCCTCGGCACCACCGGTTTCGACAGCAAGAAAGCCGGCAACTACGGCACCTCCACCGCCCACCAAATCAACCTCGGCGCAAGTTGGCGGTTCTGACGCCCGCCCCCGAAAACCCGACCTCGCGCGAAGACGCCGCGCGCGTAGGTTCGCCGCATGAAACGCCCCGCCCTGCTCGCACTGTCCGCGCTGTCCGCCGCACTGTTCGCATCGCCCGCTAACGCCGCCGGCACCGGCGGCACCACCGCCGCCGGCGGCGACGTTGAAAAAACCTTCTCCGCTGACATCTGCGTTTACGGCGGAACGTCGGCGGCGGTGACGGCGGCGGTGCAAGCGGCACGGATGGGAAAGAGCGTCATCGTCGTCTCGCCGGACGAGCACCTCGGCGGAATGACGAGCGAAGGGCTGGGCTTCACCGACGCCGGCAACACCGGCGCCGTCGGCGGTCTGGCGCGGGAGTTCTACCGGCGCGTGTTTGCCGCTTACGAGCGACCGGAGGCGTGGTGCTGGCAGCGTCGCGCCGACTACGCCCGCACCGGCAGCGGTCAGGGCGCGAAAGCCGTCAACGAAAAGGAGCGCGTGATGTGGTGCTTCGAGCCGCACATCGCCGAGGGCGTCTTCGAGGCGTGGCTCGCCGAACACCGCGACAAGGTGCGCGTCATTCGCGGTGCCGGCGCACGGCTCAACCGCGCCGCCGGCGGCGTCAAAAAGCGCGGCGCACGCATTGAGAGCATCGCCACGCTCGGCGGCGCCGCCGTCAGCGCGAAGGTTTTTCTCGACGCCACCTACGAGGGCGACCTGCTCGCCGCCGCCGGCTGCTCCTACCGCGTCGGTCGCGAGCCGAACGCGGCGTTCGGCGAACGCTACAACGGCAACCAAATCGTCCTCTCGCGCCAGCGTTCGCACCGCTTCTCGCGCCGCGTCTCGCCCTACAACACCGCCGGCGACCCGTCCAGCGGGCTGCTGCGCGGCGTGTGCGCCGACGTCGTCGCCGAGGACGATTTCGCGCGCGTCAACGGCACCGGCGACCGCCACGTGCAGGCCTACTGCTTCCGCGTCTGCATGACGACCGTCCCCGAAAACCGCGCACCGTTCCCGAAGCCCGACGGCTACGACCCGCGCGACTACGAACTCGCGCTGCGCTGCATCGCCGCCGGCGACCCAAACTTTTTCCCGACGCGCGGCACCGGTGCCGCTGCCGGCGGTTTCGCGAAGTTCGACGCCATCCCAAATCGCAAAACCGACACCAACAACCACGGCCCGTTCTCGTTTGATTTTCTCGGCGGCGGCAGCGACGAATACCCCGAAGCGTCCTACGAACGCCGCGCCGAAATCGTCGCCGCGCACCGCCGCTACCAGCAGGGCTTGCTCTGGTTCCTGTGCAACGACCCGCGCGTGCCGGCGCGCCTCCGCGAACGCCTCTCGCGCTGGGGTCTCGCAAAAGACGAGTTCGCCGACAACGCCCACTGGCCGCGCCAACTCTACATCCGCGAAGCCCGCCGCCTCACCGGCGAATACACCATCACCGAGCACGACATCCTCGCGCCGAAAAAAACCACCACCCCGCCCCGCCCCGTCGGCCTCGGCTCCTACACGCTCGACGCCCACAACACGCGCCGCCTCGTCATCATCCCCGCCGCCGGCAACCCCGCCGGCACCGCCCCCTACGTCCAGAACGAAGGCAACGTCCAAATCCACGCGCCCCGCCCCTACCACATCGACTACGCCGCGCTCACGCCCCGCCGCGCCGAATGCGAGAACCTGCTCGTCCCCGTCTGCCTCTCCGCCACGCACATCGCCTACGGCTCCATCCGCATGGAACCCGTCTTCATGCTCCTCGGACAAAGCGCCGCCACCGCCGCCGCCCTCGCAATAGACGCCTCCGGCACCGGTGCTGCAAACACCGCCGATGCCACCGGCACCACCGGCACCGGCAACACGACCACCGGCACCGCGGCCACCGGCACCGGCACCGCCGCCGCCGTTCAAGACGTCCCCTACCCAGTCCTCCGCGCCCGCCTCCTCACCGACGGGCAGCGGCTGTGAGCGCACCACATTTCCCGCCGCCGCTCACGCGCACAAAGTTCCGTTCCGTGGGTTCCGTCGCTGTGCTCCATCACCCACGGCTAATTTCTGTCGCCCCTATCGGGTCTTGGCGCGCCGCCACTGGGGGCGCCGACTGGGAGCGCCGACTGGGAGCGCCGACTTTCAAGTCGGCTCGCATGCTCTGTGCGGCGCAGCCGCCACTATAAAAGAATAGCAAGGCGGCTGCGCCGCACCATTGCCGAGCCGACTTGAATGTCGGCGCTCCCAGTGGCGGCGCTCCATGTGTGGTGCTCCATGCCTCCTCCTTCATCCTTCAACCTTTCTCCTGCCTCATCCTTCATCCTTCAACCTTCATCCTTCATCCTTCTGCCTTCATCCTTTCTCCGGCGGCGGCGCAGGAGGAGGAGACCTGCGAGCAGTGCGGCACCGCCGGCGGCGTAGGTGGAGGGTTCGGGGACGCCGGCGGCGTCGGCCGAGACCGAGACGAGCGCGACTTCGTAAATGCTACCGTTGAGGCGTGTGGCGATGGTGAATGTGAGCCCGTCCACTTGGACGCGGTTGGTGCCGCCGTTGTAGCCGCCGTAGGTGGTGTCCCACGAAGCGGTGCTGACGGCGTTCGCGCCGGGCATGGCGAAGAGGTGCTCGGCGGTCATCAGGATAACGGGGTGCGCGAGCGTCATGGCGGCGCCGGGGGCGTAGCCGAGAGAGGCGAGGTCGTTCTTGATTTGGACGGCGTTGGCGGCACCGGAGAGCGTGACGGCGATGTTTGTCGCGCCGGTGGCGAACGTGACCGTGCCGTTGGCGGAGACGGCGGGGTTGTCGAGCGGGCGCATGACAGCGAGCCGGTCGTTGACGTTGTAGGTGTCGGAGGTGCTGGGAACGCCGCCGAGACCGGCGATGGAGGCGATGTCGAAGTGCACCGTGGCACCGGCAGCGAGCGCGACGTTGCCGCCGACGTAGAGCGTGCCGATGTTCGCGTTCGCCGAGCCGTCGCCGACGCCGTGTCCGGGCGCGAGAACGCCGCCGGCGGCAACGCTCACCGTCGCGGGTGCGCTCGAAGCGTTCGCCGGCGAACTGCCGGTGCCGTCAACGACCACGCCCACGCCGCTGCCCTCGATTCGCCCCGTTCCGCCGAGCGTTCCGCCCGCCTGCACGAGGGTCGGCGCGTGCACCGTCACCGTCAGCCCGAACGCGCCCGCGTAGGCGCCCGTTGCCTGAAAGCCGTAACTCGTGGGCGTGCCGGCGGCGGCGCCGAGAATGAGCGTTCCCCCGTCGCGCACGACGATTTGCCCGAACTCGCGCGCCGGTTGCGGCGCGGTGCCGCTGCCGCCGAAGACGTCATTCGTCCCCACCGCGTCGGCGATTCGCGCCGCGCTGCCGGTGCCGGCGACCTCGAACGTCCCGAACGTTGGCGTGCCGCTGCTGCTGCCGGTGAACGCGCCGGTGAACGCTTGCTCGACCGCGTGCGTTTTTGAGAAGAGCGGCCAGAAATTGGGCTGTCCGTTTTCGCTGATTGCGCTGTCAGTCGTCCATTCGCGCGAGTCGTGCGCGACGCCGGAGAACTCGAAGAACTGCGTGTATCCCGTGCGCACGCTCAACGTCGCCCCGCCCTCAATCGCCACGTCGCCCGCGTAGGCGGCGAAGTGGTTTTG
>JAISSQ010000211.1 GCA_031273045.1 Puniceicoccales bacterium
TTCGCGGAGGGCTTCGCGGGCGCGTTTGCGCTCGAAGTAAAGGTGGCGGGATTTCTCGGCGTCGCTCCAAAGGTTCGCCTCGGCGTAGCCGCCGGCGAACGGGACGCACAGGTCGAGCCAGAGCGCGATGCGGCGTTTCTCGGCGTCGGTGAGGACAACGCCGTAGTGCGCGGGTTCGAGGTAGCGCATCAAGCCGCTCGTGGCGGCACCGGCGCAGAGCGGCGCGGTGCCGGCGGTGGCGGTGCCGGTGGTGCCGGTGGTGGTGCCGGTGGAGGTGGTGGTGCCGGTGGAGGTGAGAACGAACGGAACGCTTTCGGCGGAGACCCAGTTGGCGAGGGCGTTGGGGCGGCCGCGATTGGTGAGGTTGAGGTAGGAAACCGTGAAGGCGCGGCGGGAGGCACGGAGGTCGTGGGCGTCATCGCGGCGGTTGTGCGGCGCGCCGGCAGTCGGGCGCGGGAGGCGCGGGAGGTCGCCGGCGGTGGCGGCTATTCCGCGCAAATCCATTGGCACACTTTTCCGCCCGTGAACGGGCGGCGCAGCACTTCGCGCGTGAACGGGCGGCGTAGCACTTCCTTTCCGCCCGTGAACGGGCGGCACAGCACTTGTGGGTGCCGCCGGCAGTTCTTCTCCGCTTTCCGCTCCGCCGCTGTGCGCCCCGCCGCCGTGGCAGCGCACGCAGTGCCGGTCGAGGATGGGCTGGATGTGCCGAGGAAAACTGAAGCCGTCGAAGTTCGCGGGGTCGAAGCCGCGGGGGCGGTTGACGCCGAGGTGCGCGGCGACGGCGGCACCGCCGGGGAGTTGTGCGGCAGCGGCGGCGGAGACGGCGGGAAGCACAACTTTGCGCGGGGGCTTTTTTAATGCGAGCGTCGCGCCGGCACTCGCGGAAGCCGCGCCGGTGCGTGCCGGCGTCGCGGTTTTGTCCTCGTGGCAGCCGACGCAGCCGAGGGTTTCGCCGGGCTGCAGGGTTGTCCAACTGCGCATTGTTTGCAGGGCGTGACCGGCGGTGTTGACGAGTTGGAAGTAGAGCGGCGTCCGCGCGGGGACTTCGAGATAGACGGAGCCGTCGGGTTCGACGGGCACTTCCCCAAGGACGTGCTTCACTTCCCACGAGCCGGAGCCGAACGAGACGGGCGTCGAAACGCGGTCGCCGGTGACGCCGCGCGCGCCGCGCCGCGTGTCGGTGCCGTCGGTATGGGCGTCGCCAACGTGCGCGACGCGGTATTCGAGCGCGATGACGCGCAGCGCGGCGACACTGCCGGCGGTGATGTTTTTACTGCCGGCACCTTCGTAAACGTTCTGGACGTAGAGGAGGGCGGCGCCCTCTGAATTCAGCGCGCTCGCGCGCGCCGCCGGTGGTTTGCGTTTTGCGAGCGGGACGGGTTGGGCGCAGGAGATTGCGGGGTCGAAGGCGAGCAGTTCGCGGCGTCCGTCAACGTGCAGCCAATAAATTCCGAACGGGACGGGGTAGGTGGCGCGCGGGTATTTGCTGCCGGCGCCTTCGGGGAGGACGCCGGCGAGCAGCGTGTCGGCGTCGAGCGGAAACGGGTATTGGAACTGCGCGCCGTCCTGCCCAAACTGGTCGTTGCCGGTGGTGGCGCGGGTCGTCACCGGCACGGCGGCGGGGCGGACGGGCGCGAGGAACTCGATGCCGGCGTTGCCCTCGGTGCCGCGCGAGCGGTCAATGCGGACGAGTTTGCCGCGCTGGTCGGTGTGGTGTCCGGCGGCGATGGCGATGACTTGCGAGCCGCCGGCGACGCCCCGCGCGTGGATGAGCGAGGTCGGAAAAAATGAGCCGCCGCCGTAGAACGCGCTCTGGTTCGTGCCGTCGGGGTTCATCGTGAAAAGCGGCTGCTGGTGGACGGGGTTGCGGTCGTTGTATTCCCAGCGCGTGTAGATGACGGCGCCGTTGTCGAGCACCTGCGGGTAGAGCGTGTGCACTTGGTCGAACGCGAGGCGGCGCAGGCGCGAGCCGTCGCCGGCGCAGGTGTAAAGGTTCGACACCGGCACCGGCCAGCAGTCCGTGATTTGGACGCAGCGCGTGGATTGGAAAACGAGCGAGCCGTCGGGGAGGAATGCGGGTTCGACGTCGGAGACGGCGGTGCCGGCGGTTAACTGCGCCGGCGGCACCGGCGGCACCACCGGCGCGGAATTCGACGCAGCCGCCACCGGTAGCGCGTAGAGATGGTAATCGTCGGCGGAAAAATTCTCGCGCATCGCGAAGACGAGGCGCGTGGCGTCGGCGTTGACGGCCGGGTCGCGAATGAGGCCTTCCGGTTTTTCGAGGACGACCTCGTTGCGCACGGAGCCGTCGGCGCCGACGGTCAAGACGCACAGTTGACCGCCCGGTCGGAAGTCGCCGTGCATTTCCTTGAACGGGTGGTCGCTGACCATATCGGTCGGGTGAAACTGGCACGGCCCCGCGAGGTGGCAGTGCTTCGTGTAAACGATGCGCGGCGATTTCGCCGCCAGCGACGCGAGCCGCGACCGCCGGCGTTCCCAGCAGACCTTTTCGTAGAGCGCGCGCCAACGAATGTCCGCGCCGGCGACGCCGCCGCTGCGCAGCGCGTTCAACTGCGCCGCGAATTCACCGGCAACGCCGCCGCCTTCAACGCCGCCGGCAGCGTTATCGCTGGTGTCGCCGGCAGTGCCGGCAGCATTTGCCCGCACCTCCGCCAGTGCCTTTTCGATGACCGCTGCCTCGCGAGCGTTTCCCTGTTTGTCGCGAAAGACCTTCCCCGCTTCGCGAACGCCGGCGTCTTGAAAAAGCCAATCCTGCACGAGCCGCGCCGTCGGGAACGCACTGCCGGTGGCCTCCCGCGCAAACGCCACCGGCGCCGGCAGATTTTTTCCCTTCCCCGACAACCGCAGTTGCCACGGGTTTTCCGACGGATACCCCGCC
>JAISSQ010000221.1 GCA_031273045.1 Puniceicoccales bacterium
TTCGGGAGTCAGTTCGTGAAGAGCCATTGTGCGTTTGAGAGACGGTTGCGTTTAAAAAAATCGTTTGGCGCGAGGGTGTCGCGTCCGTCCGTCTCGTGCGAGCAAGTTTAGTGCCAGCGGTGACTTCTGTCCAAAGTAACGTCAGCGGGGACATCACCGGCGGCGCATTCTTGCGGTGCCGGCGGTGGCGCGGCAAAGTTGGCGTGCATGCCGGCAAAACGCACGCACATCCCCCAAGAGGAAAACGCACTCGCCCGCGCGGCGGCGGAACTTCGCGCCTCCGGCCGCAGGGTGCTCGACCTCACCGAGACGAACCCGACGCGGGCGGGCTTCGTTGCACCGGCGCAATTTCTTGCCGAAGCGTTTGCCGCCACCGGCAACAACCGCTACGAACCGTCTCCGCGCGGCTCCGCCGCTGCGCGGGAAAGCGTCGCCGCCTACCTCGCCGGACATGGCGCGCGCGTCGCCCCCGAATCCATCCACCTTTGCGCCAGCACGAGCGAGGCCTACGGCTGGCTCCTGAAACTGCTGACCAACCCCGGCGACGCCGTGCTTGTCCCCGCGCCGTCCTACCCGTTGCTTGAAGTCCTCGCTTCGCTCGAATGCGTTCACACCCCCGCATACGCGCTCGTCTTTCGCGACGGACGCTGGCGTGTGGACGCGGACGCGCTGGCGGCGGCGGTGACACCGGCGACGCGCGCCATTCTCTGCGTCGCGCCGAATAACCCGACCGGTTCGCGCCTCGACGCCACCGACCGCGCCATACTGCGCGAAATCGCGATTCATCACCGCATTCCGCTCATCGTTGACGAGGTGTTTTTGGACTTTCCAGCCACCACCGGCGGCAACGCCGATGCCACCGTCGCCGGCAGCGCGTCCGTTTGCTCTTGGGCAGGCGAAACGGGAGTGCCCCTGTTTGCGCTCGGCGGCATGTCCAAGACCGCCCTTCTGCCACAAGTCAAACTTGCGTGGATAAGCACGGCCGGACCGGAGCAATGGCGGGCGGCGATGCTACCACGTCTCGATTACATTGCCGACGCCTACCTCTCCGTTAACGCGATGGCGCAGAACGCTGCCGAACGCCTCTTTGCCGCCGCTCCCGCCGCCCGCGCGCCGCTCCTTGAACGAGTCGCCCGCAACGAGGCCGTGCTCCGCGCATGGTGCGCCGGCAGTCCGCACCACCTCCGCTTCCTTCCGCGCGAAGCCGGTTGGATGGCAATGCTTGCCCTCCCGCGCGGCATTGATGAGGAACGCTCCGTCCTCGACCTCGCGCGTCGCTCCGGCGTTCTGGTGCATCCGGGGTTCTTTTACGACACCCCAGCCGAACAACCTTTCTGGGTCGTGAGTTTGATTTCCGACGAGCAAACCCTCGCCGACGCCCTGCCTTTCTTCGACGAAACAATCGCCCGACATTAACCCTGAAAACCGCGGCTATTACAGGGGGTTCGTCGCTACACACATGGAGCGCCGACTTTCAAGTCGGCTCGGGCGCTGGCTGCGGCGGTAGCCGCCACTCTGATTTGTTGATTTCTTGCTCATCTTTTCGCGAACGGTCTTCTCAATGTCGGCAGGGAATCCCTCGTAGAGGTATGCGGTTTCTTTGGTTTTGGGGAAATACTTGTCGAGCAGATAGAAACAAACCTCATCCTCGGAGAGTTTGAATTGCGAAAACTGCGGATTCAAAGAGAACCCCGCCTTCTTGATGTATTTGCGAACCATCGAACCGTTGCGGGGAAAGAATGCAACAATGCGAGATAACAGTTTTAGTGTAACCTTCTCAGGAAGAAACCAAAGATTTGCACGCATGCGCAATTTGTCCACTCGCCGATTGATTTCCGTTCGTTGTTCGGAACGAATTGGACCTCGGCGCGAAGAGATTGCGGAGATTAACTCTTTTTGATAATGCAATGACGCAAGGTGAAACCATCGCACAACCGAAACAGCATTCTCCAAATGCGCGTATCTTGCCCATTCATTTTCGGAAGTGAACAAGACAACGTAACTCGCATAATCCTCATTCCATCCTGTCTCATTTACGAAAAAACCGCACCAAAGCCATGGAAGACGACGCGATACCGGCGAACGTATTCACCGAAAGAAACCGAATTAGGTGAACTTATTCACCGAAAGTTGACTTTTTGCTGGCAACATGGCATCGTCCTTTTCCGAGGTCCCTCCCCGAACCACTGTCCCTTCGCGAACCATCGTTTCTCTCCGAACCACAATACCGAACCACAATACCGAACCACGACACACCATGAGCGAGAACATTCACCGCGACCTTGAAGCCGAAATCACCGCCCGCATCGGCAAAGGCAAGACGCTCGTCATTCACGGAGCGCGTCAAGTCGGCAAGACGACGCTGCTGCGCGAACTTTTTGGCGGACGCGCCGACGTCGTCTGGTTTAACACCGACGAAGCCGCGACCCTCGCCGCCTTCGAGAACGTCACCGGCACCGCGTTTCAACCTTATCTTGGACGCGCGACGACGGTCGTCATTGACGAGGCGCAGCGCATTCCCGACATCGGGTTGAAACTGAAAATTCTACACGACGCGCTCGGCGACCGCGTCCAGTTCATTGCCACCGGCAGTTCGTCGTTTGACCTCGCCAACAAAATCAACGAACCGCTCACGGGGCGCAAATTCGAGTTTCGCATGCACCCCGTGAAGTTCGCCGAAATGGTCGCGCACCACGGCTTGCTCGAAGAGCGCAAGAATCTTTCCAACCGCCTCCTCTACGGCTGGTATCCCGACATCATCGCGAACATCGCCGACGCCCGCGCCCGTCTCGTCGGTCTCGCCGGCGACAACCTCTACAAGGACATCTTCCGTTTGGAGCAAATCCGCAAACCGGCGCAGTTCGAGAAACTCGTCAAAGCGCTCGCGTGGCGAGTTGGCTCGCAGGTGAGTTTGACCGAACTCGGCGCGCTCGCCGGCGTTGATAAAAACACGGCTGAAAAATACGTCCGCCTCTTGGAGCACGCGTTCATCATCTTTCGCGTCGGCTCGTTCAGCCGCAACCTGCGCAACGAGTTGAAGACAGCGAGCAAGTATTACTTTTTCGACACCGGCATCCGCAACGCCGTCATCGGCGACTTCTCGCCCGTCGAGCAACGGCAGGACATCGGGCACCTGTTCGAGAACTTCGTCATCGCCGAATTGGTGAAACGCCGTGCGCCGTTCACGACCGTCACCGACGGTTTTTGGCGCACCAAAACGCAGCAGGAAATTGACTTCGTCGAGGTGGCTGACGGTGCGCTCAGTGCTTACGAAATCAAGTGGAACCCCGAAGCGCGCGCCCGTTTTCCTGCAGCATTTCTCGCCTCCTACAAACCGCAAAAAACACTCGTCTTAAATCGCGACAATTTCTTTGAGCCACTGCTCTGCGGTTCGTGATTTTCGTGATTTATCGCTCGCCGGTGGTGTTGGGCGGTGCCCAGAAGTCGAAGAAGTTGAACCAGTCGAGCGGGGAGCGCAGGACGTGGTGTTCAAGGCGGTCGGCGAAGTGTTGGGCGGCGCGCTGCAAGGCGGCGGAACGGTCGGCGCGGGGGATTTTCAACGGGTCGAACAGGGTCTCAAAATACGCGGTGCGACCGGCGTGGGGTGTTTTCCCAGCACTGCCGGCGGAAGCGTTCGGGACGTTCGCGCCGGCGTTCGCGGCGTCGTCTGCGGCGGTGTCCACGGCGGTTCCGGCGACGAGCAGGAAGACGGGGCATTGCAGGGCGGCGGCGAGCAGGAAGGGACCCTGCGGAAGTTGTGCGGTCGCGCCGAGGAATTCGACGCCGACGGTGCGCGCTCGGTTGTCGGGCGCGGTGCGGTCGGGCGCGATGCTAACCCATTCGCCGGCGGCGAGCCGTTCCTGCATGCTGACGGCGGTGGCGGGGCCGAAGGCGTCCGTTGGGACGATACGCAGTTGGGACTCCGGCGCGACCTCGCGCAGGAAGGCGTTGAATTTTTCGGCGTGGCGGGTGTGGAAGACCGCGTTGGCGATGACGCCGCGCTGTTCAGCGACGGCGCGGAACAACTCGAAGTTTCCGAAGTGCGGGCAGAAGACGATGCCGCCCTTGTGCGCGTCCAACTGCCGGCGTAGTTCGGGGGTCTCGGTGACGCGGATGCTTTCGGGCGGGATGTCGCCGCGCCACGCGCCGATTTTGGTGAGCAACGCGAAGCCGAAACGCAGCAGGTGCCGGTAGGAGTTCAGGCGCGGCGGCAGCGCGACACCGGTGGCGGCGGCGCGTTCGCGGACGCGCCGGAGGTAGTCGCGCGAACAGCGGCGCGCGCCGCCGGCAGTCAGCCAGAAGACGGCGGTGACGGGATAGAGCAGCGGGCGCACACCGCGCGGTCCGAGGAGGCGGTAAATCAGGAAGAGCAACCGCATGCCGAACGCGCCGCGTCGTTCGGAAAGGTCGGACCAGTGGGCGGCGGCGGGCGGGGCAGAGACCCGCGCTCCTGTCCGCGCTCCTATTTTGCGCCGCAGCAGCGCGGGCAGATGCGGCAGCATTTCGAGCACGAGGCGGGTGTGCATCCACGAGACGCGCAGGTTGTCGCGAACGGGGTGAAAGTGCGAGACGCCGCCGGCGGGGTAGGTGACGCGCACGGGCACGAACCGCGCCGGCACGCCGTCCCAGAACAGGCGCACGAGGATTTCGACATCAAAGTCCATCCGTCTTCCGAGCCGCCGGCGGTCGAGCAGCGCGAGCGTCGCGGCGAGCGGATAGACGCGCAGCCCGCACATGCTGTCCTTGATTTGGAACGAGAGCGTTTCGAGCCACACCCAAGCGTTCGTCAGCAGACGCCCGTGGCGGCGCGAGGCGGGCGCGGAGGCGTCGTAGAGCGGCGCGCCGGAGACGAGCGCGTCCGGCTCGCGGCGGGCTGCTTCGAGCAACGCCGGCACCGCCGCCGCATCGTGCTGACCGTCGGCGTCAATTTGCAACGCGTGTGTGTAGCCGAGCCGTGCCGCCTCGCGCAGCCCTGTGATGACCGCGCCGCCCTTGCCTTGGTTGACATCGTGGCGGAGCAGGACCGCCGCCGGCACCGCCGGCACCGCCGGCACCGGCGGTTCGCTGGCGTCGTCAACGATGATGACGGGCAGTCCGGTTGGCGCGAGCGAGGCGAGGACTCCGGGGAGCGAACCGGCGTGGTTGTAGCAGGGGATGATGACGCAGGGGCGGAACTCGCTCATGGTTGGCGCAGGATGATTTTGCCCGAACTGACGGCGGCACCGGCGAGGGTGTAGGCGAACGAGAGCCGTTCGCGCGCGGCGTCCCAGCGCAGCGCGAGCGCGATGCGGTCGCCCGACGCGAGCGGCTTCTGGAACTTGAGCGCCTCGATGCCGGCGAACACGCGGCCGGGCGCGAGCAACGCGGCACCGTAGTGCGCCGCCCAGCGCAGTTGCGCGACTCCCGGCAGCAGGGCGCGCGCGGGGAAGTGGCCGCGGAACCACAGCAGGTCGGGCGTGAGTTCGAGGTCGAGCGTGACGGCGGCAGCGTCACCACCGGTGGCGTCACCGGCGCTCCGCGCGACGCCGAGTTCGCGCGGCAGCAACGGCTCGAAGAGCGCGGCGAGCGCGGCGGTGTCGCGCTTGCCCTGCGTGGTTTCGGGGACGCGCGGCAGGACGCGGATGCGGCGCGGAATCGCGACGGGTTCGAGGACGGGGCGCAGGCGGGCGCGCACTTCGAGCAGAAAGCGGCCGGAGCCAAGCGAGGCGCGCCGCTCGGCACCGGCGGCGGTGAGCGCGAGGACGGCACCGAGAACGGTGCGCGAACCGTCGCGCAGCGGGACGACGGCGGCGTCGGCAACAAGGTCGCCGAGCGCGCGCAGCCGCGCCTCCACATCGGGGAGCGAGACGCGCTTCTCCTCGATTTTGACGACGCGGTCGAGCCGTCCGAGCAGGCGGAACGCGCCGGTGGCGTCGAACTCGATGCGGTCGTCGGTGACGAGCGTCTCGTCGCCGGCGAGGAACGGCGAGCGCAGCGAGAGCCGTCCATCTTCGCCCGCCTCGCAGCGCACGCCCGGCAGCGGCCGCCAGCGTTCGGTTTCGACGCCGGTGTCGCGCCACGCCATCGCTCCCGCCTCGGTGCTGCCGAAGATTTCAAAGGGCGCGACGCCGAGGATTTTGGCGGCACCGGCGGCGGTTTCGGGCGGGAGGAAGCCGCCGGCGGAGAGGATGAAGCGGCACTCGTGCGGCGGTGCCGGCGGCGCGAATTTGGCGTCGAGGCGCTTCAAAAACGCAGGGCTGGTGATGAGCGCGAACGGCGCCGGCAGCGCGAGCAGTTGCTCGTGGTATTCGAGCAGACGGGCGTTGAAGGGGACGCCGAGCGTGAGCGGCAGCAGGACGCGGAACTGCAACCCGTAGAGGTGCGCGTGCGCGGTGGTGCCGACGGTGAGCGCGCCGGGCAACTTCTGCCCCCAGTGCGCGGCGTGGAGGTCGTTCTCGATTTGGAGTTGGTCGAGCGTCTTGACGACGCGCTTCGGGACGCCGGTGGAACCGGAGGTGAAAAAGGTGACGGTGCCGGCGGTGTCGGGGACGGGGACGGCGGCACCGGCGGCGGCGTCTCCGGCGTCACCGGTGGCGAATGGCGGGACGGGGACGGCTTCGACGCCGGTGGTGTTCGGGGTGTCGAGCAGAAGGGCGTCGAAGTCGCCGGCGGCGTGTTGCTCGGCGAGGAGCGCGGGGCGGTTGTGTCCGGGCAGGACGATGTTCTTGCCGGCGTGGAGCGCGGCGAGGAAGGCGGCGGCGTGAAGCGCGGCGTCCTCGCAGCACAGCGCCCAGTTCCTCGCCGGATGGGCGGCGAGCGTCGCGGCGAGCGCGAGCGCGGCGCGGCGAAACTCGCCGAGGTGGACGAAGGACGACGCGCCGCCGGCGGCGGTGCCGGCGAGCCACGCGACGGGGATTTCGGGAGCGCGGGCGGGGTTGAGGATTTCGAGGAAGGGAAGGGGTTGCGTGCTCATGGGTTCGTGGGGGCGGTTTCGTGTCTGGCGATGACGCGGTGGCGGACGAGGTATTCGCCGGCGAAGAGGGCGCCGATGAGGGCGTAGGAGACGGCACCGTTGTAGAGCGTCCACAACGCGAGGTCGCCGTGCAGACAGGTGGCGAGCGCGGCGGCACCGTTGAGGACGAAGAAGGCGCACCAGACGCGGGTGACGTTGCGGGCGTAGGCGGCACCGGCGGCGGGGAGGTCGGGGCGCATGAGCAGCGCGAGGCGTTCGCACACGCTTGGCGGGCGCAGCAGCGAGGTCGCGAAGACGCCGAGGAAGAGCGCGTTCACGGCGACGGGGTAGTAGAGCAACAGGTCGCCGCGCCGAAACAGCCACGCGAGCGCGGCGAGCGCGGCACCGGCAACGCTCGCGAGCGCGCCGGCAACGGCGAGGGCGCGGACTTTTTTGCCGCCGGTGACGCCGCCTCCTCCGTCGTTGCCGGTGCCGTTTTCATTCTTCGGCAGTAGCAGGACGCCGCCGCGCAGGGCGAGCAGGGCGAGCAGCAACGGGGCGAGCGCGGTCACGCCCCAGCGCGTCAGACCGAGCCAGACCGCGAACGGATAGGCGAGCAGCACGACGCCGGTGGCGATGTTGAGCGCGGCGCGAACGATGCGAACGGCGCCGCCGGCGGCGGGAAAGGCGTTGGCGTGGGCGGCGGCGGACGGCATCAGGCGGCGGGTGGTTGGCGAAGCAGGTCGTGGACGGCGTCCACGATGTCGCCGACGGTGCGCACGCTCTTAAAGTCCTCGGGCTTGATTTTGCGGCCGGTGGCGCGCTGGAGTTGGACGACGAGGTCCACGGCGTCAATCGAGTCGAGTTGGAGGTCGGTGTAGAGGTGCGTCGCGAGGGTGACCTTCTCCGGGGGCACGTCGAAGAGTTGCTGCAAGTGCCCTTGGATTTGGATGAGGATTTGCGCTTTGTCGGGGGCGGTGTCGGTGTCCATGAGTGTCGGAATTAAGGGTTTAAATGCGTGGTTTTCAGGCGGCGGCGGTGCCGGCGGCGGGGGCTTTTTGCGAGGAGACGAACTCGGCGAGCGAGGCGACGGAGGCGAAGTGGCGGCGGGTTTCCTGACTGTCCTCGGCGAGGACGACGCCGTAGCGGTTCTTGAGCGCGAGGCCGAGTTCGAGGGCGTCAATGGAGTCCAGCCCCAACCCCTCGCGGAAGAGCGGTGCCTCGGTTTCGATGTCTTCGGGGCGCAGACCTTCGAGGTTCAGGGTCTCGATGATGAGTTTCTTGATTTCGTCGTGGAGCGGGTTCATGCGACGCCGCGCAGGGTGCCACTTTCGCGCCGCCGGCGGCAAGAGCGGAGGCGGGGGATTATCCGTCCGTCGCCGCCGGCGCGGAGAGCGCGGCGCGCAAACGCTCGTTGAGCAGGCGGGCGGCGTGGGACGGCGGAACGCCGCCGGCGGTGAAGTCGGCGACGCGGATTTTCTCGCCGACGCTGATGGTGAAGAACGGGCGCGAGGGCGCGGTTCGCCACCACGGGCGGTGTTTCGTGAGCACCGGCGGCGCGCACGCGATGCGCACCACGCGCAGGTCCGCCCCGCAGCGCACGGCGATGTTCGCCGCGCCGCGTTGCAGGACAAGCGGCTCGCCGGGCGTCGTGCGCGTCCCCTCCGGAAAAATCAGGATGCGACCGCCGGCGGCGAGTTCCGCGCCGCACGCCGCGAGGAGCGTCGCCGGCTCGCTGTTCGGGATGTAGCCGGCGAGTCGAATCACGCCGCGCATGAAAAAGTTGTTCCACAGCGCCGTCTTCACCACGCAACCGCACGCCGGCATCAGCGAGGTCAGGAACACGTAGTCAATGAGCGTCGG
Source organism: Puniceicoccales bacterium (assembly GCA_031273045.1). Lineage (GTDB taxonomy): Bacteria > Verrucomicrobiota > Verrucomicrobiia > Opitutales > UBA953 > CALNBE01. The sequence goes on from JAISSQ010000221.1 coordinate 8,795, forward strand.
ATGGTTGGCGACGACGAGCGCGCCGGCGTCGTCGCGCAGCCGTGCGGCGTTTTCGATTTTGTAGTCGAGCACGCGCAGCGCGCGCATGAACCAGACGAAGAGGCGGAAACTCGCGCTGATGTAGCGTTGGGCGGTCGCGGCGCGCCGCCGGTGGCCGGACACGAACAGGCAGCCCGCCGGAATGAGCGCGCACGACAGGCACAGCGCGCACACGCCGAACGTGGCGAACGACACACCGGTGGCGAACACGCGCCACCAGCGCTCAAGATGGCGTAGCGGCGGAGACATGGGCGGCGGCGGCGAGATGGTCGCGCAGAAAGGCGAGGGCGGGGGGAAGGGGCGGGGGAGTTGGGGGCGCGGGTCGGAGCACCGGTCGGAGGTCCGCGCTTCCGGCGGCTTTCCGCCACACGAACGCCGCCGCGTAGGGCGGGAAGACCGGCGAGACGTGCTCGTGGTAGGGCGCGGGCAGGCGCGTCTCGAAGTCCACGTGCAGCACCGCGCCGTGCCCCGCCGCGAGGAACGCGAACACCTCGAAGAGCGCCTGCGCGAAGGAGGCGTCGCCGGCGGAGACGGATGACGCCGGCAGCGGCGCGCCGGCGGTGATGGTGAGTTGCCCGACGGCGGTGTTGTGCACCGCCATCGTGAAGTCGGTCGGCGAGATGGCGTTGCCGGCGGCGATGGCTTGCAGCACGCGCAACGTCCGCTCGCTCTCCCCGTGCCGGCTCGAAAACACCAGCGCGGACACCGCCGGCAACGCGCCGCCGGTGGTGAATTTTTGCAGCAGCGGCAGCCCCGTTTGGAGCGCGAGGCGCGTGCCCTCGCTGAGGCGGCGCGCGACCATCATCGGCAGCGTTGCCGGCGCGTGACCGTTGGCGAAATCAACGCCGTCACCGGCGGCGGCACCCGTGATTTCCGGCGCGAGCGCGAACCAGTCCGCGAGTTGCAACGGCGGCGTCCCGACCGTCGTCACCGCCGCCGGCGGCGTTACCGCCGGTGCCGGCACGTCGGTCTGCGCGGGTGCTGTCTCGTTTTGCGGGAACGGCATAAAAAGAGAAAAGCGGGATTTTTCCCGCCGCGCCCACCTACGCGAAAGCCCCCTGCCCGCGCAAATGAGAAAAAGCCGCTCGCGCGGCGTTTCTTCGCGCCTACTTTCCGCGAGCCATGAACCGCCTCTCCTTTGACCAACTCGCCGTCTGCTCCTGGTCGCTCAAGCCCGAAAGCCCCCAGCAACTCGTCGCCCAACTGCGCGAAATCCCCCTCGCGCGCGTCCAACTCGCGCTCGACCCGCTGCTCGACAAACCGGCATGGGCGGAGGCGCGCGGGATGTTCGCCGACGCCGGCGTGAGCGTCGTCTCCGGCATGATTGAGACCGGCGCCGAGGACTACTCGACCCCCGCGTCAATCCGCGCCACCGGCGGCCTGCTGCCCGACGCGCCTTTCGAGCGGTTGCTCGCGCGCGCGCCGCGCCACGCCGACCTGCTCGATGCCTTCGGACTCGACAAGGTGAGTTTCCACGCCGGCTTCATCCCGCACATCCCCAACGCGCCGAAGCGCAAAATCATCAAGGAGCGTCTCGCCGCCCTCGCCGGCGTGTTCGCGGCGCGCGGCAAACTGCTCCTGCTCGAAACGGGGCAGGAGACGGCGCGCACGCTCGCCGCGTTCCTCGACGAGGTGGCGTTGCCCAACGTCCGCGTGAACTTCGACCCGGGCAACATGCTCCTCTACAGCATGGGCGACCCCGTGGCGGCGCTCGAACTGCTCCTGCCGCGCATCGCGCAAATCCACATCAAGGACGCGGTGCCGTCGGGCGACATCGAGCGCTGGGGCGTCGAGCAACCGGCGGGCGAGGGCAGTGTGGACTGGGAACGGTTCTTCGCCGTCCTCGCCGGTGCCGACTACGCCGGCGACCTCGTCATCGAGCGCGAGTGCGGCTCCGCCCCAATCCCCGAAATCGCCCGCGCCGCCGCGTTTCTCGGCAAGTTTCTGGGATGATTTTTCAGCGCGTCACGACGGCGAACGCCTGCGCGAGCGCGGCGGTGTGCGTGAGCGAAAGGTGAACGGCGGCGCCGCCCCGTGCGGCGAGCAACGTGCGCGCCTTCGCGTCGAGAACCGCCACCGGCGCACCGGCGGCGTCGTGTGCGACGGCGATGCTGGTGAAGTCGAGACCGCCGCTGAAACCGGTGCCGAGGGCTTTTGCGACGGCTTCCTTCGCCGCCCAGCGCGCGGCGAACGACGGCCACGGGTCGGCGAGCGAGAGGCAGTAGGCGCGCTCCGCCGCCGTGAAGACGCGCTCCAAAAAGGCGTCGCCGTGCCGCTCGTGAATGCCGCGCATGCGGGCGACCTCGGCGAGGTCAACGCCGACGCCGACAACGGTGCCGGTGGCGGCACCGGCGGTGGCGGCGCCACCGGTGCCACCGGCGGTGGTGGGGAGCGGGGGTTGGTCGGGAGGAGGATTCACAGGCATTCGGCGGCGAGTTCGGAGAGGGCGGAGCGGACGCCTTGGAGGAGGCGGACGTGCGCGGTGATGGCGTGACCTTTGAGGCGTTCGTGAGCGTGGATGAGGCCGTTCGACTTGCTGTCGAGGTAGGGCGTGTCCACTTGTTCGAGGTCGCCGATGAGGATGAGTTTGCTGCCTTCGGCCATGCGGGTGATGACGGTTTTCGCCTCGTGCGGAGTCATGTTCTGCGCCTCGTCAACGATGAGGACGGCGTCGGCGATGGAGCGGCCGCGGATGTAGGTCATGGCTTCGATTTCGACGAGGCCGTTGTCGAGGAGCCATTGCCACGGGCGTCGGGCGGTGGAGTAGCCGCCGGGGGTGAAGTGGTGGGAGCCGCCGGCACCGGTGCCGGTGGAGCCGTTGCCGGTGCCCGGATGGCCGAAGATGCGGGCTTTCTTTTGCTTGCGGTGGGTGAGCGTGCCGGCGGCGGACGCTGCCGGCGTAAGCGCCGGCGACCCGGCTGAAACCTCTCCGCGCGGGGAGAAGAGGACGTCGAGGTTGTCGAAGTAGGGCTGGATGAACGGGGCGAGTTTGTCGTTTTTGTCGCCGGGGAGTGCGCCGATGTCGCGTCCGATTTGGACGACGGGTCGCGAGATGTAGAGTTTCTTGTAGGGTGAGTGGTCGCTCAAAACTTGGGCGAGCGCGGCGGCGATGCTCAAAAAGGTTTTGCCGGTGCCGGCGCGTCCGTAGCAGGTGACGAGGCGGATTTCGGGGTCGAGCAGCGCGTCGAGCAGGAACCATTGTTCGTCGTTTTTGGGGACGACGCGGATGCCGCGCGGGAGTTGGATTCCGTGACGGGCGCCGGCGGCGGTGCTGTGGAACTCGCGCAGCAGCGGCAGGGCGTGGAAGGAGCGCGGCGGGACGTGGCGGGCGGGTTCGCGCCACGCGCCGCATTCGAGCAGGACGTATTCGTTGGCGTGGAGGACGCCGCCGGCGAGTTTGTCGAGCATGAGGACGCCGTCGGCGAGGAAGCGGTCGCGGGCTGCGGGGCTGACGCGGACGACGGGGGCGTCGCCGGCGGTGTCGGTGGTCTCGACGCGGTCGTTGCGGTAGTCCTCGGCGTCGAGCGCGAGCGCGCGGGCTTTGAGCGCCATGCAGGCGTCTTTGGTGACGAGGACGACGGGTTCGGCGCGGGTCTCACGCAGGAAGAGCGTTGCGGCGAGGATGCGGTGGTCTGGGGCGTCGAGGTCGAGCAGGGTTGCGCGGAGTTTTTCGAGCATTCCGCGTTCGCCGAGCCGGTGGGCGACGAGTTGCTGGTTGACGATGATTTCGAGCGAGCCGCCGGCGGGGAGGGCGGCGGTGAGCGTGGCACCGCCGGTGCCGCCGCCGGTGGTGTCGAAGAGTTCCCGCAGGACGCGGTTCACTTGGCGGGCGTTGGCGCCGACGACGCCGGCGGCGGATTTCTTGTGGTCGAGTTCGGAGAGGACTTCGACGGGCAGGGCGACGGTGTGCTCGTCGAACTTGAAGAGCGACTGCGGGTCGTGGAGCAGGACGTTGGTGTCGAGGACGTAGATTTTGCGCTGCTCGCGCCCGTTGCCGGCGGCGTCGGCGCGATTAGCGCGGGGAGCGCGGGGGGAAATCCGCTTCTTCATCAGGGTCATCGGGGCGCGCATTCTGCCGAGCGCGCGGCGTCCGCCGAGTTCTTTCTTGCGAAAACGCCGGAAAATCCAATGCTCCGCCGTCCTTTTTCGCTGGTTGCCGGCGGTGCGCCCTGAACAGGGCGAGTGCCGGTCGGCGGTGGCGGAGAGGGATTCACTCACACAAAACAACCACACACTGCATTCGCAGGAGACACACAAGTCATCATGGCAAAAAAACTATCCAAGCGCTACCGCGCCGCCGCAGCCGTCGGAAAACTTGACGCGACATACACCGTCGCCCAAGCCGTCGAGTTGCTCGCGAAAATGCCCGCGCCCAAGTTCGACGAGACCGTTGAGGTCTCGGCAAACCTCGGCGTGGACCCCAAACAGTCCGACCAGATGGTGCGCGGCACCGTTTCGTTGCCCAACGGCAGCGGCAAAAAAATCCGCGTCCTCGTCTTCACCGACGACGCCCCCGCCGCGCTCGCCGCCGGTGCCGACGCCGCGGGTCTGGCCGACATCATTGACAAAATCAACGGCGGCTGGCTCGACTTCGACGTGGCGGTCTCGACGACCCCTGCGATGAAGGAGGTTCGCAAGGTCGCCCGCGTGCTCGGTCCGCGCGGCCTGATGCCGAACCCGAAGTCGGGCACGGTTTCGGACGATATCGCGAAGACGGTCAAGGAGGTGAAGGCCGGCCGCATCGAGTTCAAGATGGACAAGACGGCGAACCTCGCCGTGGTCGTCGGCAAACGCTCGTTCGCGCAGCCCCAACTCGTCGAGAACATCGAGGCGGCGCTCGCCGCGCTCGTGAAGGCGCAGCCCGCCTCGTTCAAGGGGCGCTTCATCAAGTCGCTCACGCTCAGCGCCACGATGTCGCCGGGCGTCAAAATCGACACCAAGCCCTACGGCACCGTCGTCGAACAGGCGTAACCGCGCCGCCTTCCAACCATCACGAACCACTCGAAACACAGGAAACACACGAACATGAGAGCCGAAAAACAACTGCTCATTGACGAGGTCGCCGCGCACCTCGCGAAATCGAAATACCTTCTGCTGGCGGACTTCGCCCGCGTCACCGTCGCCGACGCCGCCGTCATCCGCGCCCAGTTGCGCGAGCACGGCGCCGAATACCACGTCGTCAAGAACAGCATCTTCAACATCGCCGCCAAGCAGGCGAACCTGCCCGACCTTTCGGGGCACCTGACGGGTCACACCGCGCTGGTCACCGGCGGCAACAACCCGCCCGGGGTCGCCAAGATTCTGGTGAAGTTCTTCGAGGGCAACGGCCGGCTCGAAGTGAAGACCGCCGTCCTCGACAGCAAGGTTCTGGACAAGGCGGAGGTCGAGGCGCTCTCGAAACTCCCCTCGCTGGAAGGCATCCGCGCGCAACTGCTCTCGCTGCTCACGACGCCCGCTTCGCAGTTCGTCCGCCTCCTCGTCGCCAAGAAGGAGAAGGACGAGGCCGCCGCCGGCGGCGCACCGGCCGCAACGCCGGCTCCCGAAGCCGCACCGGCAGCGTAAAAGTCGCCGGCAGTTCCGTCGCGAAAACGTCACGCCCGCGTCCCGAACAACGGGAGCGCGGGCGTTTTTTTGGGCGCGACGCGGCGGGGCGGCGGGGCTTTGCCACCCGTTTTCCCATTCCTGGGTTCCGTTTCACGGAACTTTCGCGCGAAACGCTCTGTCCTCCGTTCGCTCATGGTTTCCCGTGTCTTTCTCCGCCTTTTCGGCGTGGTGTGCGCCGTTATCGCCAGCGTCTTTTACGCCGCCGGTGGTGTCGCCGGTGGTGCGCCGGCGACCGCGTTGCCGGTGAATTTGGCGCGGACGGCGCGGGTGAAGGCGTCGAATGTGTATAGCGGCGATTATGCGGCGCGGTTCGCGGTGGACGGAGTCGTCGCCGGCGAGGAGTGCGGCGACGACCTCCGGCAGGCGTGGGCGGTGAACGGCGCGCGCGGTCGTGCGGCCGATTTCACGCTCGAATGGGATGCGCCGCAGACGGTCGCCGAGGTGGTTTATTTCGGGCGAACGGGGATGGTCGTCGAGGAGTGTTTTCGCGACTACGAGTTGTTCGTGAACGACGAGAAAACGCCGGTGGCGTCGGGCACGTTCGCGGCTGTCCACGGCGCGCAGCGGGCCGCGCTGCCGGCGGCGCGCCGCGATGTCCGAAAACTCGTCCTGCGCTTCAAAAACGCGCACACAAAACGCCACAATCCGGGCGCGTCGGAAATCGCCGTTTTCGCCGAAAGCCCCGCCGGTGCCGCGCTCGAAAAGATGTTCGCCGGCAACGTGCCGCGCAACGCCGCCGCGCAAGCGCTCGCCGACGCGCTCGCGTCGCAAAAATACGGCTTCGAGAAAATGCTTGTTGTGAAGCGGCAGCACCTGCGCATTTCGCACGTTTACACTTACCACGTCGAGGGCTTCGCGCCGGGCGGCGGACTGTTTGTTTTCTCGCCGAAGAAAGCCCTCGCGTCGTCGCTGGCGCCGTCAAAAAACACTGCCGCCGGCACTGCCGGTGCCACCTCCGGCGCGCTCGAAAAAATCTTCGATGCCGGCGCGGGAATGGTTGTTGACGCCGACCTGCATTGGAACGGCGAGGACGTTGTTTTCTCCTACAAGAAAAAGGGGCGTTTCATCGGCTACGCCGCCTCGTATTTGCACGATTTGAGTTATAGTCAGAACCCCGACGAGAACTATCAAATCTACACGATGAAAATTGACGGCTCGAACCTCCGCCAATTGACAAACGCGCCTTGCAACAACCTCAACGCCTGCTGGCTGCCCGACGGCGGAATCGCGTTCATTTCCGACCGCAAACCCGCCTACGCCTACTGCTTCACCGTCACGTCGCCGGTGCTGTATCGAATGGAGCGCGACGGCTCGAAACAACGCCGCCTCTCCGCGAATTATTTGATGGATTTCACACCGTCGGTGCTCAACGACGGGCGCATTATTTTCACGCGCTGGGAATACGTTGACCGCTGCGCCTGCCCCATTCAGTCGCTCTGGGCAATCAACCCCGACGGCACCGGTCTCTCCGGCTATTTTGGGAATCGCATCTTGGAACCGGGAACGTTTATGGACGCCCGCGCGATTCCCAACTCGCCGCGCATTTTCTCCACCGCCACAAACCACAACGGACCGTGCAGGGGCGCCATTGTGCGCATTGACAAAAACGTCGGTCCGAACGCGGTCGAAGGCGTTCTCAACGCAACCCGCGAAGTGCGCATTTTTGACCGCCGGCGCGGCTCGTGGAAAGATGTTTGGGGAAACGGAATTTCCGGTCCTTATGAAAAACCGTTTCCGCTCGATGAGGACGTGTTCCTTGTGTCGAAAAACGGCGACTTGCAAATACGCGACACCGCCGGCGCGCACCTCACGCTTTTGCGGAGCGAAAAACAAACGAAACTCGGTTTCTACAGCGCGCATCCGATTCGCAAATACCCCGTGCCGCCGGTGGTGCGCGCGAACTCGTTCAACCCCCACATAAAACTCCCCGAAGACGGCTCTGTTTCCGGCGGCTGGGCGACGATTGCAATGCAGGATGTTTACAACGGACTGCTGCCGGCGGTGAAGCGCGGCGAAGTCAAAAAAATCGCCGTCGTTCAGGAATTGGAAAAACCCACTTTCTCCCCGCACCAGCGCAAACAGCGCGGCAACGCCGGACTCTCCCGCGCCGGCGGCGGTCAAGAGGAAATCGGCTGCTTCGGCTATCAATTCCCGCTCGTCTCGTGCGGCGCAACTTACGCGGCGAAAAGGGTTTGGGGCTACGCGGACGTCAACGCCGACGGCTCCGCGTGCTTCCAAGTCCCGTCGGAAGTGCCCGTTTATTTTCTCGCGCTCGACGCCGATGGACGCGCCGTTCAACGAATGCGCACGTTCACCCATTTGATGCCCGGCGAAGTGCAAAGTTGCATCGGTTGCCACGCCGACCGCAACACCGTCACGCCCGCGCGCGACATTTCAAAACGCCGCAATCTAATCGCGCAAAAACTGCAAAAACCCTCGTGGGGCGTGAAAGGTTTTTCCTATCACGAAATCGTGCAACCGGTGCTCGATAAAAACTGCGTTTCCTGTCATAGTCCGGTTCAGAAAAACGGCGGCGTTGACCTCTCCGGCGAGCGCACCGATTTCTTCAACGTCTCTTACGAACACCTCGCGCGCAAAGGCACGCAAGGCGAGTGGAAATGGCGGCTGCACCACACGCCCGTTGACGAAAAGAAAGAAGGCGCGAACCCATACACAAGTTGGATTTGGACAATCAACGGCGCCGAGTGGAACACCCTCGAAATCGCCCCCAAACGCTGGGGCAGCCCAGCGAGCAAACTCGCCGAAATCATCGCCGGCGGCCACCTCGACAAAAACGGAAAAAAGCGCGTCGCGCTCACCGCCGACGAACGCCTCCGCATTTACCAATGGATTGATTTGAACGTGCCCTATTATCCGACCAGCGGCTCGAACCACCCGTCGGAAATCGGCTGCCGCCGGCAGTATCCCGAAACGCTCGACGCCACCCTCGCCGACGTCGCCAAACGCCGTTGCGCCGAATGCCACACCACCGGCGTCCCGCGCGAGTTTTACACCCGCTTCGAGAAACCCGAACTCAACTCCTTCCTGCTCGCCCCGCTCTCGCGCGACGCCGGCGGTGCGCAACGCTGTTCCCGCCCCGTTTTCCGAAGCAAATCCGACCCCGACTACCAACGCATCCTGCGCGAATTCGCCCCCATCCGCCAACGCCTCAAAACCCGCCCCCGCGCCGATATGCCCGAATTCCAAAACGCGCAAACTTGCGCGCTGTGAAGTGGTATTCGCGATAGCCCCGCAGGTATCGAAGTTTCCGGTCTCGATTATTCCGGAAGAAAACCTTCGCCGCGCCGTCCGCCGGAAGGTTCACTGCGCGCCGCTGAAAAATGACTTCCGCAACCCAACTCCCCTCCCCACTCCTCTCCGCAACCGTCGAACTCGCCCCCGCGCTCTACGATGTGGACGCCATGGGCGTCGTCTGGCACGGGAACTACTTCCGCTTCCTTGAACATGCCCGCGAGGCACTGCTCGACCGCATTGACTTCGGCTACCTCAAAATGGACGCCTCCGGCTTCATCTGGCCGATTGTCGAGACGCGCATGAAATTCATCGCACCGGTGGCGTTCGGTCAGCGCGTGCGCGTCACCGCAACGCTCGTCGAGTTCGAGAACCGGCTGCGCATTGACTACGAGGTCGCCGACGCCGCCACCGGCGAGTGCCGCAACCGCGCGCGCACGACCCAAATCGCCGTCCGCAAGGACACGCACGAAACCTGCTTTGTCAGCCCGCCGGAACTCGTCGAAAAAGTGCGCGCCGCGCTCGCGAAAATCGCTCCCGAAACCGCCGCCGGCACCGCCTGACGAGCACCGTTCCCGCCCCGAAAAATTCCAACCGATTTCCCATCCATGAACCCCAGCAACCCCGCCGGAGAAAACGCCGCCGCCGGTGGCACCGTCGCAGTCCGCGACGTCATCGTCGTCGGCGCGGGCATCGGCGGTCTTGCCACCGCCGTGCTGCTCGCGCGCAAGGGCTGGCGACCGCTCGTGCTCGAAGCCCACGACAAGGCCGGCGGGCTGGCGTCCTCGTGGACGCGCCGCATCCGCACCACCGGTGGCGGCACCACCGGCGGCGACTTCATTTTCAGCACCGGCGTGCAGGACATCAGCGGACTCTCCGGGCACTGCGCGCTCGCCGTGCTGCTCGAAAACTCGCCTTTCAAAAACGACCTCCGCTGGCTCCCCACGCGCCAGCGGCACATCACCGACGACCTCGTGTTCGACGTTCCGGACGGCTGGGACGCGCTCGTCGAAAAACTCGCCGCGACCTTCCCCGCCGACGCCGCCGGAATCCGCGCGCTCTTCGCCGAACTCAACACCCTGCTCGACGCGCTGCGCCTCGACACGTGCCGGCTACTCGAAGGCGGCGGCAACGCCGGCGCCGGTGCCGGTGCCGCCGGAAGCGTCGCCGGCGGCACCGCCGTCCCCCACGAGACCTACCTCGCGTTCCTGCGCCGGCACGTCGCCGACCCGCGCTTCGAGGCACTGCTGACGAACATCTGCCGCTACGTCACCGACGCGCCGGAGACCCTCCCGCTGCGCCGCGCCCTGCCGCTCTTCGGCTACTACCACGACCGCGCTTTCTACCCCGCCGGCGGCGTCCGCCAACTCGCCGACACCCTTGCCCGCGAAATCACCGCCCTCGGCGGCGAAGTGCGCTTCCGCTCGCCCGTCGTGAAAATCTTTTCGCCCGCACCGCCCGCCGCCGGCACCGCCGGTGCCGCCACCGTCCTCCTCGCTGACGGCTCGCGCCTCGCCGCCCGCGCGGTTGTCGCGGACACCAACGCCGAGACGCTCTTCCGCGAACTGCTCGCCGCGCCGCCGCCCGCTCCGCCCGAACCGCCCCCGCTACCGCCGGTGTTCCGCGCGCGCCTCGCCGCCCGCGCGCCGGGACCCTCCGCGCTCCTGCTCAACGCCGCGCTCGACTTCGTGCCCGACCTGCCGGAGCACACCTTCGTCACCACCGGCGACTTCCACTGCGCCCTCGCCAACCCCTCCCGCAACGACCCCGCCCTCGCCCCGCGCGGCGCGGCGGTCTTCTCTGTCCTAACGCTCGTCTCCGCCGCCGACGCCGCCCGCTGGCTCGCGCTCACCGGCGACGCCTACCGCGACGCCAAGCGCGACGCCGCCCGCCGTCTGCTCGCCGCCGCCGCGCGCGCGCTGCCGGACATTTCGCGCCACATCCTGCACAGCGAGACCGCCACGCCGCGCACCTTCGCCCGCTTCGCGCGAACGCTTCGCGGCATGATTTACGGGCACGCCGCCACCGAGTGGGCGCCGCAGAGCGAGACACCGTTCCCGTGGCTCTTCCTCGCCGGTGCCGACACCGGTCCCGGCGCGGGCGTCGAAGCCGCCGCCGTCTCCGGCTTCAACGCAGCCCGCCATGCGGCGGAGTTTCTGGCGTCGTGAGGCATCGCGCCGCTGGCGGCGAGTTTTCCGCTCGAAAGGGGCGCGGCGGAGACCGTAGAGAAACGCGCATGAAAAACGTCTTCGCCGCCTTGCCCGTTGCCGCCGTCCTCGCGCTCGTTTTCGCGGCACCGGTGCCGGCGGAAACACCGGCGGCGCCGGCGGCACTGGCACCGGCGCCGACGCTCGACATGGTGCGGGCGGGCTTCGAGAAAACGCCGGTGGTGCGCTGCGCGTTCCGCAACGAACGGCGCGTGAAGGGGCTCGCCCGCCCGCTGGTCTCGCGCGGCGAGGTGCTCGTCGCGCGCGGCGCGGGGCTGCGCTGGCACCAGACGCGCCCGTTCAAGATGACCCTGCTGGCACAGCCGCACCGCCTCGTGCAGACCGTCGACGACCAGCCGCCGCAGGTCGTCACCGCCGCCTCCAACCCGCAGATTTTCCGCTTCGGACACCTGCTCGCCGACATCTTCAACGCGAACATCGCCGCCCTCGAAAAGAACTTCACCGTCCGCTTCACCGGCACCGCCGGCGGCGGCTGGACGTTGGCGCTCACGCCGCGCGGCGCGCCGCTCGACAAGGTGTTCCGCCAAATCACGCTCGACGGCGCGTCGCCCAGTCAACTCGACGGCGTCGTCATTGAGGACGCGCAGGGAGACACCTCGCGGCTGCGCTTCACCGACCACAAGACCGCGCCGGCGACGCTCACCGACGCCGAACGCGCGCTTTTCGCCAAGTAGCGCCGCCACCGGCAACGCCCCGCCGCCGCCTTCGCCATGAACCCGCGCATTCACCGCCGCCTCGCCCTCGTGTGGCTCGCCGCCGTCGCCGCGATTCTCAGCGTGCTCGCGTGGCTGCTGCCGCGCGCGAAATTCGAGACCGACATTCTCGCGCTGCTGCCCCGCGACGAAGCCGCCGACGCCGGCGGTGCCGTCACCGCGCTGCCGGCGGACGTCGCCGACGCCTGCACCGCGCGCCTCAACCGCCAACTCGTCTGGCTCGTCGCCGACGGCGCGGGAGCGCGGAACGCTTCCCAGCCCGCCGCGCAATGGTGGTTTGAGCACCTGCGCGCGATGCCGGAGTTCGCGAGCGTGGGCGGTCCCGTTGACGCCGCCGCGCAGCGCGCGTGGGGCGCGTTCTGGTTCGACCACCGGCGCGAACTGCTCGCGCCCGGCGCGCGCGAACGTCTCGCCTCCGACCCCGCCGGCTGGGCGCAGTGGGTGCTCGCGCAAATCTACTCGCCCCTCGCCGGCGTCGGCTCCGGCGAACTTTCCGGCGACCCGTTGCTGCTCGTCCGCGCCCGCCAACTCGCGCTCGCCGCGCAAGCCGGTCCGCTCACGCTCGACGGCGGCTGGCCGACCGCGACCGACGCCGCCGACCGCCGGTGGCGCCTTGTGCGCGCCGAACTCGCCGGCTCCTCCTTCGACCTTGAGGGCGGCCGCGCGCTTGTCGCCAAACTCGCCGCGCTTGAACGCGAACTCGCCGCCGCGCATCCGGGCGCGTCCGTCCTGCGGCGCGGCACGCTCTTTTACAGCGACTACGCCGCCGCGCAGTCGAAGCGCGACATCTCGCTGCTGGGCGGGATTTCGCTCATCGGCGTCGCGCTCGTCATCCTGCTCTTTTTCCGTTCGTGGCGTCCGCTCGCGCTGACCCTGCTCTCGACCGCCACCGGTGCCGCCGCCGGCATTGCCGCGCTGCTCGCGTGCTTCGACACCGTGCACCTCGTCTCGCTTGTCTTGAGCACGAGCGTCATCGGCGTCTCCGTTGACTACGCGCTGCACTGCCTGACGGAGCGCATGGTTCATGGCGGCGAGCGTCCGCCGCTGGCGGGACTTCGCGAACTGCTGCCGGCGCTCGCGCTCGCGTTCGCGACGACCGCGCTCGCCTACGCCGCGCTCGGTGCCGCGCCCTTCCCCGCGTTCCGTCAACTCGCCGTCTTCGCCCTCGCCGGCCTCGCCGCCGCCTTCCTGTGTGTCGTGCTTTGGTTCCCGTTCCTGTGCGGAAAGATTCCTCGGCGCGTCCCCGCCGGTGCCGCGCCCGCCGCCCGCTGGCTGCGCCTGTGGCGCGAGCACCGGTGGCTGCGAATCGGCGCGCCGGCGGCGGTCGCGCTCGCCGGTGCCGCCGGACTGCTCGCGCTGCGTCCCGACGACGACGCCGCGCGCCTGCAAGTGTTTCCGCCGGAGTTGCGCGAGAGCGACCGGTGCGTCGCCGCGCTCACCGGACAGCCGGCGGAGACGAACTGGTTCATCGTCCGCGCCACCGGTGCCGGCGCGGCGGACGCCGTTCTGCGGGGCGTCGAGCAACTCGGCGCGCGCCTCGAAAAACTGCGCGCCGCCGGCGGTGCCGTCTCGTTCCGGCTGCTCACCGACCAACTCCCCCCGCTCGAACGGCAGCGCGCGAACTATGCCGCCGTCGCCGCCGCGACGCCCGTCGTCCTGCGGCATCTGCGCGAGGCGGAGGTCGAACTGCCGGCGGCGACGCAGCCGGCGGCGCCGCCGGCGGTGCCGTTCCGACCGGTGACGCCCGCCGAGTGGGCGCGCAGTCCGGTGAGCGAGGCGTGGCGGCTGCTCTGGTTCGGCGACTTGCCCGACGGCGGTGCCGCCGCGCTCGTACCTGTCGCCGGTGCGGCGGACAACGCGCGGATGAACTCCCTCGCGGCGGAACTCACCGCCGGTGCCGGCGTCAGCGGCGCGGCACCGGCGCCGTCCGCGAGCGTCCACTGGCTCAACCGGCGCGCGCAGGTGAGCGACACTTTCGGCACCTACCGGTGGCACCTCGAACGCTATCTCGCGCTCGCGCTCGCGCTCGCCGGCGTGGTGTTCGCGGTGCGCTTCGGAATCCTGCGCGGACTGCGCTCGTTGCTGCCGGTGGTGCTAGCCGCCGGTGCCGCGCTGGGCGCGCTCGTGTTGACCGGACAGGCCTACAACCTCTTCGCGTTGCTCGCCCTCGTCCTCGTCCTCGGCATCGGCATTGACTACACGCTCTTCTTCGGGAACGACGCCGCCGCGCCGACGACTACGTTGCTCGCGGTATGCGTGGATTTCGCGACGACGCTGCTCTCGTTCGGCGTTCTCGCATTGAGCGCGACCCCCGCGATTGCGGGCTTCGGCGTCGTGCTCGTCGCCGGTCTCACGGTCGCGTTCCTGCTCGCGCCATTAGCGCTGGAGGGAAGGAAATAGGGAACGGGGAAATCACCCCACGCTTCCTTCCATTTCGAGTTCAACGAGGCGTTTCAACTCCGCCGAGTATTCCATCGGGAACTCTTTCACGAGGTCGTTGATGAAGCCGTTGACGGCGAGCGACATTGCCTCCGCTTCGCTCAAACCGCGCTGTTGCATGTAGAAAATCTGCTCGGCGCTCACGCGCGAGACGCTCGCTTCGTGCTGCGTGCTGTTCTGGGAGCCGCTGACGGTGATGGCGGGGTAGGTGTCGGTGCGCGAGTTGGTGTTGATGAGCAGGGCGTCGCACTCGGTGTTGTTTTTGCAACCGGAGTGGTGTTGGGGGATGTGGACGCGGCCGCGATACGACGCCAGTCCGCTGCCGACGGAGATGCTTTTTGAGATGATGTTCGAGGTGGTGCGCGGGGCGTTGTGAATCATTTTCGCGCCGGTGTCCTGCACCTGCCCGTCGCCGGCGAGCGCGATGCTGACGACTTCGCCGCTGGCGCCTTCGCCATTCAGGACGACGGCGGGATACTTCATCGTGAGCCGCGAGCCGATGTTGCAATCAATCCAGCGGATTTGCGCGTCCGCCTCCGCCAAGCCGCGTTTGGTGACGAGGTTGAAGACGTTCGTCGCCCAGTTCTGGACGGTGATGTATTGGATTTTCGCGCCGCGCAGGGCGACGAGTTCGACGACCGCGCTGTGGAGCGTCGCGGTGTCGAACTTCGGCGCCGTGCAGCCCTCCATGTAGGTGAGTTCCGCGCCTTCGTCGGCGATGATGAGCGTGCGCTCGAACTGCCCGAAACGCTCGGCGTTGATGCGGAAATACGCTTGCAGGGGCTGGGCGACTTTCACGCGCGGCGGGACGTAGATGAAGGAGCCGCCGCTGAAAACGGCACTGTTGAGCGCGGCGAATTTGTTGTCGTCGGGCGCGACGACTTTGCCAAAAAAGCGGCGGAAAATTTCGGGGTGTTGCGCGAGACCTTCGTCGGGACCGACGAAGATGACGCCCTGTTTGGCGAGTTCGTCCTTCATTCGCGAGTAGGCGGACTCGGAGTCAAACTGCGCCTCGACGCCGGCGAGGAACTTGCGCTCCTGCTCCGGAATTCCGAGCCGCTCGAACGTGCGCTTCACGTCCTCCGGCACCTCCTCCCACGTCTTGCTCGAACGCTTCCCCTTGGCGAGGTAGTAGCGGATTTTCGCGAAATCGATGTCCGCGATGAGCGGCGACGCCCAGTGCAACGGCAGCGGTTTCTCGTCGAAAATCTTCAACGCTGCGTGACGGAATTCACGCACCCATTGCGGCTCCTTTTTGACGTCGCTGATGTAGTCAATAACCCCCGCGTTGAGACCGGTGCCGGCGTCGAAAGCGTAATCCTCGGCGTAGTGAAAATTGCCCTTTTCGCGGTCAATGCGAATCGCGTCGGCAGTGGCGGCATCGGGCGCGTCGGCGAGTTCG